>CAXSHI010000118.1:0-13754 GCA_964236755.1 uncultured Acetobacteraceae bacterium
CCGGTCGAGGGCTTCCCGCTGATGCGGTCCTGGTACATCGTGCAGCGCCGGACGCTGCCGCTGCTGCCGGTGCAGGCGCGCCTGCGCAGCTTCCTGATCGAGGTGGGCCAGACCGTGATTGAGGACCTCAGCCAGCACCACGCCCGCATCGCGTCGGCCGGACCGCCCGCCCAGGGACCCGGCCATGCCGCTTGAGGCGCTGATCTTCGACGTGGACGGCACGCTCGCGGAAACCGAGGAGTGGCACCGCCATGCGTTCAACGCGGCCTTTGCGGACGCCGGCCTCGCCTGGCACTGGGACCAGGCGCTCTATGGCAGGCTGCTGGACGTGACCGGCGGCAAGGAGCGCATCCGCCGCCATGCGGACATGCGCGGCGAGTCCATCGACGACGCTGCCATCGCCCGCCTGCACGCCGGCAAGACCGCGCGCTACGTGGCGTCGGTCAAAGCAGGCGCCATCGCGTTGCGCCCCGGCGTTTCGCGCCTGCTGCATGAGGCGCGGGCGGGCGGCCTGCGGCTCGCCATCGCCACCACCACGACGCCCGCGAACGTTTCGGCGCTGCTGCGGACGACGCTCGGCGACGGGGCGGCCGGGCTGTTCGACTGCATCGGCGCCGGGGACATGGTGGCGGCCAAGAAGCCCGCGCCGGACATCTATCGGTTCGTGCTTGACCGTCTGCAGCTTGCGCCCGGGCAGTGCGTCGCGTTCGAGGACACGCCGAACGGCCTGCAGGCCGCCCGGGGCGCCGGAATCCCCACCGTGATCACCACAAGCCTGTATGGCGGCACGGCAGGGTTCGAGGGCGCGCTGATGGTGCTGGACGGGCTGGGCGAGGCGGACGCGCCTTGCCGGGTGCTGCGCGGCGCGGCGCTGCCCGGCCCAGCTCTGGGCGTAGCAGATTTGCGCCGCGCAGTGGGAGGCTCCGCCTGACGCGCTGCCGCCAAGGGTTCAGTTCAGGAGGTTTTCAGCTCGGGGCGGCACGGCGCTGCTCGGCTGCTAGCAACTCGGCAATCTCGAAGAACGACAACACCGAGTCCTCGGTCCCGCATGCAAAATGCTTGGCGGCCTTGGCGAACGGAAACACCACCAGCTTGGGCGCCAGTTCAACACCGAGACCATTGTCGGGGTCCTGAACCCAGCGACCGCCGATCTCCGTGATGAGCGCCTCGCCAAGATAGCACGCAGCCATGTCGGCGAGCTCGTCACGCTGAGCCTTGTTGCCGGGTTTGCGTTGGCGATTGATGAAGCCGTCAAGAAAAACCACCCCTGTCCGACTTGGCGGCAGGCTCTCGCCCGACAAGTCGGTGAAGGCTCCGGTGAGCAGGCGGACGTTGCCGGCGATGGCCTCGGCCTGCTCGCGCGACGGTTCCGCATAAGTTTTTGCGTTCATGTTGTTCCAACGCTTCCTCGCCAGTTCACGCCTCATCGGGCGGGCCTGCCTGTAGTCTGCATCGGGAGCCCCTAGGCCGCTTGCCTGCGCTCCAGCCCCACGCCCTCCCGGGTGCGCAGGATCGCGGGGACTTCGGACTCCATGATCGTGTTGAAGCTCAGCACGATCTGGCCGACGCTGATAGGCTTGCCGGGCATGGGCGTCTTCCTGGGCAATCTCTCGTGGCCGGGAATCTGAGTTGGCCGGCCCGGCGTGTCGAGGGTCAGGCGCGGCGCAGGCGGGCCATGGCGACGATGCCGAGGAACGGCCCAACCGCCAGCAGCGCAAAGGCGAACCGCCAACCCACCCAGCCGACGACCACCGGGATGAGCTGGATGCTCACCAGGGTGAGCAGGAAGCCCAGGCAGGTCTGCACGGTCAGCATGGTGCCGACGAGCGACATCTCGCTGAGTTCGGCGATGGCGGCGGAGAACTGGGCGGAGTCGGCGATGACGGCCACGCCCCAAACCAGGCTCACCGCCAGCAGCGGCCAGGCCGGGCCGCCGAACAGCAGGCCGATGCCGGCGGCGCACAGGCCGCTCACCGCCATGGCGGCGATGGTGACATTCGCCCGGCCATAGCGGTCCGCCGCCCAGCCGCCACCCATGGCCCCGAGCGCGCCCACCGCGACGACGGCGAACGCCGCGAGTTCCGGGCCGACCGGCGGGGTATCTCCGTAGCGAAAGCGGAGGCTCGCGGCGAGGAACGCGCCGATCCACGCCCACATCGCATACAGCTCCCACATGTGGCCGAGATAGCCCAGGTTGGCGAGCCGCACGCCGCGGTTGCGCCAGGCCTCCAAGGCGTTGCCCGGGCGGAGCGGTGCTGAGGCGGGCAGGTTTGGGCCGAGGCCCGCGAGCCGGATCAGCCCGGCCGCCAGCAGCGCGCCCGCCGCGGCGGCGGCGACCGGCCAGCGCCAGTCCAGCCCGCCCGCCGCCGCGATCAGGTGCGGGAACGCCGAGCCGAGCGTCAGCGCCGCGACCAGCAGCCCCACCAGCAGGCCAAGGTCGCCGGCCGCCCAGGTGGCCGCGAGCTTCATGCCCACCGGATACACCGCGGCCATGCAGGCGCCGGTCAAGAAGCGCAGCGCGGGGATGGAAGCCGAGCCGGGTTCGCAGAACAGGATGAGGACCTGGGCGGCCCCGGCCACCCCAGCGCCCGCCGCGAACAGGCGCCGCAGGTCGAGGCGGTCCGGCAGGCTCAGCAGGGCGCTGCACAGCGTGCCCGCGACGAAGCCGCCCTGCACGCTGCTGGTGAGCAGCGCCTCGTGGAACGGCGAGAGCTTGACCTGCGTCCGGATGGCCGGCAGCGATGCCGTGGTGGCGAACCAGGTGGACATGGCCGCGACCTCGCTGACCAGCAGCACGGCGATCGAGAAGCGCCGGCTGCCTGTCTTTGTCATGTCCGTCTCCGTCCTGGCCAGCAGCCCAGCCCGCAACGCCGGCCGCAGCCGGACGCAGCGCGGCCCACGCCACACCCGCGCCGCCGTGATAGGAAGCGCGTGGGCAGACCTTGTCGAGGCCACCGATGCACGAACCCCCACTCTCCTGGCCAACCGAGGTCCACGCCGTGCTGAGGCAAGCTGGCATCCAGCAGGCGTTCTACGTGCCGGACGCCGGGCTGTCGCGGCTGATCGAGCTGCTGCATGCCGACCCGGCCGTCGCCGCCACCGTGCTGACCACCGAGCAGGAGGGCGTCGCCATGGCGGCCGGCGCCTGGCTCGGCGGGCAGCGCGCCGTGCTGCTGATGCAGTCGAGCGGCGTGGGCAACTGCGTCAACATGCTGTCCCTGATGGCGAGCTGCCGCTTTCCGCTGCTGGCGGTGGTGACGATGCGCGGGGAGTGGGCGGAGTTCAACCCGTGGCAGGTCGCCATGGGTGCCGGGACGCCCCCGGTGCTGGCGGCCATGGGGGTGACGGTGCTGCGGGCGGAGCAGGCGGCGGAAGCGGCGCCAGCCGTCGAGGCCGCAGCCGCGGCGGCGTTCGACGGCGACGGCGCGGTCGCGGTGCTGCTGTCGCAGCGCATGCTGGGGCGCAAGCTGTGGGTGGCGAAGTGAGCGCGTTGGACCGCCGGGCCGCGGTGCGGGAACTGCTGCAGGGGCGCGGGGACATGCTGGTGGTGAGCGGCCTGGGGTCGCCGAGCTACGACGTGTTCGCGGCCGGCGACCATGACGGCAATTTCTACCTTTGGGGCGCGATGGGTGGTGCTGCAATGGTTGGGCTGGGCCTCGCCCTGGCGCAGCCGACGCGCCCGGTCCTGGTCGTCACCGGGGACGGCGAGATGCTGATGGGCCTGGGCGGGCTGGCCACGGTCGGCGCGCGCCGGCCCCCGAACCTCGGCATCGCCGTGCTGGACAACGGCCGCTACGGCGAGACCGGGATGCAGGCGAGCCACACCGCGCTGGGCGTGGAGCTGTGCGGCGTGGCAAAGGCGGCGGGCTTCGCCTCGGTGGCGGAGGCCTCGGACCTCGATGGCATCGCGCTGATCCGGCCCGGTTTCTCGGCGAACACGGGCGGCCCGCGCTTCGCCGTCCTGCGCATCGCGCCCGACGAGGTGCCGCGGGCCTTGCCGATGCGGGACGGCGTGGCGCTCAAGCTCCGGCTGCGGGCGCATCTGGGCTTTCGTCCAGGGTAAGCTCGCTGCCGGCCAGGCGCTCCGACAGCTTGGCGAACGCCGTGTGGTCGGCGCCGGGTCCGAGCAGGGCTTGCGCCGCGGCCGACAGCTCCCGGCACAGCGCCGCGAACGGAGCGGCGGTGCCGGTGTCGCGGGCGACGCCGAGCGCGATGCCGAGGTCCTTCACCATCAGGTCCAGCCCGAAGCCGCTGTCGAAGCGGCGGGACAGCACGAACTGGCGGAACTTCTTCTGCGAGCTGTTGCTCATGCCGGTGGAGGCATTCAGCACATCGACCATGACGCCCGGGTCCAGGCCGAAGCGTTGGCCGATCAGCAGCGCCTCGATCCCGATCAGGAACGACCCGGCGCTCGCCAGGTTGTTCAGCGCCTTCATCGCATGCGCCGTGCCCACGGCCCCGGTGCGCAGCAGGGAGCTGCCCATGGCCTCCAGCGCCGGGCGGGCGCGCTCGATGGCGGCATCGTCGCCGCCCGCCATGATGGCGAGCTGCCCGGTGCGCGCCCGCGCGACCCCGCCCGAGACCGGCGCGTCCACCATGGCGCAGCCCACCTCCGCCACGCGGGCGGCGAGGCGCCGGGTCGCGGCCGGCTCGCCGCTGGTCATGTCGAGCACGAGGGCGCCGGGCCGGAGGTGCGGCAGGATCTCGTCCAGCACGGCGCCGACGGCGGCGCTGGTGGGCAGCATGGTGATGATCAGGTCGCTCGCCGCCGCGAGCGTCGGCAGGCTGTCCGCCGCCGCGCCGCCGACCTGCTGCACGAAGGCGCCCACCTGCGCCGGGCGGCCATCCGCCGCCTGCACCGCGAACCCCGCGGCCACCAGCCGCGCCGCCATCGGCCAGCCCATGTTGCCGATGCCGACGAAGCCGACCGTCGGCAGCGTGCCTTGATCGCCCAAATTAGCCGTCACGGCGTCCTCCAACCCTGGCCCGGCGGAGGCTAGAGCATTGTCCGGCATTATGGGAGACTGTGCCGAGGGAGCGCGCGGCGGCATGACCGAGACACCCACGTATGAAATCTTGGCATTGCGCTACGCCGCGCAGGCCGACCGCCCGGCGTCGGCCAACCTCCTGCTGCCGGACGACCACGCCTCGCCCATGCCGATCGACTACTTCGTGTGGGCGATCCGGGGCGGCGGGCGGAGCATCGTGGTGGACACCGGTTTCGGCCCCGCCGCCGCGGCGCGGCGCGGGCGCACCCTGCTGCGCAGCCCGGCCGCCGCCCTGGCCGCCGCGGGCATCGACCCCGCCGCGGTCATGGACGTGGTGCTGACGCACCTGCACTACGACCACGCCGGCTGCCTCGACGCTTTCCCGGCCGCCGTGTTTCACCTTCAGGACAAGGAGATGGCCTACTCGACCGGGCGGCCCATGTGCCACCGGGCGCTGCGCCTGCCGGTCGATCTCGACGACGTGCTGAGCGCCGTCCACCACGTCTTCGCCGACCGCGTGCGCTTCCATGACGGCACCGCCGCGCTCGCGCCCGGCGTCACGCTGCACCTCGTGGGCGGGCACTCCGGCGGCCTCCAGGTGGTGCGGGTCAGGACGGCGCGCGGCTGGGTCGTGCTGGCGTCGGACGCCGCGCACTACTGGGCCAACATCCGCACCCGCAACCCGTTCCCCCTGGTGGCCGACGTGCTCGCCATGGCGGAGGGCTGGCGCATTTGCGAGGAACTGGCGGACGGGCCGGACCACGTGATCCCCGGGCACGACCCGCTGGTGCTGGCCCGCTTCCCCGCCGTGCCCGGCCTCCTGGACACCGTGCGGGTGGACCTGCCGCCGGTTGACCCGGCACGCTGAATGGCCGAAGGAGCGCCCATGCCGATACCCTCCATCCGACACGCCGCCGCGGCCCTGCTCATCGCCGTGGCATCCGGGGCCTTGGCACCAGGCGCCATAGCGCAAACGGCGTTGCCGACGCGCGACGTGCCGGCGCGCAGCCTGCCGGTGCCCGGCGACGTCAGCCCGGAGGAGCAGGCGCTGATCGCCCTGCCGCTCCGGCAGAACTGGGACCGCCCGCCGTCCACCCCGGAGGGCTGGCGGGCGCTCGCCAACGCCGGCGCCGCCACCCTGGCGCCGAACGTGCCGGGCATGCTGGAGCGCCTGCACGTCAAGGTGGAGCGCACGACGATGGATGGCGTCAAGGTGTTCGTCCTGACGCCCGAAGCCATGCCGCCCGAGAACCGCAACCGCCTGCTGGTCCACGTGCACGGCGGCTGCTACGTGCTCAACCCTGGCGAGGCGGCGCTGCCGGAGGCGGTGTTCATGGCGGGGTTCGGGCACTTCAGGGTGATCGCGGTGGACTACCGCATGCCGCCCGACGCCTATTTCCCGGCGGCGCTCGACGACGCCATGACGGTGTGGAAGGCGGCGCTGAAGCAGGCGGACCCGAAGAACATGGCGATCTTCGGCGCGTCCGCCGGGGGGGCGCTGACGCTGGAGATGGTGCTGCGGGCGAAGAACGAGGGGCTGCCGCTGCCGGCGGCCATCGCGCCGGGCACGCCGATGTCCGATGTGACCAAGGTGGGCGACACGTTCCAGACCAACGCGCTGGTCGATAACGTGCTGGTCTCGCCCGACGGGTTCTGCGACGCCGCCGCCCAGTTCTACGCCCAGGGCCACGACCTCAAGGACCCGATGCTGTCCCCGGTATACGGCGACATGCACGGCTTCCCGCCCACCATCCTGACCACGGGCACCCGCGACCTGCTGCTGAGCAACACCGTGCGGGTGCACCGCAAGCTGCGCGCCGCCGGCGTCGAGGCGGCGCTGCAGGTGTTCGAGGGCCAGAGCCACGCGCACTTCATCCGCGACGACCGCACGCCGGAAACGAGGGAGGCGTTCGAGGAGATCGCCGCCTTCTTCGACGCGCATCTGGGGAAGTAGCGGCATGGTGGACAGGGAACGGCTGAAGGCGGTCCTGCTGCACGGCGCGCGCCAGTTCCCCCCGGTCGAGCACTTCCTGCAACGCATATCGAAGAAGCGGCCGCACGACCGCATGGATGCATCGGTATGGGAGGACCAGTACAACTCCGGCCACTGGGACTTCCTGACCGGCATGACGGAGGCTGCCCGCCACGCCATCGTCGCGGAGTGGCGGGAACGGCTCAAGCCCGGCGGCTCCGTCCTGGAGATCGGCTGCGGCACCGGGGTGCTGTGCCGCGCGATGCGGCGGGGCGGCTACGAGCGGTATCTGGGCGTCGATATCTCGCAGACCGCCATCGCCCAGGCCGAGGCGGAGCTTGCGGACGCGCAGACGCGGTTCGTCGCTGGCGACGCGGCCACCCTGGCGTTCGAGGAACGGTTCGACATCATCGTCATCAACGAGGCGCTGAACTACTTCGTGGGGCCGGGCGAGTTCCTGCGCCGGCTGCACGGGAGCCTGCAGCCCGGCGGCGTCCTGCTGATCTCCATGGCCGAGTGCAACCTGCGCGACGGCTTGTCCAAGCTCGCGATCTGGCGCGAGATCATGCCGGACCATGCGGTGATCGAGGAGGTCAGCCTGCAGCGCGAGATTTGGCCGATCTGGACCATCAGGGCGCTGCGCCCGGCGGGCTGACGCGCGGCGCCGCTTGCGTTTTCGTTAACCAAACCGTGCGAGGCTGAAACCGAAAGGTGTCCAGCCATGACCACGATTTCCGCCGCGCCCCTGACCCTGCCGCCCCCGGCCCCGGCCGGATCAGCTTCTTCGCCAACGCCTGCCAAAGCGGCGTCCGTAACGCCGTCCGACACCGTGGCGATCTCGGCCGCGAGTGGTGCCTCTTCGGCAAGCTTTTCTGGAGCGCCTTCCGAACGGCAAGTTGACTCTTTGATAAACAAAATCAAAACGCATAACGACATTGCTGATGCACGTGCTCTCATCGACTGGGATGACGTAGCAAAACATATTGGCCAAATAGAAGCGGATGCCACCAAAGCTGCATCTGATGCATACCTCAAATACTCGACGGCACGGATCGGGATTGATCTTACTGGCAGTGGGATCAGCATCCAGCCAAACACTGATATGAAAGGATCTCAAGGTAACGCCATACCCAGCCTGCTGTCGGTAAACAACTTTTCTTTCAAGGAAAACGGCTCGACCTATGCCGTGACAGCGGGCAAAAACGGCACGCTTGTCGGCACGAAGGATGGCCAAGCCTGGAAAACTTGGCAGATCACTCCGAACCACGCCGGCAAGGTCAACCTAAGGGCGCAGACCGCGCTCTCGACGCTGCAAGGGCTGCTCTCTCAGTCCAAGCCAGATTCGCTCAGCCTCGTTCAGATCAGCGCCTGAACGCCGAGCCGGCCGCTGTCAGGCCGCCAGCAGGCGGCGCATGGTTTCCGCGTAGTGCACGGCCACGGTCTCCCGCGCAGCGTGCCGCCCGTCTGCCACGAGCCGGCGTCCGCGCACCCAGACGCCATCGACTGCGCCCCGCCCGGGCCCGAAGATCCAGCCGTCGAGCAGCCGGTCGCCGTGCCGGTGCATGAGGTTGGGATGGTCGGCCCGGAGCGTCACGACATCCGCGGCGGCCCCGGCCCGCAGCCCCGGCGGCCCGGCGCCCAAGGCCTCGGCGCCGCCCGCCAGCGCCGCGTCGAACAGCGCCCGCCCGGTGGACGCGCCGGCCTCACTTGCCATCAGGTTGCGCCCGCGCTGCCTGAGGCGCTGCGCGTACTCCAGCTGCCGCAGCTCCTGCGCCGCGTTGGCCGAGACGTTGGAGTCGGTGCCGACGCCGTAGCGGCCCTTTGCCGCGAGCCAGTCCACGCCGGGGAAGATGCCGTCGCCCAGGTTCGCCTCCGTCATCGGGCACAGGCCGGCAACGGCGCTGGTCGCGGCGAGGCGGGCCGTCTCGCCCGGCGTCATGTGCGTCGCGTGGATCAGGCACCAGCGCCCGTCAACGGCTGCGTGGTCCAGCAGCCACTCAACCGGCCGCGTGCCGCTCCAGGCCAGGCAATCCTCGACCTCCCGTAGTTGCTCCGCGACGTGGATGTGCACCGGAGACCCCGGCGCGAGGCTGACGACGGCCGCAAGCTCCTCCGGCGTCACTGCGCGCAGGCTGTGCGGCGCGACGCCGAGGGTTGCGCCCGCCAGCCTGGAGACCACGCCGCGGCTCGCGTCCAGCAGGCGGGCGAAGCCGTCGAGGCTGCTGACGAAGCGGCGCTGGCCCGGCGCGGGCGGCAGGCCGCCGAAGCCGCCATGCGCGTAGAACACCGGCAGCAGCGTCAGCCCGATCCCGCTCGCCGCCGCCGCGGCGCCCACCCGCTGCGCCATCTCCGACGGCTCGGCGTAAGGCTGGCCGTCGGGCGCGTGGTGCAGGTAATGGAACTCGCCCACCCGGGTGAAGCCGCCTTCCAGCATTTCGACATACGCTTGGGCGGTCACGGCCTCCACGTCGTCCGGGGTCATGGCGGCGAGGAAGCGGTACATCACCTCGCGCCAGGTCCAGAAGCTGTCGCTGCCGGGGCCGCGCACCTCGGACAGCCCGGCCATGCCGCGCTGGAAGGCGTGGCTGTGCAGGTTGGGCAGGCCGGGGATGCCGATGGCGTGGCGCTCGTCGCCGGGTGCCGCGGCGGCGTTCGGCTGCACGCCGGCAATCAGGCCACCCTCGATGGCGAGGCGCACGTTGGGCGCCCAGCCCTCCGGCAGCAGCGCCTCGGCCAGGAACACGGACGCCATGGCGCAGCCCCTTCGACGAAAGCCTGGATTTAGCCCGGCGCCCGCTGGTAGGGATAGGGGCGGTCCTGGGGAGCATGGCCCATTGTCCAACCCGGCGTTCGACACGGTCTGGCGCAACGCAAGGCTCGCGACGTTAACACCGGGCGCGGCCGGGCTGGGCGTGGTGGAGCACGGCGCGGTCGCGAGCCGTGCCGGCCGCATCGCCTATTCGGGGCCGGAACACTCCCTGCCCTCCCCCGGCACGGCCGAGATCGTCGATTGCGGCGGGCGCTGGATCACGCCGGGGCTGGTCGATTGCCACACGCATCTGGTCCACGCCGGCCACCGGGCGGCGGAGTTCGAGCAGCGGCTCGCAGGCCACAGCTACGCGGACATCGCCCGTGCCGGCGGCGGCATCGCGCGTTCGGTCGCGGCCACGCGCGAGGCCAGCCTGGAGCGCCTGGTTGCCGAGACCCTGCCGCGCCTCGACGCCCTGATCGCCGAGGGCGTCACCACGGTCGAGGTGAAGTCCGGCTACGGCCTGGACTTGCCGCACGAGGCCAAGCAGCTGCGCGCCGCCCGCCAGCTCGCCACGCTGCGCCCGGTCGGCGTCACGACGACCTTCCTGGGCGCGCACGCCCTGCCGACCGGAAGCGACGGCGACAAGGACGCCTACATCGCCCGGGTCTGCGAGGAGATGCTGCCGGCGATCGCGGCCGAGGGCCTGGCCGACGCCGTGGATGCGTTCTGCGAGGGCATCGCGTTTTCGCCGGAGCAGGCCGCCCGCGTGTTCGCAGCCGCCCGGCGCCACGGCCTGCCGGTCAAGCTGCACGCGGACCAGCTTTCGGACGGCGGCGGCGCGCGGCTCGCGGCCGAACACGGCGCGCTCTCGGCCGACCACCTGGAATACGCGAGCGAGGACGGGATCGCCGCCATGGCGCGGGCCGGCACCGTGGCCGTGCTGCTGCCGGGCGCATTCTACTTTCTCCGCGAGACGCAGGCGCCGCCGGTGGCGCTGTTCCGCCGCCACGGCGTGCCGATGGCGCTGGCCACCGACAGCAACCCCGGCAACTCGCCGCTCACGTCGCTGCTGCTCGCCATGAACATGGGCGCTACGCTGTTCCGCATGACGGTGGAGGAATGCATCGCCGGCGCCACGCGGGAAGCGGCGCGGGCGCTCGGCCTGCAGGAGCAGGTCGGCACGCTGGAGGCCGGCAAGCAATGCGACCTGGCGGTCTGGTCCGTCGATACGTTGGCGGAGCTGGTGTACCGCATGGGCTTCAACCCGCTGCACCGCCGGGTCTGGCGCGGCCGATGATCACCCTGGTTCCCGGCGACGTGCCGCTGGCCGACTGGCGGGCGATCTACCGCGGCGCGGACGCGGCGCTGGACAGCGCGGCGCAGGTGGGGATCGCCGAGGGCGCCGCCGCGGTGCGGGCGATCCTTTCGCGCGGCGAGCCGGTCTATGGCATCAACACCGGATTTGGCAAGCTGGCGCATATCCGCATCGGCGCGGACGACCTTGCGGCCCTCCAGCGCAACATCGTGCTGTCGCACGCCGCCGGCGTCGGCGCGCCGATGCCGGTCCCGGTCGCCCGGCTGATGCTCGCCTTGAAGCTTGCCGGCCTGGCGCAGGGGGCGTCGGGCGTGCAGCCGCAAACGGTGGCGCTGCTGGAGGCGATGCTGCGCCGCGGGCTGATGCCGGTGATCCCGGACCAGGGTTCGGTCGGCGCGTCGGGCGACCTGGCGCCGCTGGCCCACATGGCGGCGGCGATGATCGGCGTGGGCGAGGTGTTCGTGGACGGGGCGCGCGTGCCGGCCGCCGCCGCTTTGTCGGCCGCCGGGCTTGCGCCTGTGGCGCTAGGGCCGAAGGAGGGGCTGGCGTTGCTGAACGGCACCCAGTTCTCCACCGCCTACGCGCTCGCCGGGCTGTTCGAGGCGGAGCGGCTGTGGCGCACCGGCCTTGTCACCGGGGCGCTCTCGACCGACGCGGCCCGCGGCTCCGACACGCCGTTCGACCCGCGCATCCACGCGCTGCGCCGGCACCGCGGGCAGATCGATGCGGCGGCGGGGTTGCGCGCGCTGATCGCCGAGAGCGAGATCCGGCAATCGCACCTCCATGGCGACGACCGGGTGCAGGACCCGTACTGCATCCGCTGCCAGCCGCAGGTGATGGGTGCCGTGCTTGACCTGCTGCGCTTCGTCGCCGTGACGCTCGGCACGGAGGCCAACGGCGTCACCGACAACCCGCTGATCTTCCCCGACACGCAGGAGGCGCTGTCCGGCGGCAACTTCCATGCGGAGCCGGTCGCCTTTGCCGCCGACATCATCGCGCTCGCCTTGTGCGAGATCGGCTCCATCGCCGAGCGCCGCCTCGCCATGCTGATCGACCCGGCGCTGTCCGGCCTGCCCGCCTTCCTTACGCCGCGCCCGGGCCTCAACTCCGGCTTCATGATCGCCCACGTCACCGCCGCCGCCCTGGTGTCGGAGAACAAGCAGCGGGCGACGCCGGCAAGCGTGGACAGCATTCCCACTTCCGCGAACCAGGAGGACCACGTCTCCATGGCGGCGCACGCGGCGCGGCGGCTGCTGCCGATGGCGGCGGCCGTGTCCTCGGTGCTGGGCATCGAGCTGCTCGCCGCGGCGCAGGGCTGCGACTTCCACGCGCCGCTCCGCTCCAGCCCGGCCTTGGAGGCGGTGCGGGCGGTGCTGCGGCGGGAGGTGCCGGGGCTGGTGGAGGACCGCTACTTCGCGCCGGACATCGAGGCCGCGACCCGCCTGGTCGCCTCCGGCGCCATCGCCGCCCCGGCGCACGGCATGCTGCCTGAACTGGAACCGTCATGACCCGCCCCGAGACTTCGCGCCTCGACAACGCCCGTACGGTCCGTGCCGCCCGCGGCAGCACGCTCTCCGCCCGGTCCTGGCTGACCGAGGCGCCGCTGCGCATGCTGATGAACAACCTCGACCCCGATGTGGCGGAGCGGCCCGGCGAGCTGGTGGTCTATGGCGGCATCGGCCGGGCAGCGCGGAACTGGGAGTGCTTCGACCAGATCGCGGCCGCCTTGCGCCGGCTATCGGACGAGGAAACGCTGCTGGTGCAGTCCGGCAAGCCCGTGGGCGTGTTCCGCACCCACACGGACGCGCCGCGGGTGCTGATCGCCAACTCGAACCTCGTGCCGCGCTGGGCGACCTGGGAGCATTTCAACGAGCTGGACCGGCTGGGCCTGATGATGTACGGGCAGATGACGGCCGGCTCCTGGATCTACATCGGCAGCCAGGGGATCATCCAGGGCACCTACGAAACCTTCGTGGAGGTCGGCCGGCAGCATTACGGCGGCACGCTGGCCGGGCGCTGGATCCTGACCGCCGGGCTGGGCGGCATGGGCGGCGCGCAGCCGCTGGCGGCAACCATGGCCGGCGCGTCCTGCCTGGCCGTCGAGTGCCAGCCGAGCCGGATCGAGATGCGGCTGCGCACGGGATACCTGGACGCGGAGGCGCGCGACCTCGACGAGGCGCTGGCGCGGATGGAGGCGGCCCGCCAGGTCGGACGCCCGGTCTCGGTGGGCCTCCCGGGCAACGCGGCCGACGTGTTCCCGGAGCTGGTGCGGCGCGGCGTGCGGCCGGACGTGGTGACGGACCAGACCTCGGCGCACGACCCCTTGAACGGCTACCTGCCGAGCGGCTGGACCTTGCCCGAGTGGGAAGCCCGGCGCGAGCGCGACCCGGCCGGCGTCGCCGCCGCCGCCCGCGCCTCCATGGCCGAGCACGTGCGGGCGATGCTGGCGTTCCACCGCATGGGCGTGCCGACGCTCGATTACGGCAACAACATCCGGCAGATGGCGAAGGAGGCGGGCGTCGCCGACGCCTTCGACGTTCCGGGCTTCGTGCCGGCCTACATCCGGCCGCTGTTCTGCCGCGGCGTCGGGCCGTTCCGCTGGGCGGCGCTGTCGGGCGACCCGGAGGACATCTACCGCACCGATGCGAAGGTAAAGGAGTTGCTGCCGGACCCGGCCCTGCACAACTGGCTCGACATGGCGCGGAGCCGCATCCAGTTCCAGGGCCT
>CAXSHI010000119.1:0-13679 GCA_964236755.1 uncultured Acetobacteraceae bacterium
TTCGGCGTCTTGAGCTTGGCGACCTGCACCATCATCAGCCCGATTGGCCCGGCGCCGGCGATCACCACCACGTCGTCCAGCTGCACGTCGCCGCGCTGCACCGTGTGGATGGCACAGGACAGCGGCTCGATGATCGCCGCGTCCTCCAGCCGCATGCTGGACGGGATGACGTGGACGCGCGCGGTCCGGGGGATCAGCATGTACTCGGACATGCCGCCATCGGCAACCTGGCGCTGGAAGCCGAAGATGTTGTGCACCTCGCACATCCAGTACTGGCCCGAGCGGCAGAAGCGGCAGCGGTCGCAGGGCACGATCTGCTCGGCGATCACGGCGTCACCGGGCTTCACGCCGAAGTGCTCGGCGGCGTCGGGGCCGAGGTCATCGACCACGCCGAAGAACTCGTGCCCGGGGATCACCGGCGGCTTGACGTAGGCGGGCGTGCCCGTCGCCGCGTCGCCCCAGAACATTTTGGCGCCGCCCCAGCACTTGCAGTCGCTGGCGCAGATGCCGCAGGCGGAGATGCGGATCACCATCTCCCGCGGGCCGGGGTTCGGGCGGGCCACCTGCTCGACCCGGTAGTCCTCGGGGCCGTGGCAGACGACGGCGGTCATGCGGTTGTTCTGGGTCATGTCCGGCGCTCACGTCCTATGGAGATGGCGGGCAGGGTGGTCCCGCCCCTCACGGCTGTCTGCATGTCGGGGCGCACTCTTCGCCCGCCGGCAGTTCACGATGTCGGGGTTCCGAGCGCCGCCTGGCCGCGGTGGTGGTTCCGGAACGCCGAGGGCGGCATCGACTTCTGCGCCAGGAACTGGCGGTTGAAGTTGGACAGGTTGCCGAAGCCGACCTCGAAGCAGATGTCGGTGATGCGGCGCTGGCTGCCGATCAGCAGCTCGCAGGCACGGGCGATGCGTAGGCCGTTGACGTAGGAGACGAAGGTCATACCGGTGTGGCGCTGGAACGCCCGGCAGAACGCGCTGGGGCTGTAGCCGCTGAGCGCCGCAAGGTCGTCCTCCCGCAGGTCGTGAGCGAGGTTGCGGCCGATATGCGCCAGCACGTGGTTGAGCGGCTGGTTCATGGTCTCCACCGGCACCGGGCGGTAGCCGGCGCTGGCCAGCGAGCGGCGCCTTCCGTCCGCCTGCAGCAGGCCGAGCAGCGCGAACAGCAGTTCGAGCCGCCGGCCGCCGGCGGCCACGAGCAGCTCGTCCATGATCGGCCGCGCCGCATCGCCGGTCCGCGAGGCGAACTCGACGCCGCGGCCGGCCTCGGCCAGCAGCGTCTCCAGAAACGCCATCTCGGGAAACAGCGCCGTGATGCCTGCCGCGAACTCCGCCGTGAATTGCAGCACCAGGCAGCGTTGGCTGACCTCGGTGCCCTCGGGCACGTCGCTGATCCAATTGTGCGGCAGGTTCGGCCCGGTCAGCACGAGGTTGCCCGGCTCGAACGCGCCGATATGGTCGCCCACGAAGGCGCGGCCGGTGGTCGCCGTGATCAGGTGGATCTCGTACTCTGGGTGGAAATGCCAGCGGACAGTGCGGAACGGGTAACCATGCGACCAGACCTTGAACGATCCGTTGCGCGGCACCTCGACCAGCTCCAGGTCAGGTCCGGGCACACGCCCGCCCCGGTCGCAAAAGGATGCCATGACGGCCGTTAGCGCCTTGTGCTTGACGCAGGAGCGGGCTGGCGGCGCAGGCTCGGTCGGCGCATTCTCATCCCTTTCCGCCGTGCCCGTGGCGGAACTGCGCCGAGCCGGTCGTTGGTTGGATAACCACTACGAACTTGAGGCAAGAACCACAACGACATTCGGTGGGGCGACCTGATACTATTTTGTCATCGGGACCGCCGGGCCGCAAGAGCACGTGTGACCCGGCGATCCCGGACGGAATGCAGGGAGCCGAACCGCTGGGCATCAAGCCCGGTGCCAGGGAGGGAACGAGATGAATTACGCAGCCGATGCCGCCGGGGTGCCGGAGCTGGACTTCGACCCGTTCTCCCGCGAGTTCCTCGAAGACCCGTTCCCGCACCATGCCCGGCTGCGCGACGCAGGCCCGGTCGCTTGGCTGCGGTCATACGGCGTGTACGCGGTGGGACGCCATGCGGAGGTCCGGGCGGTGCTGCAGGATTGGCAGGCGTTCTCCTCAGCGGCCGGGGTGGGCCTGGCCGATTTCCGGCGGGAGAAGCCGTGGCGGCTGCCGAGCCTCGTGTTGGAAACCGATCCGCCCCAGCACGGGCGGGCGCGCCGCGTGCTGTCGCGCGTGCTGTCGGGGGAGGCCGTCCGTGCGCTGCGCCCGCGCTTCCAGCGGGACGCCGACGAGATGGTGGCGGCGCTGGTGGCGCGCGGCGCGTTCGACGCCGTGCCCGACCTGGCCGAGGCCTATCCGCTGCAGGTGTTCCCCGACGCCGTCGGCATGCCGCGGGAGAACCGGCGGCACCTGCTGCCCTACGGCAACATGCTGTTCAACTCCTTCGGCCCGCACAACGCGCTGTTCGAGGACGCCGTGCAGCATGCGGCGCTGGTGCTGGACTGGGTGCAGGCGCAGTCGCGGCGGGAGAACCTGTCGCCCGCCGGCTTCGGCGCCGAGATCCACGCCGCCGCCGATGCGGGCGAGCTGACGCACGAGGAGGCGCCGATGGTGGTGCGCTCCCTGCTCAGCGCCGGGGTGGACACCACGGTGAGCGGGCTGGGCGCGGCGCTGCATTGCCTCGCCACGCACCCCGGGCAGTTCCAGGCCCTGCGCGCCGACCCGTCCCTGGCCCGCGCTGCCTTCGAGGAGGCGGTGCGGTTCGAGACGCCGGTGCAGACCTTCTTCCGCACCACAACCCGGCCCGTCGAGCTTGGCGGCGCCACGCTGGAGGAAGGGCGCAAGGTGCTGGTGTTCATGGCCGCCGCCAATCGCGACCCCGCACGCTGGGAGCGGCCGGACGACTACGACATCCGCCGCCCGGCCGCCGGGCACGTCGGCTGGGGCGTCGGCATCCATGCCTGCATCGGCATGCTGCTGGCGCGGCTGGAAGGCGAGTGCGTGCTGACGGCGCTGGCGCAGCAGGCGCGGGCGGTCGAGCCGGCCGGGCCGGCGGTGCGCCGCTGCAACAACACCCTGCGCGGCCTGGCCAGCCTGCCGCTGCGCCTGCTGCCGGCTTGAGGTTCAGCCTCCTGCTGCCAGGACCCGACCGCTAGACGTCGAAGAAGACGGTCTCGCCCTCGCCTTGCAGGCGGATGTCGAACACGTAGGCGGCGACGCCGTCCCGCCGCTCGGGCCGGGCCAGCAGGGTGTCCCGCCGGATGGCTGGGTCGATCATGCGCAGCACGGGGTCCTGCTCGTTCAGCGCCGCCTCGTCCGCGAAGTACAGGCGCGTCGATAGCCCGATGTTGATGCCGCGCGCCACGAGCCAGATGTTGACGTGTGGCGCCATCGGCGTGTGCCCGCGACGGCCGACCACCGGGCCGGGCTTCACCGTCTCGAAGCTGTACAGCCCGGTGGCGAAATCCGTCCCCGTCCGGCCCCAGCCACGGAAGCCAGGATCCAGCGCGCCCTCCTGCCGGTCTGCCGGGTGGTTGTAGCGCCCGGCGGCGTTGGCCTGCCAGACCTCCACCAGCACGTCCCGGCAGGGCTGGCCCAGCCCGTCCAGCACGCGCCCCTCGATGCGGATGCGCTCGCCCGGCGTGTCCGGCCCGGCCAGCACGTTGCCGAACGGCTTCTCGAACATGTCGAACCCGGCCTGCTGCGGGATCAGGCCGATGTGGACGTAGGGTCCTGCGGTCTGCGACGGGGTTTCGGGCAGGTAGTCGAGGGCCATGGCGCTAGTTCCCTTGCAGCTTGTTCTCGAACACCGTGGACCGCGTGCCGCGCAGCACGATGTCGAACCGGTAGGCCAGGCTGTCGAGCGGCACGGCGGCGCGGAGGTCGAGCGGGGCCACCAGCCGCTGCCGCGCCGCCGGGTCCGGGATGGTGCCCAGGATGGTGTCCCGGGGGATCAGCGGGTCGCCCTCGAAGTACATCTGGGTGATCAGCCGCTGCGCGAAGCCATGGCCGAACAGCGAGAAGTGGATGTGCGCCGGGCGCCAGGAGTTGACGTGGTTGCGGAACGGGTAGGCGCCCGGCTTCACCGTGCGGAAGGCGTAGCGGCCCTCGCTGTCGGTGATCATGCGCCCGCAGCCGCCGAAGTTCGGGTCGATGGGCGCGATGTAGGTGTCGTTGCGGTGGCGGTAGCGCCCGCCGGCATTGGCCTGCCACACCTCCAGCAGCGTGCCCGGCACCGGCCGCCCGTTCTCGTCCAGCACCCGCCCGTGCACGACCGTGCGCTCGCCGATCGGCTCGCCGTCCTTGGCAGCGTTCAGGATCAGGTCGTGGTCGAGCGGCCCTAGCTCGTCCCGGCCGAACACCGGCCCCGTGACCTCCGACAGCGAGTTCTGCAGCGACCACAGCGCAAGGCGGGGGGAGCGCAGCACGCTGGTCTTGTAGTCCGGGGTCAACGCCGGCGGGTGCTGGCCCCGGTCGCGCTGGATGAACTCGTCCCCCGTCATCTCCAACTCCTTGTCCTGTGCCACCCTACGCCGCCTCGTCGATCAGCCGCGCGACCCGGCGCAGCGCCAGCAGATAGCCCTGCGTGCCGAACCCGGCGATCACGCCGTCCGCCCGGCTCGACACGTAGGAATGGTGCCGGAACGCCTCACGCTTGTGCACGTTGCTGATGTGCACCTCGATCACCGGCGCGTCGAAGGCGTTCAGCGCGTCCAGGATGGCGACGGAGGTATGGGTGAAGGCGGCGGGGTTGATGACGATGCCGCCGGCCGCCTCCCGCGCCTCGTGCACCCAGTCGATGATCTCGTACTCGCGGTTGCTCTGGTGGAACCGCAGGTCGATCCGCAGCTCGGCGGCCAGCGCCCGGCAGCCGCGCTCCACGTCGCCAAGCGTCTCATGCCCGTAGATATGCGGCTGGCGGAGGCCCAGCAGGTTCAGGTTCGGGCCGTTCAGCACGAACACGGTGCGGCTCATCGGTTCGTTCCTCCCATCTTCCCCCGTCCCACCAATCCTCGTTCAGCCGATGAGATTAACGGGCTGGACCTGATGCGGCAATCGCTCCCGCCGCGATGCGCTCAGCCCAGCGCCTCCAGGAACTCGACAAGCGCCGCGTTCACCTCGCCGGGCCGTTCCTGCTGGATCCAGTGGCCGGCGCCCTCGATCATCACGGTGCGGCGCAGGCCCGGGACGGTCTGCGGCAGCGCATTCAGACCTTTCTGGCCGATGGCGCTCACGATCACCGGGTCGCTCTGGCCTGCGATGAACAGCGCCGGTTGCTGGATCGGCGCACCCTGCCAGGGCGCCAGCAGTTCCCAATTGCGGTCGATGTTGCGGTAGTAGTTCAGCCCGCCGCGGAAGCCGGTGCGCCGGTATGCGTCTGCCATCACGGCGAGGTCGCCCTCCGGCAGCCAGTCCGGACGTGCGACCGGCTCCGGCATGAGGTCGAGGAAGCCGCCTCCCTCCGGCAGCGTCAGGACCTGGTTCGGGTCACGCGGCCGGTCCGAGCCAAGAGCGCCCAGGATGCGGCGCAGGGTGGCGGCGGGGTCGCGCTCGAACTCGGCCTCGGCAACGCCGGGCGGCTGGAAATACAGCCAGTAGAAGTTTTGCTGGCCCGCCGCGCGCAACGCTGCCAAGGGCGCCGCCGGGCCACGCGGCCGGTAGGGCACGCTCATCGCGGCAACCGCGCGGAACAGGTCGGGCCGCAGCAGGGCGCAGTTCCAGGCGACGTTGGCGCCCCAGTCGTGGCCTACGACGACTGCCTCCTGCTCGCCGAGCGCCGCCACCAGCCCGACCATGTCGCCGACCAGGTGCAGCAGGGAATAGGCGTCCACCGCCTCGGGCGCGTCGCTGCCGCCGAAGCCGCGCATGTCGGGTGCCACGGCGCGGTAGCCGGCCGCGGCCAGGGCCGGGAGCTGATGCCGCCAGGAGTGGGCAAGCTCCGGCCAGCCGTGGCAGAGCAGCACGAGCGGCCCCGTGCCCTGCTCCGTGACCTGCAGGCGGATGCCGTTGGCCGTGACGTCGCGCTGCGTTGCTTCTGCCATCCTGTCCTCCATCCAATTCAATTCGCCGCGAGCCGGTCCGCGTTTGCCAGGTCGGCGGGGGTATTGACGTTGAAGAACGGGTCCTTGCCCCCGACCGGCCACTCGACGACGGCGGGGCCGTGACGCCCGACATAGGCGCCGACCTTGCGCAGGCCCTCCTCCAGCAGCGCCCGGCGCAGGTCATGTCGCAGCGCCACGGGCCAGAGCGCCACGACCGGGTGCGTCCGCCCGCCCGACGCGGCGCAGGCGAGCGTCGCCCCGCCCCGGCCGGCGTGCAGCCGGGCCACCAGGTCCTCCGGCAGGAACGGCGCGTCGCCCGGCGCGGTCACGACCCACGGCACGCCCGGCGCGAACCGCGCCGCCCAGTCCAGCCCGGCCAGCACGCCTGCCAGCGGCCCCGGCCGGTCCGGCAGGTCGTCGCCCGCCACCGGCAGGCCAAAGGCGGCGAAGCGGGCCGGGTCCTCGTTGGCGTTCAGCACCAGCCGCGCCACCTGCGGCGCCAGGCGTGCGATGAGCCGCGCCAGCACCGCCTGGCCGCCCACGGTGCGGAGCGCCTTGTCCCCGCCGCCCATGCGCCGGGCCAGGCCGCCGGCCAGGATCACGCCGACGGTCGGCTCAGCCATCGGCGACCTCGAACCCCCGCGCCCGCAGGGCCGCCCGCGTCGAGGGCAGGCGCAGCACCTCCAGGAAACGCTGTACCGGGGCGCGGTCCAGCCGGGCGGCGGGCATCACGAAATCGTACCGCTCGGCCTGCAGCGGCAGGAAGCCCAGGCCGTACTCGGCCGCCACCGTCCGGATCGCGACGCCCCAATCCGCCCGGCCCTGCGCCACCGCCACCGCCACCGCGTTGTGCGACTTGGTTTGCGCCGAGTAGCCCGGCGGGCGCGCCCCGCCCAGCACCCGGTCGATCAGGATGCGCGTGCCCGATCCGGCGTTGCGGTTGACCATCAGCGCGCCCTCCGCGCGCATGGCCGCCGGCGCGTCCGGCAAGCCTTGGAACCGCGCGTCGTCCGGCCGGAACACGACCCCTTGCAGGCGGCCATAGCCCGGCGCCAGCCGCAGCGCGTCGGTCAGGAACGGGCGGTTGTACTCGCCCGTGGCCGGGTCCATCAGGTGGACGCCCGCCAGGTCGCACTCCCCCCGGCGCGCCGCCGCCAGCCCGCCGGAACTGCCGACGGCGAGCGACTTCACGTTCAATCCCTCCTGCTCCAGCAACCCGATGAGCAGGTCGAGGCCCACGCAGTGGCTGCCGATCACCACGAGGTCCGCCGCCGCCGCGGCCGTGCCGATCAACTGCACGCGGACCGACGTGCCCGCCGGCACCGCCTCCGTCAGCGAGGGCACCGCGAAGAACCCGTCCGCCTGCGCGAAGCCGGTGACGGCGCCCGACCCCTTCGCGGTGGGATAGGCGAGCAGCCCGCCGCCGGGCGCCTGCATCAGCGAGGCCATGACGTACTCGGTCCGGCCGCGCTCGGAGGCGATGCGCAGCGGCAGCGTGGCGTCCACCGCCTCCGGCTGCAGGGCGGGCAGGCCGGCGTAGGCGCGGATCACCGGCGCCGCGAACTCGTGGAAGGTGAAGATGGCCGAGGTTGGGAAGCCCGGCAGCACCACGATCGGCTTGCCGCCATGCACCGCGAGGCACAGCGGCTTGCCGGGCTTCAGCGCCACGCCGTGCACCACCACGCCGGGATCGGCCAGCCTTGCCACTACCTGATGGGCCAGGTCCCCGGCGCCCTTCGACGTGCCGCCGGACAGCAGCACCATGTCGCCCATCGCCAGCGCCTGGTCGAGCCGGGCCTGCAGCGCCGCCGGGTCGTCCGGCACGATGCCGAGCGGGACTGGCTCGCCCCCGGCCTCCTCGACCGCGGCGGCGAGGATGGCGGCGTTGCTGTCGAACACCTGGCCGGGCCGGATCGGCTGGCCCGGCGCCACGATCTCATCGCCGGTCGAGAACACTGCGACGCGCGGCCGGCGCCATACCGGGACGGAACCGAGGCCCACGGCGGCCAGCATGCCGATCTCCCGCGAGGTCAGCAGCCGGCCGCGGCGCAGCACCGTCTCCCCCCGCGCGATGTCGGAGCCGGCGGTCGCGATGTATTGGCCCGGCGTCACGACGCGGCGCAGCTCGATGGCAGGCGGGGCGCCGTCCAGCAGGTCGGTCTGCTCGATCATCACCACGGCGTCGGCGCCGCGGGGCACCATGCCACCGGTGGCGATCACCGCGGCGGCGCCGGGCGCCAGGGGCTGCGTCGGCGCGACGCCGGAAGTGAGGATCTCGCCGTGCAGAAGCAGCGTGACCGGCCGCGCCTCCGACGCCTCCGCCGTGTCGTCCGCGCGGACCGCGAACCCGTCCACGCCGGCGCGGTCGAAGCCCGGCACGTCGAGCGGCGCCGCCACGTCGCGCGCCAGCACCCGGCCGCGGGCGGCGGCGAGCGGGACGGCTTCCTCGCCCAGCGGCTCCATCCGCAGGTGGCGGCGGAAGCGCGCCTCCGCCTCGTCGCGGCTCACGACATCCAGGAACTGCTCCTGCCGCGCGGCCCGGCGCAGCGTGGCAGCGTCGAGCGTCATAGGCGATGGACCTGCACGGCGGCGCCGGCCGGAAAGCCCTCGCTGGCTTCGGGCACGACGATGAAGCCATCCGCACTGGCGGCGCCGGCCAGGGTGGCGGCGTCGGCCGGGGCGAGGGGGACCGCATGGGTGCGGGTGGTGCGGACGGGAATCATGTCGGTGAAGCCAACGGCCGAGACCGCCTTGCGTTCAAGCAACCTTTCCATGGCGGCGCCGGGTTCAGGCAGCTCGACGCCTGCCAGGCACCGCACCGCGGGGGACGCCAGCAGGACGTAGGCCGCCAGGCACGCATGCGGGGCGCCGGGCAGCAGCAGCACGGGCACGCCGCCGATGCGGCCCAGCCCGGCGGAGTCGCCCGGCCGCAGGGCGATGCCGTGCACCTCCAGCACGCCGCCCGCCTCCACCAGCCGGAAGCCCGCGTCGTCGTCCGGCCCGGCGCCGGTGCGGCCCGCCATCAGGATCAGGTCGGCCCCCGCCGCCGGCAGCGCCGCCGCCTCGGCCCGGCCGCCGTCGCGGGCGACCAGCGCGCGCAGCATCGGCGACAGCAGGTCCGGCCCGGATTTCGGCCCCGCCACCGCCAGCGCCACAAGCGGGCGGCGCACCACGGCCGCCGGGTCCGCCCCGAGCGCCAGCAGCAGCGCGACATGCTCGGGTCGCAGGGTCCCGGCGGTCACGGCGACGCTCCCCACCGCCAGGGTGTTGCCCCGGCGGTCCACGCCGGCGCCCCGGGCAATGGGCGCGAGCGCATCCAGCGCCGGGCCGCACGGCTGCGCCGCCGCAAAGGGCAGCACGGCGTCGGTCCCGGCCGGCATGGGCAGGCCGGCGGCAATCAGGGCGTGGGTGGCGAGCGGCAGGGGGTTGTACTCGCTGGCGCCCTCGGTCTCCATGGCACGAACGGCGTATCCGTCCTGGCCGGCGCAATCGACGCCGGGCCAATCGACGGGGCTGGCCACGGGCGCCGCGAGCACGCGCCCCGCCGCGTCGGCCAGGGCGACGCGCTCCGCCGGCAGGGCCGCGGCGTGCGCGTCGATCCAGGCCAGCGCGTCCGCAAGCGGGGCGCGGCTGCTGAACCCGGTCAAGCGGATGTCGCCCACGGCGCCAGCGGGTCCGCCGGCTCCGGCCAAGATCGGGGTGGCGGGCGGCATGGCGGCGCTACGAGGCAAGGGATAAACGCAAAACGGGTGCGGGTTGCATCGAGGTCAGTCCTTAAACGTAGCAGCGCAACCGCTTTCCCGGCAGGATGTCATAGGGCGCGACCCAGCCTGGCAGGGCCGCAACCCGTTGCAGCCAGGCGTGGATCGCTGGATGCGTGTCCTCGAAGTAGAACCCGCTCTCGTTTGGCGGGAAACTCAGGTAGCCGACCATCGACAGGTCCGCGATCGAGGGCCGGTCGCTCGCCACGAACGCGGAGGCGGCAAGCCTTGTCTCAAGTATCTTGAGGAAATCGTCAACGCGGCCCTTCATGAACGCCAAGACGTGCGGGTCGGAGTTCTCAAGGAACGCCCGCCTGTAGCGGTAGGCCGCCATGAAGCCGCTGAGCTTCTGGTTGTCCCAGAACAGCCAACGCAGGATCTCGAACCGCTCGCGTTCGCTTGAGCCCCCGAAACGTCCGAACTTCTCGGCCAGGTGCAGGAGTATGGGCGCGGTCTGGGTCAGGGTTGCGCCATCCTCCACCAGCACCGGGATCTCGCCCATGGGGTTCACGGTTCGCCGCCATTCGTCCGTCCATGTGACCCCGCTGCCGAAATCGGTCCAGACCGGCTCGAAGCCCTGCCCGCACAGCGTCAGCATGAGGGCCAGCTTGTAGCTGTTCCCTGACTCCGGGAAGTAATGGAGCTTGTAGCTGGACATTCGACCTCCGTATGCGCCCGCCGGCCCGGCGTCACCTCCGCGGCGTCCCGTTGCGCGACGATGCCGGCCATCTCCCGCCGTGCCGCGCGCCACGGCTGCGGCCAGCATGGGTCAAATCCCACCCCTCGCCAAGCCGCGGGCTTGCCGCTACCTTGCGGTGCAAGCAGCGCAGCGCGTTCACGTCCGAGGCACGTCATGACGGTCAAGAGCCAGGCATTCAAAAGCGGCCGGCACTTCCTGCAGATCCCAGGCCCAAGCAACGTGCCCGACCGCATCCTGCGCGCCATCGACCGGCCCACCATCGACCACCGCGGCCCCGAGTTCGGCCGGCTGGGCCGCGCCGTGCTGGCGGGCTGCCAGACGGTGTTCGGCACCGCAGGCCCGGTCATCGTCTTCCCGGCCTCCGGCACCGGCGCGTGGGAGGCGGCCATCGTCAACACGCTGTCCCGCGGCGACCGGGTGCTGATGTATGAGACCGGGCAGTTCGCGAGCCTGTGGCGCGCGATGGCCGGGCGGTTCGGGCTGGAGGTCGATTGGGTGCCCGGCGACTGGCGGCGCGGCGTCGATCCCGCGGACGTGGAGGCCCGGCTGCGCGCCGACCCGGGCCGCTCTATCAAGGCGGTCATGGTCGTGCACAACGAGACGTCCACCGGCGTCACCAGCCGCATCCCCGAGATCCGCGCCGCCATCGACCGGGCGGACCACCCGGCGCTGTTCATGGTCGATACCATCTCCTCCCTCGGCTCGATGGAGTACCAGCACGACGCCTGGGACGTGGACGTCACGGTGTCCGGCTCGCAGAAGGGGCTGATGCTGCCGCCCGGCCTCAGCTTCAACGCGGTGTCGGACAAGGCGCTGGCGGCGGCTAGGGCGGGCGGGATGCCGCGCTCCTACTGGGACTGGCAGGAGATGCTGGCGCCCAACGCGACGGGCTACTTCCCGTACACGCCCAGCACCAACCTGCTATATGGGCTGGAGGAGGCGATTGCCATGCTTCAGGAGGAGGGCCTGCCCAACGTGTTCGCCCGGCACGCCCGCCATGCGGCTGCGACCCGGGCCGCGGTGCAGGGCTGGGGGCTGGAGATCCTCTGCCAGGACGCCCGCGAGTACTCCAGCATCCTCACCGCCGTCGTGATGCCGGACGGGCACGACGCCGACGCGCTGCGGCAGGTGATCCTGGATCGGTACGACATGTCGCTGGGCGCCGGCCTTGCGAAGCTGAAGGGCCGGGTGTTCCGGATCGGGCACCTGGGCTACTTCAACGACCTGATGCTGCTGGGCACCCTGGGCGGGGTCGAGATGGGGCTGCATGCGGCCGGCGTGCCGCACCGGGCCGGCGGCGTGGCCCGGGCGATGGACGTGCTGGCGGGCCGCGCGGGCGGTGTGGCCTCGGCGATGGCGGCGTGACCGGACGCGCGGCGGCGCTCCGCCTTGCCTGACGACCTGCACCGCCGCACCACGCCGCTAGGCGACCCGCGCCTCGCCCAGCGCCTGCGCCGCGAGGTCGAGGGCGAGGTGCTGTTCGGCCGCGCCGACCGCGGGCGCTACGCCACCGACGCCTCGATCTACCAGGTCGAGCCGGTGGGCGTCGTGGTGCCGCGCACACGGGCCGACGTGGCGGCGGCGCTGTCGGTCGCGCGGGAGCACGGCGTGCCCGTGCTGCCCCGCGGCGGCGGCACCAGCCAGTGCGGGCAGACGGTGAACCGCGCGCTGGTGATCGACTGCACGAAGCACCTGCGCCGGGTGCTGGAGGTGGACGCCGACGCGCGGACCGCCTGGGTGGAGCCAGGCGTCGTGCTCGGGCACCTGAACGCCAGCCTCAAGCCGCATGGGCTGTTCTTTCCGGTGGACCCCAGCACGCACAGCCGCTGCACCCTGGGCGGCATGGCGGGCAACAACTCCTGTGGGTCGAAAAGCATTCGCTACGGGCTGATGGCCGACAACGTGCGGGCCATCGACGCCCTGCTGGCGGACGGCACGCGGCACCGCTTCGGCCCGGTGCAGGATGATCTCGGCGCGGACACGCCCGCAGGCATCGCCGCGCTGATCCAGCGGCTGCGGGCGCTGGGGGCGGCGGAAGCCGACGAGATCGCGGCGCGGTTCCCGGCGCAGCTCCGCCGGGTCGGCGGCTACAACATCGAGGCGCTGACCCCGGCCGCGCGCCGGGCTGGGCGGGATAACCTCGCTCGGCTGCTGGTGGGATCGGAGGGTACGCTGGCCTTCTCCACGGCGCTGCAGCTGGCCTTGCAGCCGCTCCTGCCGCGCAAGGTGCTGGGCGTGTGCCAGTTTCCGACCTTCCGCGCCGCCATGGAGGCGTCGCGGCACCTGGTGCAACTGGGGCCGGAGGCGGTGGAGCTGGTGGACCGCACCATGATCGACCTCGGCCGCAGCATCCCGATCTACCGCGCCACCATCGACAAGATGGTGCAGGGCGAGCCGGACAGCCTGCTGATCGTCGAGTTCCACGGCGACGCCGACGGGCCGCTGCTCAAGAAGCTCGACGACCTGGACGCCACTATCGCCGGCCTCGGCTGGCCCGGCGCCGTCGTCCGCGCCACAGACCCGGCGTTCCAGGCCGGCATCGCCGAGGTGCGGGAGGCTGGGCTGAACATCATGATGTCGATGAAGGGCGACGGAAAGCCCGTCTCCTTCATCGAGGATTGCGCCGTGGCGCTCTCCGACCTCGCGGACTACACCGAGCGGCTGAACGACGTGTTCGCGCGGCACGGCACCAAGGGCACCTGGTACGCCCATGCCAGCGTCGGCTGCCTGCATGTGCGCCCGGTGCTGAACATGAAGGACCCGGCCGACGTCCTCACCATGCGCGCCGTCGCCGAGGAATGCTTCGCCCTGGTGCGCGAGTACAAGGGATCGCACAGCGGCGAGCACGGCGACGGCATCGTGCGCAGCGAGTTCCACGAAAGCATGTTCGGCCCCCGCATCGTCCGTGCGTTCGAGGCGGTGAAGGACGCCTTCGACCCGGCGGGCCTGCTGAACCCCGGCCGCGTCGTGCGCGCCCCGCGCATGGACGACCGCAGCCTGTTCCGCTACGGGCCGGGCTACGCGGCGGCGCCGGGTTTCTCCCCGCGGCTTGACTGGTCGGAGCACCCGGGGCCGCTCAGCGGCATGCTGGCGGCGGTGGAGATGTGCAACAACAACGGCACCTGCCGCAAGTTCGACGCCGGCAGCATGTGCC
>CAXSHI010000120.1:0-13609 GCA_964236755.1 uncultured Acetobacteraceae bacterium
GATCCAGCCCTCCATCTGCGCCACGCACAGCCGGAACTCCTCGCCGCGGACATGGCTGCGGATGATGGCGACCGTGTCCTCGACCGTGCGGGCGTCGGCCAGGCGTCGCCCGAGCGTGCGGGCCGGGTCCGGATCAGGCCCGGCGGGGGTCAGCAGGCCCTCCAGCGCCGCCGGCACCCGGGCCAGGTGGTCGGCCAGCGACGGCGCTGCGCCCAGCACGGCGGCGATGCGGTCCAGCAGCGCCGGGTTGCGCTGGATCATCGACAGCAGCCCGACGCCGGCCGGCAGGCGGGACAGCAGGGCGTCGAACCGGGCAAATGCCGCGTCCGGGTCGGACTGCGCGCCAAGCGCCGCCAGCAGCCTCGGCAGCACGGCGTCCATCAGCTCCCGCGCCCGCGCGGCGCGCAGCGCCCGCAGCCGCCCGGTCTGCCAGCCGCGCAGCGTCGCAATCATGCTGGCCGCGTTGCGGAAGCCCAGCGCCCGCAGTGCTTCGACCGTCGCCGGCGGCTCGTCCATGCCGGTGAGGTCGAGCGGCGCGGGCGCCGTGGGGGTCGGGTCGGGCACGTCCTCGAACAGGGCGGCGTAGCGGGCGCGCACCCGGCCCATGTGGCGCAGCAGGTGCTGGGACAAGGCGTCCGCGTCCGGGCAGCCCATGAACACGGCGAAGCGGGCGAACTCGTCGGGCTTGGTCGGCAGCGCGTGGGTTTGGCGGTCGGCGACCATCTGCAGCCGGTGCTCGGCGCGGCGCAGCGCGCGGTACGCGGCCGTCAGCTCCGCGCAGGCCCGGCGCGGCAGGTGCCCGGCGCGGGCGAGCCGCTTCAGCGCGCCGAGCGTCGTGGGGTCGCGCAGCGCCGGGTCGCGCCCGCCCCAGACGAGCTGCAAGGTCTGGGCGGCGAACTCGATCTCCCGGATGCCACCCTGGCCCAGCTTCAGGTCGTAGCCCATGAGCGTGCGAAGGCCATCGGGGCACGTTGTGCCTCGGTGCTGGTTGATGCGACGCTTCATGGCATGGATGTCGGCGATGGCGGCGAAGTCCAGGCCGCGGCGCCAGACGAATGGCCGGATCGCGGCCAGGAAGGCGGTGCCCACGGCGAGGTCGCCGGCCACCGGGCGCGCCTTGACCATCGCCGCGCGCTCCCAATTCTGGCCCATGCTCTCGTAGTATGCGATGGCCGCAGGCAGGGAAACAGCGGGCGGCGTCGCGGCCGGGTCGGGACGGAGGCGCAGATCGGTGCGGAACACATAGCCGTTGGCGTCGCGCACCTCCATCATGGCAACCAGGGCGCGCGCCAGGCGTGTGAACACCGCGCGGAGGGTGTCGGCATGGCCGGGCTGCGCCGCCGGGTCGAACAGCAGGATGAGGTCGATATCGCTCGAATAGTTCAGCTCCCGCGCGCCCAGCTTACCCATGCCCAGCACGGCAAGGCCGCAGCCATGGGCGGGCCGGTCAGGGTCGGGCAGGGTGATCTCGCGCGCCTCGTGAGCGGCGCGGACCAGGTGGCCCACCGCGAGGCGCAGCGCGGCCTCCGCCAAGTCCGACAGGACGGCGGTGACGCGCGCCTGGCCCCACGCGCCGCCGATGTCGGCCATCGCGGCCACCAGCGCCACCTGCCGCTTGGCCTGCCGCATGGCAGCGGCGATCTGCGCACGGGGCCGGGCGGGATCGATGCCCGCCAGAGCCTGGGTGGCGCCGGCGACCGCTGCCTCGGGGCCGTCGTCGGCGGCCGAAAGCGCCGCCGCGTGCTCCCGCAGCAGCAGGTCCGACAGGAAGGGGCTGCCGCCGCCGAGGGCCGCGAGCATGGCGTGCCCCCCGGGCCGGGCAGCGAGCGCGGCCTCCAGGGCGCCCAAGCCGGAAAAGCGTTCCACCAGGCGCAGGGCGGCAGCTGGATCGGCCGGCGCGGGCCATGAGCGGTCTAGCCAGGAGATGGAGGTGGCCATGGTCCGCCAAGGTGGCGGCACCCTGCCCAGTCCGTCAATCGCTGGAACCCGGCGGAACCGGCTCGGTTTCGCCCGGCGAGGCCGGTGCGGCCGGACCCGAGGCGGCGTCCGCGCCCGGCCGGCCACGGCGGGCGCTGCGGGTCGGGGGCAGGGGGGTCGGCCGGCTCGCCCGGGCCGCGCTGGCCTTGTCGCTCGCTTCAGCGGCATTGGCGGGCGCGGGACTTGCAGGGCTGAGTTGGCGGCTCGCGCAGGGGCCGCTCGACGTGGGCTGGCTGGCGCGTCGGATCGAGGCGGCGCACAACACGCCGAACGCGCCGAGCCGCCTGCGCATCGGCGGGGCACAGGTCCGGTGGCAGGGCTTCGCCGGCGGCGCCGGCCGGGCGCTCGATGTGCAGCTCCGCGACGTGGACCTTGCGGGGGCGGGTGACGTCGCGGCGGCGGTTGCGGTGGCGGACATCGCGCTGTCGCCGGGCGAACTGCTGCTGGGCCGGGTCGTGCCGCGCGACGTGCAGCTGGATGGCCTGCGGCTCCGCCTGCTGCGGGACAGCGACGGGACGGTCGGCCTGGATCTCGGCCGTCCCACCCCAGCGCCGGACGGCGCCGCAACGGACAGCACCGCAACGGACAGCCTGGCGCCCGACATCGTCGGCGCCATGGCGGAGCTGAACCGTCCGGCCCGCACCGACCAGGGCAACACCCGGTCGGCCCTGCGCGAGGTCGCGCAACTGCGCTCCGTGCAGCTGCGCCACATGGCGGTGACGGTGGTGGACCGGCGGCTCGGCGCGACGCTCGACGTCACGGACGCCGCGTTGGAGCTGCAGCGCCGGCCCGGCGGCGGCGTGGTCGGCAGCGGCACGGCCGCGCTGGCGCTGGGGGCTGCCGCCTCGACGCTCACGCTTCATGCGGAGCTGGCGGAGAACGGCACGCGCATCATGGCCATGCTGGCCCCGGTGTCGCTGTCCGCGCTGGCCGCGGCGCTGCCGGCGCTGGCGCCTCCGGTGCAGGTCGATGCGACGCTGCAGCTCTCGGCGGCGGCAACCCTGTCTCCCAGCTTGCAGCCCCGCAGCCTCGCGCTCCACGCCGCGGCGGGCGGCGGGCACGCCCGGCTGCCCGAAGCGGAGTTGGCGTTCGAGGGCTTGGCGCTCGACGCGGCGGGCGAGTGGGACGCGGCATCCTGGGGCCTGCCGGACCGCGTGGCGTTGTCCCGCCTGCAGGTTGTGGTCGCCTCCCCGACCGGTGGCTGGGACACGACGCTGGGCGCCACCGGCCAGGCGGTGCGGCGGGTGGACCGGCTGCGCGCGGACCTGGCGCTCACGGTGGACCACCTGGCCTTCGCGGACCTGCCGAAGCTGTGGCCCCAGGCTTGGGGCGGCCATGCGCGCCCGTGGATCACCCAGAACATCACGGCGGGGACGGCGCGGGACGGCCAGGTCACGCTGGGCCTGGAAGCGCCGCCGGACCTGTCCCGGGTCAAGGTCGTGGCGGCTGGCGGCACGCTGCGCGGCGACGACGTGACGATCCACTGGCTGCGCCCGGTGCCGCCCATCGAGCACGCCCAGGCGCTGCTGACGATCCCCGGCCCCGACGCCATCGAGATCGCGGTGCCGAGCGCGCGGCAGGGCGCCGGGCAGCTTTCCAGCGGCGTCGTGCGGATCACCGGGCTTTCGGTGAAGGACCAGGTCCTTTCGGTGGGCGCCGACGTGGCGGCCCCGGTGCCGGACCTGCTGACCCTGCTGCGCCGTCCGCGGCTGCATCTGCTGGACCGCCATCCCCTGCCGGTGCGCAACCCGGCCGGGTCGCTCGTGGGCAAGCTGAGCGTCAACCTGCCGCTGGAGGAGCATCTTGAGTTCAACCAGGTCGCGATCCACGCGCAGGGGCAGCTGAGCGGGCTGCGGCTGGGCGGCTTGGTCGCCGGGCGGGACCTGGACCGCGGGGACATCGCGATCGACGTGACGGCCGATGCGCTCAAGGCAGCGGGGCGCGGCGCAGTCGGCGGCATTCCGGCGGTGCTGTCGGTCGATATGGACTTCCGGCCGGGTCCCTCGTCCCAGGTCGTGCAACGGGCGACGGCGTCCGGCACCGCGACGGCACCGCAGCTCGCCGCCGCCGGGCTGGACGCCGGGGGGCTGCTCGGCGCGGGCGCCGCCGGCTTCAACGCGACCTACCAGACGCAGCGGGACGGCCAAGGGGAGGTGCGGGTGCAGGCCGACCTGCGCGATGTGGCGCTGGCGGCGGGCGGCTGGAGCAAGCCGGCGGGGCAGCCGGCCTCGGTCGGCGCCCGGCTGCTGCTCAAGGCCGACCGGCTGCAGGGGATCAGCGACGTGCAGGCGCAGGGACCGGGCCTGCTGGTGCGCGGGCGCGCGGACATGGTGGGCGACAAGCCCGGCCTTCTGGTGCTCGATCCCATCACCTTGGGGCCGACCCAGGCGCGTGGCGAGATCCGGTTCCCGGACGCGCCGGGCCAGCCGATCCGCGCCCGGCTGAGCGGCGCGGCGCTCGACCTGTCCGCGGCGCTCGCCGCGAAGCCAGGCCAGGGCGACGCGCCCAAAGCGAGCGCGAACAACGACGGTACGCCCTGGACCGCGGACGTGGCGTTCGACAAGGTGCTGCTGGCCGAGGGGCGGAGCCTCGCCGCCGTCACCGCCCATGCCGAGCACGACGGACGCCGCCTGCGCGTGCTGCAAGCGCAATCCGGCGGGCCAGAGCGGCTGCAAGCCAGCGTCAAGCCGCAGGGCAACGGCCGCGAGGTCAGCGTGCGCGCGGCGGACGGCGGGGCGCTGCTGCGGGCGCTGGGCGTGCTGAAGACCGTCGATGGCGGGCAGCTTGCCATCGACGGCCGCACCGACGACAGCGGCCCCGTTTCCGTGCTGTCGGGCACGGCGGACCTGCGGCAGTTCTCCGTCCGCGACGCCCCGGCGGTGGGCAAGCTGCTGCAGGCGCTCACGATCTATGGCATCGGCGAGGCGATCAGCGGGCCGGGCCTCGCCTTCACGCGGCTCAACGCGCCGTTCCGCTGGGACGGCGACGTGCTGGAGCTGACCGAGGCGCAGGCGTTCAGCGCGTCGCTGGGCCTGACCGCGCGGGGCCGGGTCGATGCCACGCGCAAGACGCTCGACATGGAGGGCACCATCGTGCCGGCCTATGCGCTGAACTCGGCGCTGGGGCGTATCCCGCTGCTGGGCCGGCTGTTCAGCGCGGAGCAGGGCGGCGGGCTGTTCGCGCTCAACTACACGGTGCGCGGGCCGCTGGCCGACCCGGCGGTTTCGGTGAACCCGCTCTCGGCCCTGACGCCGGGCTTCCTGCGGGGCCTGTTCCGGATGTTTAATTAGGCGGCTCTGCTTGGGGAGATGAGCAATGGACGTGCGCGCGATCCTGTTCGACGTGTTCGGCACCGTGGTGGACTGGCGCGGCAGCCTGATCGAGGAGCTGCAGGTCTGGGGCGGCGCGCGGGGGCTTGCGGTGGATTGGCCCGGCCTCGTGGACGCCTGGCGCGGCGCCTACGCGCCGTCGATGGACCGGGTGCGGCGCGGCGAGCTGCCGTGGACCAACCTCGACGCGCTGCACCGGGCGAGCCTCGCCGCGCTGGCGCCGCGCTACGGCCTCGTGGAGCAGACGCCCGCGGACATGGAATGGGTGAACCTCGGCTGGCACCGCCTGCGGCCTTGGCCGGACAGCGTGCCGGGCCTGGTCCGGCTGCGGGGCCGCTACGTCCTCAGCCCGCTGTCCAACGCCAACGTGGCGCTGCTGGTCGATATGGCCCGCGCCCAAGGCCTGCCCTGGGACCTCGTGCTGTGCGCGGAGGTGTTCCGGCACTACAAGCCGGACCCCGAGACCTACCTCGGCGCCTGCGAACTCCTGGCGCTCGACCCGTCGCAGGTCATGCTGTGCGCCGCGCACAACGCCGACCTCGCGGCGGCGCAGCGCCTAGGCCTGCGCACCGGCTTCGTCGCGCGCCCCGCCGAGTACGGGCCGCACCAGGTCCGGGACTTCGCGCCGGAAGGCGAGTGGGACATAGTGGCGGCCGACATGGAAGAGTTCGCCGGCAAGATGGCGGCGTGAAGGGACGAGACATGAAGCATCGTTTGGCCTCCATCGCCGCCGCCGCCGCCCTGGCCGCGGCCAGCCCGGCGGCAGCGCAGCTCGCGCTGCGCACGAAGGCCACGACCGCGCAGGAGATGGTGGTCAGCGCGAACCCGCTCGCCTCCGCGGCGGGCGCCCGGGTGCTGCGGGCCGGCGGCAACGCCATCGACGCGGCCATCGCGGTGGAGGCGGTGCTGGGCCTCACCGAGCCGCAGGCAACCGGCATCGGCGGCGGCGGGTTCATGGTGTACTACGACGCGGCGACCAGGAAGGTGACGAGCTTCGACGCCCGGGAAGCGGCGCCGGCGGTGGCGAACGGCTACTACTTCTACGACGCCTCCGGCCAGGCGCTCGACTTCAACACGGCGGTGTTCAGCGGGCGCTCCGTGGGCGTGCCGGGCACGGTGAAACTGTGGGACACGGTGTCGCGCCAATACGGGTCGAAGCCGCTGGCCGCGGTGCTGCTGCCGGCCATCGAGCTGGCGATCCGGGGCTTCGCCATCAGCCCGCGCATGGCCGCGTCCATCGACAGCTACAAGGCGATCCTGGCGCAGGACGCCAATGCGCGCGCGTACTTCCTCAACCCCGACGGCAGCGGCAAGGCGGCCGGAACCCTGCTGCGCAACCCGGCCTACGCGCAGGTGCTGGCCCGCATCGCCTTCATCGGGCCGCAAGCGTTCTATCAGGGGCCGGTCGCCCGCGACATCGTGGCCGCGGTCACGTCCGACACCCGCACGGGCGGCGCCGGGTCGCTGACGCTTGCCGACCTGGACAATTATCAGGTCATCGAGCGCACCCCGGTCTGCGGACCCTACCGCGCCTATGTCGTGTGCAGCATGGGGCCGCCCTCCGCGGGCGGCATCGCCGAATTGCAGATCCTGGGGATGCTCGGCCACGTGGACCTGGCCTCACAGGGGCCGAACGACGTGCAGACGATCCACGCCTTCCTGCAGGCGAACCGCCTGGCGTTTGCCGACCGCACCCTGTACGTGGCGGACCCGGCCTACGTCCCTGTGCCCACCGCCGGGCTGATCGACCCGGATTACGTGGCGTCCCGGGCGGCGCTGCTGACGACGGGACCGTTGGCGCCGGGCCTGGCCGCCGCCGGCACGCCGCCCTCCGTGGGGGCCGCCGGCACCGCCGACGTCACCCCGCCGCGGTTCGGCGGCACCAGCCATGCGTCGATCATCGACCGCTTCGGCAACGTGGTGTCGCAGACCATCACGGTGGAAAGCCCGTTCGGCAACAACCGCCTGGTGGACGGGTTTATCCTGAACAACGAGCTGACCGACTTCTCCTTCGACCCCGGCCCCGACAGCGCGCCCATCGCCAACCGGGTGCAGGGCGGCAAGCGCCCGCGCAGCGCGATGTCGCCGACGGTCGTGCTGACCCAGGACGGCAAGCCCGCCTTCGTCGCCGGCTCGCCCGGCGGCGCATCCATCATCGGCACGACGACGCAGGCCGTGGTGGCAATGGTCGATTTCGGCCTCGACCCGCAGCAAGCGGCGAACCAGGCGCATTTCCAGAACAACAACACTGCCCAGACAACGCTGGAGTCGCTGTTTTCCGACAGCATCGCGCCGGGTCAGCCCGGCGGCGCGCCGGCGGGGACCACTGGGCTGATCGGGCCGTTCGACGTGCGCAGCCTAATCCCGGAGTTGACGGCGCTGGGCTGGAGCATTCCGGCCTCGCCGTCGGTGCTGACGAGTGGGTTGAGCTTGATCAAGGTGGTGCCGGGCGGGCTGGAAGGGGGTGCCGACCCGCGGCGGGAGGGGACGGCGGTGGGACGATGACGCGACCGAGTCCCGCGAAGCCCACTGTCGCCACGATACGCGAGGGCATCGACTTGGACAGCGACCGCCAATCTGCTGTCGCTGTTTGCGACTTCCATCAAGAGCGGAGTGCGTCAGAACCCGACCGGACCCACCGAACCGACCCAGTTGCGCACTTTTGAAGGGTCTGCCTGGTCCATGTAGAAGAAGTGGGTCATCACGGGTTTGACGGCTGGCTTGCTGCGGTCGTCGGGCGTCATGGTGACGATGCCGCGGAACACCTTCAGCGATCCACCATCCCAGTACTCGGTGACGTCGTGACGGGCGGTGAATCCCGTGTCGATGAAGGCGCGCAGGTTCTCGCGGATCGTTTCCCGCCCATTCCATTCAGCGACGCCGAGGCGGCACGTCGCGTCCTCCACGAAACAGTCGAACCCTTTCCCGAAAGTCTTGTCGTCGATTTCCTTCCAGAATGCCAATAGCCACTCAGGGGTTTCCATCTTGGCGAAGTTCATGCTGCTCATGGGACTCTCCTATGTCTCGGATAGCTAATGCCGGGCTAGGCGGCGACGTGTCGAGCGGAGATCATCACCGCCTTGCCGCAGTGCCGGTAGCTTCTACTTGTAATAGTGTCACACTGTTCGGTGCTTCGTTGTCGAAGACATATGTCATCATAATCAGGATGGGCAGCTCAGCAATTACTTGGGAGGTTATAAGGCCGCGCTTCATGTCTTCTGCATGGGAGCGGCGACGCCTGGGACCGTCCTACCATCGCGATGGGGTGAGCCGGTCCGGGTGCCAACCCGCGCGCTGGAACGAATGGCCACCCCCTTCCAGCTTGACCGGGTGGTGCAGCTCCGTCGCGTCATCCGCCGGAAACATGCACTCGATCCTCAGCTCCTGCGCGGCGACCGTCTGCGGCGTGCCGACAGTCGTGACCATGGAGAAGTAGTTCAGCACCACGCCGTCCCGGATAAAGCTCAGCGGGACGATAGGCATGGCGCTCGTGGCCGTGGGAACCTGCCAGGCCGTCTTCACGTCGGGATAGGCGAGCAGTGCCGCCAATAGGTTCCTGGTCTCCTCGTCCACGACGCGCCCCACTGCCTCGCGATACACGCGGCCGAGCAGGCTCTCGGCCACCCCCTCCCAATTCGCGACGAACGGGCGCATCCCGTTTGGGTCAAACATGAGATGAAGCAGGTTGCGCGGGTTTGTACGCGCTTCCAGGTCGATGAACAGGCCGAAGAAGCACGGTGCGGCCTTGTTGGCCATCAGCACGTTCCAGTGGCGGTCCATCACCACGGCCGGGAACGGCTCGTGCTGGCGCAGGATGCGCTTCAGCGCCTTGGCGACGCTCTGCATCTCCGGCGCGTCCCATGCTCCTTCCGGGTAGATCGGCGCATACCCGGCTGCCAGCAGCAGCGTATTGCGCTCGCGCAGCGGGATGTCGAGCGCCTGGGCGATGTCCATCAGCTTGTGCCGGCTGGGCGCGCTGCGGCCGCTTTCGACGAAACTGATGTGCCGTTGCGAGATGCCGGTGTCGAAGGAAAGGTCGAGCTGGCTCTTGCCGCGCAGGCCGCGCCAGCGTCGCAACAGCGCGCCCAGCCCATGGGCCGGCGGCTTGCTTCCGGAGGTCGGTAGGGTCGCGAGGCTCTGCGTCTGCAATGTCGCTTCTCCGGTGTGGCACGGATGGGGCCGGCCCACATCGCATCATGCCTGGCACCGCGCGGCGAACCAATGACCTCGCAGATCATCCAGACAGGCATCCACGGCCGCGTCGGCAGACATTGGACATACCGAGTTCAGCAGTCAGTAGGGCCGTGGCGCTCTGCATTGTCGTGCCGCGAAGTGGCTCGCGATGACGGACAGGTCAGCGCCGATGACTATTGATGTCAGGCAATCCGCACCAGGCGATGCTGCTTCTTCCCCGCCGACAGCTTCACCGCGCCGTCGCGCAGGTCGGCTTCCGTCACCACCGCGGCCTCATCCTTAAGCGCCACGTCGTTCACCCGGGCGCCGCCGCCGCGGATCAGCCGCCGGGCTTCCCCAAGGCTCAGGGCCAAGCCGCTATCGGCAAACAGCCGGATGGCAGCAATGCCCACCGCAAGGTCTGCCCCGGCAACCAGATGCGTCGGCAAGGTGTCGGCAGCCGCCCCCTCCTCAAAAGCCCGCCGCGCCGTCTCGGCCGCCCCCTCCGCCGTCTCCCGCCCATGCAGCAGGGCCGTGGCCTCTGTCGCCAAGGCCTTCTTCGCCTCGTTGATCCCCGCCCCCGGCAGCGCCCCCAGCCGGGCGATCTCCCCCAGCGGCAAATCGGTGAACAGCCGCAGGAACCGCCCCACGTCGCCGTCCTCCGTGTTGCGCCAGAACTGCCAGTAGTCGTAGGGCGACAGCCGCCCGGCCGCGAGCCAGACGGCGCCGCGGGCGGTCTTGCCCATCTTCGCCCCGCTGCTCGTGGTGATCAGCGGCGTCGTCAGGCCGAACACCTGGGCGGCGTCCGTCCGCCGCACCAGCTCGACGCCGGAGACGATGTTGCCCCACTGGTCCGACCCGCCCATCTGCAGCAGCACGCCATGCCGCCGGTGCAGCTCGCGGAAGTCGAAGCTCTGCAGGATCATGTAGTTGAATTCGAGGAAGGTCAGCGGCTGCTCCCGCTCCAGCCGCAGGCGCACGCTGTCGAAGGTCAGCATGCGGTTGACGGTGAAGTGCGGCCCCACGTCGCGCAGCATCCCGATGTAACCGAGGGCGTCCAGCCACTCGGCATTGTTCAGCATGACGGCATCGGCCGGCCCGTCGCCGAAGCGCACATAGGGAGAAATGCAGCCGCGGATGCTCGCCATGTTGGCGTCGATCTGCTCGTCGGACAGCATCTGCCGCGCCTCGTCCTTGCCGGACGGGTCGCCGATGCGGGTGGTGCCGCCGCCCATCAGCACCACCGGGCGGTGCCCATGCCGCTGCAGGAGGCGCAGCAGCATGATCTGCACGAGGTTGCCGACATGCAGGCTGTCCGCCGTGCAGTCGAAGCCGATGTAGCCGGCGACCGGCCCGGCGCGCAACGCCCCGTCGAGCGCGGCCTCGTCGGTCGCCTGGTGGATGAAGCCGCGCGCCGCGGCCTCAAGAAGGAATGGGCTGTCTGGCATGGCGCGGCGTCCTATCACGCGCCATGGCCCGCCGCTACGCCCTTCGCACCACGCCGCCGCCAGACTACGCCCGGCGCACCACGTAGGTGCCGGCGAGCGACTGCACGATGGCGTCGGCATGGGCCGGGTCGCGCGCCTCGATCATCAATTCCAGCTCCGCCGCCTGCACGCTGGGCGCGTCGAACAGCCGTTGGTGGATGACCTCGATGATGTTGCCGCCGGACGCGCCGATGCGCCCGGCAATGTCGGCCAAGACGCCGGGCCGGTCGGGAATGGCCATCGTGAGCCGCAGCAGCCGCCCGTCGCGCAACAGGCCGCGCAGCAGGACGTTCGCGAGAATCCGCCCGTCGATGTTGCCGCCGCACACCGGGATGCCCACCCGGCGCCCGGCGAACCGCGCGGGGTGCGCCAGCAGCGCCGCGACCCCGGCGGCGCCAGCCCCTTCCGCCACCTGCTTGGCACCCTCTGCCAACAGCGCGATGGCGTCCTCCACCACCCGCTCCGGCACCACGAGCACGTCGGAGACGTGGGCGCGGATCACCTCCAGGCAGTGCGTGCCGACGGTGTGCACGGCGATGCCCTCGGCGATCGTGGCGCCGCCGGTCTGCACGGTTTCGCCGGCGAGCGTCTGGCTGAGGGAAGCGTAGGCGGCGACCTCGACGCCGATGACCTCGATGCCCGGGCGCATCGCCACGGCGGCGGCGGCGCAGCCGGAAATCATGCCGCCGCCGCCGACCGGAATGACCAGCACGTCCAGGTCCGGCGCGTCCTGCAGGAATTCGAGCGCCAGCGTGCCCTGGCCGGCCATGACCGCCGGGTCGTCATAGGGATGCACGAACACCAGGCCGTCGCGTTCCGCCAGCATATGCGCGTGCCGGGCGGCTTCGAGCAGATTCTCGCCGTGCAGCACGACCTCGGCGCCCCAGCCGCGGGTGCGCATGACCTTGGTGGACGGCGTGAACACCGGCATGACGATGGTGGCGCGGATGCCGAGCAACGAGGCGTGGCGCGCCACCGCTTGGGCATGGTTGCCGGCGGACATGGCGACGACGCCGGCCCGGCGCTCGGCCTCGGTCAGCAGCGCCAGGCGGTTCGCGGCGCCTCGTTCCTTGAAGGAGCCGATAGCTTGCAGGTTCTCAAGCTTCAGCGTCACCCGCGCGCCGGTCGCCCGGCTGACGGCATCCGACGGCAGCGCCGGCGTGCGCAAGATCCGTCCGGCGATGCGCCCGGCCGCCGCTTCGATGTCCACCAACCCGATCATGGCCGGCATCCTAGCACGAAACGTTGCCTAAATGTATTTAACCGCCAAGATCTCGTAGGTGCGGTCCCCGCCCGGCGCAGGCACGGACACGGTGTCGCCGATCTTCTTGCCGATCAACGCCTTGGCCAAAGGGGACGAGATGCTGAGCCGCGCCTGCTTGATGTCGGCCTCGTGCACGCCGACGATCTGGTAGCTGGCTTCCTTGTCGGTCTCCTCGTCCACCAGCTTGACATGCGCGCCGAACTTCACGTGATCGCCGGACAGGCTGCTGGGGTCGATCACCTCGGCGGCCGAGACGATCTCCTCCAGCTCGATCACCCGGCCCTCGATGAAGGACTGGCGTTCGCGCGCCGCGTGGTACTCGGCGTTCTCGCTCAGGTCGCCGTGGCTGCGCGCCTCGGCGATGGCGCGGATGATCGACGGGCGCTCCACCGATTTCAGGTGGCGCAACTCCTCTTCCAGCCGAAGCAGGCCAGGCGCGGTCATGGGAAACTTCTGCAAAGGGCGCCGTCCCGTAGGTTTAAGTTCGAGTGGCCGCAACCACTCTAAAATGATCCGCGAAAGTAAGACTGGAGCGGTGCGACTTCAAGCGTCCCCGCCTTGAGCGCCGCGATGGCGTGCACCGCCGCCCGCGCCCCGGCGATGGTGGTGTAATGCGGCACGCCGTGCAACAGCGCGCTGCGCCGGATGTCGAAGCTGTCCGTCACCGACTGCGCCGAGCCTGCGGTGTTGATGACGAGCTGCACCTCGCCGGAGCGGATCGCGTCCACGCAGTGCGGCCGGCCCTCCAGCACCTTGTTCACCACCCGCACCGCGAGGCCGGCGTCCCGGATGCGCGCCGCGGTGCCGCGGGTCGCGAGGATCGCGAAGCCCATGTCGGTGAGCCGCCGGGCCATGGGGACGAGGCCGACCTTGTCCCCGTCCCGCACCGACAGGAACACCGTGCCGGCGTCCGGCAGCTTGACGCCTGCGCCAAGCTGCGACTTGGCGAACGCCCGCTCGAAGCTGGCGTCGAGGCCCATGACCTCGCCGGTCGATTTCATCTCCGGCCCCAGGATGGTATCGACGCCGACGAAGCGGGCGAAGGGGAACACCGCCTCCTTCACCGCGACGTGCGGGGCGATGGCCTGGTCGTCGAGCCGGAACTCGCTGAGGCGGGCGCCGGCCATCACCCGGGCGCCGATCTTGGCGATGGGCACGCCGGTCGCCTTGGCCACGAACGGCACGGTGCGCGACGCCCGCGGGTTCACCTCCAGCACGAACACCACGCCGTCCTTGATCGCGTACTGCACGTTCATCAGCCCGACCACGCCGAGCGCCCGGGCCATCTCCTCCGTCTGCGCCTTCAACTCCGTCACCGTGGAGGGCGACAGCGAGTACGGCGGCAGCGAGCAGGCGCTGTCGCCGGAGTGGATGCCGGC
>CAXSHI010000121.1:0-13563 GCA_964236755.1 uncultured Acetobacteraceae bacterium
CAAACCCATGAGACCCAGCACGCCCAAAATCCAGGACCGCGCCGAGGCACCAAGCAGCGCACTTTGGGTAGCGGCTGCCTGGCCTTCATGCAGGTTGAACGCGACGCCGGGCTCCAGCGCAGCGCGGAAGGCGTCCATGGCGGCCAGCATGGGCTTTTTGAAGAGAGACAAGCCGCGCTCGCGGCCATCATCTGCGGCCGCAAGCTCGGTCAACTGTGTCGAAAGACCCTCGTAGGCCGACCATGTCCGCATGATCGCCTCGGCGAGGCGCTGCTCCTCGCCAGGAGAGACCAGCGCCTCATACTCCTTGAGCGCGGCGTTCATCTCCACCATGGCTTTGGCCGTTTTGCTGTTCCGCGCCTGGCGTTCCTCGCCGCTCTCTGCAAGGAAGAAAAGACCTTGGTAGGACCGGACGCGCTCGGTAAGCTGCGCCACCCGGCCGAGCGCCCGCGTGGCGGGCAGCCAATTCTCCCGGATATCGACAGCCACCATGTTGACCGCCGCGAGGCGTTGAGCCGTGAACACGCCCAGCCCGGCCATGCAGCAGAGCATAAGCGCAAAGGCTGCGATGATCCTGCCGCGGATGTTGGCTCGAACAAGCGGGTGACGCATGGCTCTCCTCGCACTCAGACCAACGAGGCGCCATTGTCGTCCGAAAGCATGAAGGACTGCTTAAGACCGCAGCAAGCTTCACGCAGTGGGCGGGACCCACGAGCCGCAGCCCCGCATCCGCTCATGGACGGCTAGCGAAACGGCCCGTTCAGCCGGACGATCGCGAGGTTGAGCCAGGACGCGAAGCTGACCCAAAGCAGGTATGGCACGATCAGCAGGCTCGCGCCCGTGGAGAATCCGGCCAGCCCGATGATGAGCGCCAGGCACGACAGCCAAAGGAACACGACCTCGAACAGCGCCCAATCCGGACGTTTCAAGCGGAAGAACAGCGGACTCCAGAGGAAATGGAACAGCCCGTTCGCTGCGAACAGCCCGACGACCTGCAGGCGTCCGGCGGCGTCGGACGCCGCCTCCCAGGCGAGCGCGCCGGACCAGGCAGCCATGCCGAGGATCAGCGTCCAGGCCGGGCCGAACGCCCAATCCGGCGGCTGCCACGTCGGCTTGCGCAGGCCGCGGTACCACGGCCCAATCTCTGTCGCCAGGCCGCCGGCCCCGGCCAGCAGCAGCGCCGACAGCGCCGCGACGACGATGACCGTCCAAGTCATGGCCGCCCCTGCCCCGGACCTGAGTGCCCCGGACCTGAGTGCTCCTGGGCCGCGTGCCAGATCAGGTGCTCCAGCACCCGCCGGGTCCGCGTCACCGACACACGCACGCTGTCAAGCATCTCCGGCATCCGCGCCGTCTCCCCGCCGTCGGTGATCTCCAGCGCCGCAAGCTGCGCGTTCTCTACCACATGGGACAGCAGGGCCTGGAACAACAGGTCGCCTTTCGCGTCGAGCCGGGTCGAGACCGGGCGTTCCCGCTCGAAGATGCGGTCCTGGAACCGCTGCCGCGCGGCCTCTGCGGCCCGCTGCTCCGTCAGGTCGGTGAACAGCAGCACGAACCCGGTGACCCGGCCCGGCGCTGAGAACACCGGGTCCGCCCGCACCTGGACCGGGCGGGCGGGCGCCGGAGGGGCGCCGGCCAGCAGCGCGTCGCCCCGCCACGCCGCCTGGCGCTCCATCAGGTCACGCAGGCGGCGCTGCGCGGCCGGCGGGTCGGCGAACAGGGCGGGCAGGTCGGCCAGAGCCTCGGGCACCGCCGCCGGGCCGGGCAGCAGGCGCCGGAACCCGTCATTGGCCAGCAGGATGCGGCCGGCCGCGTCCGCCACCACGACCGGCGCCTCCGCCCCCTGCACCTGGCGCTGCACGCGACGGAGCTGGTCCTGGGCGATCAGCAGCGCCACCGAGCGGAACTGCAGGATCACGTCCTGCACGGTGCTGCCGATCAGCCGGGCCGCGGCGAGGTTGGTCTCGGTCCAGGCCTCGGAGGTTTGCCGCACGACCTTGTGCCACTGCGCGAACGACCGGCGGGGCGACAGGTCGAACGGGGTGCCATCGGTCGGCACGGTCTTGGTCGGGTCGCCGCCCCAGGTCACGGTCCGCACCTGCTCCGGCCGGAACCACAGCAAGTACTCGCCGGGCGCCGCCGACAGCGGGGCCGCGACCAGGCCGCTCGCCACCGGGCTGAGGGCGGCGAACTCCGGCTCGTCGCGGCCGAGCGACATGGTGGAGGTGATCGGGCCGGACAGCGTGCGCGCCCCGTCCTGGCTACGTGCATCATCCTGGCCGTCCAGCCACGCGCCGATCCGGCGCAGCTCCAGCGTGCCCGGCACATCGCCCGCCGTCATCACCTGCCCCTCGAACAGCAGGGCGACGCCGGCGGCGCCCACCGGCTGCAGCAGGGATTGCGGATGGCCGAACAGGGCGTTGCGCCAGTCGCCCTCCCGCGGGATCGCCTCGATCAGCCGCTGCTCCAGCCGGCGCACCGCGATGTCGGCCTGGCCGCGCTGGAAGCTTTCCAGGGCGGCAATGCGGGTGCCCACCGCCTCGGCCAGCAGCTCGCACGCCGTCCGCGTCTCGAACCGCACGAGCCGGGGAGCGTAGTGGTGGCAGGACACCAGGCCCCACAGCCGGCCACCGACCATCAGCGACACGACCAGGGTGGCGCCCACCCCCATGTTTTTTAGGTACTGCACATGGATCGGCGAAACGCTGCGCAGCGCGCACAAGGACATGTCGAGCGGCTGCCCGGTGTCCGGCAGCACAACCGGCGCCAATGGCACCGGCGCGTAGTTGACATCGACCAGCACGCGGACCCGGTTGCGCTCGTACAGCCGCCGGGCGATCTGCGGGATGTCGGTCGCGGGATAGCGGTTGCCCAGATAAGGCTCCAGCCCCGGCTCCCGCTCCTCCGACAGCACCTCGCCATGTCCGGCCTCGTCGAAGCGATACACCATCACGCGGTCGTAGCCGGCGAGGCCGCGGAAGATGCGGGCCGCCTCGTCGCCGAGCGCCCGCAGGGACGGCGCCTGCAGCACCCGCCGCAGCCCGTCCTCGATCTCGCGCGACTGGTCCACCGGGAGGCCGGCCCGCTCCAGCTCCACGACCAGGCCGCCATGCGGGGGACGGTGCAGCACGACGTCGAAGACGGCCCGCGCCGGGCCGATGCGGCAGCGCACGGCAAGCGGCACCGTGCTCAGCAGCGACACGTCGAGATGCGGGCCGATGCAGCGGGCGAGGTCGCCCTCGATCGTGTCGATGGGCCGGCCAACCAACTCATGCGCGAGGCCCAGGAACGCCGCCGCGTTGGCGCTGGCCTGGACGACGACATGGCCGCGCTCGCGCAGGACCAGCAAGGCGCCATGCGGCTGGATCGACCCGGCGAGATGGATCTGCTCCCGCTCGCAGTTTGAGAGGTCAGCCTGGCCAAAGGCGGGAGCGGCGGACTTGGACGGCAAAAGGCTGGCCTCCCTGCATCAGCCAGCCGGGTCGGCGTCCCCATCCAAGGCCGCGACCGCGGCATAGCGGTTGAGCTTAGTATGCAGGCTTTGGCGGCTGAGGCCCAGGAGTTCGGCCGCGGCGGTACGGTTCCCGTCAACCCGGCGCAGCGCCGCCTCGATGTAGTGACGCTCGACCGCGTCCGACGTTTCCCGCACCACCTGGAGCAGCGGCGTGCGGCCGACCTGCCCGGTGACGGCGCCCAGCACGGTTGCCAGGCGGCCGTCCGCAACGCCGGCCCGGCGGCTCACGTCACGGAGCATGATGCCGTAATAGGCCGGGCCGCCGTCGGCGTTGCCGGCGGCGGAGACCTCGACCTGCGTGGCCGTCCCCAGCTCCCCGGTGAGCGTCATCGGCAGCAGCCGCACCGACCGGTCATGCCGCAGGCTGGCTAGCAGCGCCGCGCCGTCGCAATGCGGTTCCAGCAGCCAGCGGCCCAAGTTCTCGCCCACCACGGCGCCCAGGGCCGCGACCTGGACGAGGTCGAGGAAGGCGCGGTTGGCGCGCAGCACGATCCCCCGCTCGTTCACCGCGGCGAAGGCATCGGGCAGCCGGTCGATCAAGGCGTCAATCGACAAGGCAGGCGACGGCGCGGGCGTCGGCGCGGGCGCGGCACCGGCCGGGGCGACATGCAGCAGGTAGCGCCGGTCCGGCTCCGATGCCATGGGGGTGGCGCGAACCGTCCAGGCGTCGCGCCGCGGACCCAGGCGCATCAGGATGCCCGGCGCGCGCCCATGCTCCCGCACCTGCTGGAGCATGGCCAGAAAGGCCTGGCGCTCCGGCGTGGTCAGGCCGTCCAGCACGTCCTGGCCCGGCGCCATGCGCAGCGAGCACTCCGCCGCCGGGTTCGCCTCGACGACGCGGAGGTCCTCGGCGCCGATCGTCAGCACCGCCGCGGCCGAGGCGTCGAGCAGCAGCCGGTGACGCGTCTCGACGTCGCGCAGCTTCCAATAGTCCTGCTCGGTCGCCTGCTGCGCCGCGACCAGCCGCGACTGCAGCTCGGCCGCCACCTGCAGGCTCCGGCCCATCGCCAGCAACCCGCCATCCCGGCCGCCGACGCGGACCGTCGTGTATTGCATCGGCAGCTCAAGCCCGCTCGGGAAGCGTTGCAGCGCATGGAAGGCGAACACCCCGCCTTCCCGGACGCTCTCGACGACCTGCCGCACGTCGTCGGCGCCGAGCGGCCCCAGCGTCTCGACCCAGGAGCGGCCCAGCCAGGCCGCGACGCCCTGTTCCGACACGGAGTTCGACAGCGCCGCCTTGCGGATCACGCCCGCGTCGTCGAGGGTCAGGGTCACGTCGGGTTGGGCTGATCTCTCGCCGGGCATGACTGCTACGACCCCAATTCCACTGGACGGTACATGGCAGCAGCCCCCCGTGCTCCAAGCGTCGGATACAAATATTGAGACGACGGCCCAAATGCCCTGGCGTCAGGCGAACACGTCCCGCGGGCTGTCGGCGCGCAGGCTGTCCCCGAGTTCCATCGCGGCGCGGCGCACGTCGGCCCGCAGGCACTCCAGGCTGCGCTTCAGCAGGAAGCTGCCGTCGGTGCGCGCCACCAGGCCCGTGAGGTTCACCCGGCCCTCCGGCAGCAGCCGCGCGTAGCCGCCGATGGGCGTACGGCACGACCCGTCGAGCGAGGCCAGCAGCGTCCGCTCGCCAGTGGCCATGCACCGCGCGTCCGCATCCTCGATGGCGCCCAGCAGGTGCTGGATTTCGGTGTCGCCGGCCCGGACGGTGATGCCGACGATGCCCTGGCACGCCGACGGCACCATCACCTCGGGGTCGAGCACGACGGAGGCCTCGTCCTCCAGCCCCAGCCGCCGCATGCCGGCCAGCGCCAGGAGCGATGCCGTGTAGTCGCCGCGCCGCACCTTGTCGAGCCGCCCGTGCACGTTGCCGCGGATGTTCTGGATCACGAGGTCGGGCCGGGCATGCAGCAGCTGCGCGGCGCGGCGCACGCTGCTCGACCCCACGGCGGCGCCGTGCGGCAGGGCGGCGTAGGGGTCGCCGCCGTCCGGGATCTCGCAGTCGGGACCGAGGATCAGCGCGTCGCGCGGATCCTCCCGCCTGAGCACGCAGGCCAGCACGATGCCGGGCGGCAGCTCGGTTTCCAGGTCCTTCAGGCTGTGCACGGCGAAGTCGATGCGGCGGTCCAGCAGCGCCTCGTGAATCTCCTTGCTGAACAGGCCCTTGCCGCCGATGTCGGCCAGGCGCTCGCCCGTGCTCTGGGTCGCGTCGCCGGTGGTGCGGATCGCGTGCTCCTGGAACACGTCCATGCCGCGCAGCACCGGGCAGAACTGGCTGAGCAGCGCCAGGAACGCCCGGGTCTGCACCAGCGCCAAGGGCGACGCGCGGGTGCCGACGCGCAGCGGCAGGCCGTGGTGGTGCGGCCTGACCGCGGGGACGACCCGGGCGCGCCGGACCTCCGCCTGGGCCGCCGCCTCGGCGCGCAGGCAGGCCTCCGGCCGCTCGGCCAGGGAGGCGGCGTGCCCTTCGTCGAGTCGGTCCATCGAGAACTCCATCCTCACTCTCCTACGCGCATCTTGCAGCAGCGGGCGCCCTGGCGCCGGCATCGGTCAGGCGGGCGCATTGAGGCGCACCACCGCGAGGTTCAGCACGCCCGCGAAGCTCACCCAGGCCAGATATGGGGCCAAAAGCCATCCCGCACCGTGCGAAGCCGAGCCGGCCGCGACGATCAGCACGACGATGGACAGCCAGAACGCCACGACCTCGACCAGCGCCCAGTCGGGCCGGTGGAAATGGAAGAACAGCTCGCTCCACGCGACGTTCAGCAGCGCGTTCAGCGCGAACACGCCGACGATGCTCAAGGCCTGCCGGCGGTCCCGGGCGGCGTTCCACGCCTTCACGCCCGCCAGCGCGATCAGGCCGTAGATCAGCGTCCAGGCCGGGCCGAACAGCCAGTCCGGCGGCTGCCACGACGGCTTACGCAGCCCGTAGTACCAAGGCCCGAGATCGGTCGCCGACGCGCCCAGCCCGGCGACCACGACCGCCGCCAGCGCCGCGACGGCAACGGGTTTCCAACGCCGGCCGGATAGGGGCCTGCTGTCCAAGGACGGAGCCGTCATGCCCGCGCGATCCCGAGAAGCTGCGCCGTGTCCTTCAGGAAGATGCGCAGGTGCGCCATGGGATCGCGCCGCACCAGCTTCTTGTTCATGTAGGATTCCCAGGTCAGCCGCTGCACGTCCGGGTCCCGGCACATCTTGACGAACTTCTCGCGGCGGCTGTCGCTCGAGTACCAGAACCACTGCATCATCCCGAGGATCCAGAACACCCGGCCATGCGCCGCCATGAACCGCTTGCGCGCCAGCCGCAGCGAGCGCACGTCCCCGGTGGCGCACAACGCCTCCACCGCCTCCGCCGCGAGGCGCCCGCCGAGCATCGCGTAGTAGATGCCCTCCCCCGACGCGGGTGCCACCACGCCTGCCGCGTCGCCGGCCAGCACCACGTCGCGCCCGTTGTCCCAGCGCCGCATCGGCCGCAGCGGGATCGGCGCGCCCTCCCGCCGGATGGTCTCCAGCGCGTCGAGGCCGGTCGCCCGGCGCAGCGCCCCGATGGCCGGGCGCAGGCCGAACCCCTTGCGGGCCGAGCCGGTGCCGACGCTCATGGTGTCGCCGTGCGGGAAGATCCAGGCGTAGAAATCCGGCGACAGCGCGCCCTGGTAGAACACGTCGCAGCGGGAGCGGTCGAACTTGGCCGGGTCAGGGGCGCGGATGATCTCGTGGTAGGCGAACACGTACTTCACGCGCTCCCAGCCCTTCACGCACTGCTTGGCGACGACCGACCGCGCGCCGTCGGCGCCGATCACCGCGCGGGTGCGGACCTCGCCGGCGCCGTCCGGCCCGGTGAAATGCACCACCGTGACCCCGTCCGCGTCGTGGCTGATCCGCTCGAACGCGCCGGTGCGGCGGACGGCGCCGATGGAGGCGGCGCGCTCCCGCAGCCACTCGTCGAAGGTTTCGCGGTCCACCATGCCGACATAGCCGTCACCGTCGATGGGCATGTCGGCCTCCTTGGCCGAGGGCGCCACGATGCGGGCGCCGGTGGCGCGGGCGACGATCAGGCTGTCGGGGATGCCGAACTCCCGCACGCAGATCGGCGGGATGGCGCCGCCGCAGGGCTTGATGCGCCCGGCGCGGTCCAGCAGCAGCACCGAGCGCCCGCCGCGCGCCAGGTCCGCCGCCGCCGTGGCGCCGGCGGGTCCGCCGCCCACCACCACCGCGTCGTATGTCTCGGATTGGGTCATCATCGCCTCCCTCAGCCTATCTGCACGGCGCGGACGGCCGCCGGGCGCCGCCGGGCTGGCCGGTCGTCGCGGGTGTCGTCGCGGGTTTGGAACACGCCCACGGCCAGCCATGCCGCGGCCAGGAACAGCGCGGCTTCCATGCCGAACACCGCGGCGTAGGCCGTGGCGGGCGAGCCGAACAGGTGGCGTGCGAGGTCGCTCGCCGCCGTGCCGGCCAGCCCGCCCGCGCCGAAGGCCAGCGCCTGGGCCGCACCCCACAGCCCCATGCGCGTGCCCTCCCGCGCGGCGCGGCCGTTGCTCGCGAGACCCATCATGGAGCCGATGGCCGACACCGCGAACGCGCCGTTGGCGACGCCCAGCAGCACCACGCCCTCCCGCAGCGGCCAATGGAGCCCGAGCGGGCCGGACGCCGCCAGCAGCAAGATCGCCCCCGCCGAGCCGACGCAGCCGCCCACCGTGGACGCCCGCATCGCCCGGAGGCGGAAGCCACCGGCCAGCGCGCCGCAGACGGCGACCAGCGCCATGCCGCCCAGCACGCCCGCATGGTGCAGGCCCGTCAGCCCCGTGGACTGGCCCGGCGTCAGCGCGAACACCGCACCGGCGAACGGCTCCAGGATGAGCTCCTGGGCGCTGTAGGCCAGCATGCTGACGAAGACGAAGATGGCGAAGCGCCGGGCCTGCGGCTCCGCCCAAATCTCGGCAAGTGCCGCGAGGAACCCGCTGTTCTGGGGGGCGGCCGGCTCGGGCGCACCCGCCGCGCCCTCCATGCCCCACACCGCGAGCGCCGCCACGGCGAAGGCGATCAGCGCCGCGGCCGAGGTGACGGCCACCAGGCGCCCCGGCGAGAACGGGTCCAGCAGCTTGCCCGCGACCGTCGCGGTCACGGCGATGCCGGCGATCATCATGAGCCAGACAATCGTGGCCGCCGCCGCCCGCTGCCGCGGATCGACCTGCTTGGCCAGCAGAGTCAGCAGCGCCGTGCCGGCGGAGCCGACGCCCACGCCGACCAGCGCGAACGCCGCCAGGGCCACCGCGATGCCCGCCGCCAGGTGCGTCGCCATCAGCGCGGTGCCGACCGCGGCGCCCATCCCGCCCACGGCGAGCGCCGCCATGCCGCCCACGATCCAAGGCGTCCGCCGCCCCCCGAGGTCCGACCCGTAGCCCATTCGCGGACGCAGCACCTGCAGCACGTAGTGAAAGGCGACCAGCGCCCCCGGGATCAGCGCCGGCAAGGCCAGCTCGACCACCATCACCCGGTTCAGCGTGGAGGTCGCCAGCACAACGACGGACCCCAGCCCGGCCTGCACCAGGCCGAGCCGCAGGATGCCGAGCCAGCCGATCGGGCGCATCACGCCAGCCCCCCCGCGCGCAGGGCAAAGGCGGCGACCAGCATGCCGAGCACATACAGCGTCGTCCCGGTGCCGTTGTACCAGGGCGCCCGGCCCCGCGGGTCCCGCATGAACCGGTCCATCAGCCCGGCCTGCGCCAGCAGCAGCACCGCCACCGCCGCCGCGTGCCCGACATGGCCCCAGCCGAGCAGCAGGCCGATCACCGCGACCTGCGGCAGCGCCATCACCAGGCAGGCCAGCCGCGCCGCGCGCTCCACGCCCAGCAGCACCGGCAGCGAGTTCACGCCCGTCTGCCGGTCGCCCTCGACCGACTTGAAGTCGTTCAGCGTCATGATGCCGTGCGCCCCGGCGCTGTAAGCGCCCGCCACCGCGAGGATGCGCCAGTCCGGCAGCGCGCCGGCCATGATGGCGGCGGCGGTGAACCACGGCAGGCCCTCGTAGCACGCGGCGCAGGCGAGGTTGCCCCACCAGCCGTTGCGCTTCAGCCGCACCGGCGGCGCGCTGTAGGCCCAGGCGAGCACGAGGCCGAACACCGCGGCGCCGAACGCCCAGGGCCCCAGCGTGGCCGCCACCAGCAGCGACAGCGCGGTGCAGGCGACCGCGATGACCAAGCCGCTCCGCCCCGGCAGACGGCCGGACGGGATGGGACGGCCCGGCTCGTTGATCGCGTCCACGTGCCGGTCGAACCAGTCGTTCACCGCCTGGCTCGTGCCGCACACCAGCGGCCCCGCCAGCGCGACGCCGGCCAGCACCAGCGCCCAGCGCCCGCCGACGGGCCGGCCGGACGACACCACGCCGCAGCCAAAGGCCCACATCGGCGCGAACCAGGTGATCGGCTTCAGCAGCTCCAGCACCGCCGCGGCGCTCGGCCGGGCGGGCTGGACCGGGAGGGCGAGGGCCGGCATCAGCTCGGCTCCGCCGCCGCGAGGTCGCCGATGCCGTAGCGGCGCAGCTTCACGTAAAGGCTCTGCCGGCTCAGGCCCAGCATCTCGGCGGCCGACGCCCGGTTGTCATGGGTCAGCTCCAGCGCCGCCTCGATGGACAGCCGCTCGATCACCTCGGTCGCTTCCCGCACCAGGTCCTTCAGCGAAACGCGCCCGATCAGCTCGGTGAGCTGCTCGACCGAGCGCGGCAGCTGCCGGGCCGCGCGGGTCTCCATCTGCAGCCGCGGCCCGACGTTGCGGATGGCGTAGCCGAACGACGGGTGCCCGCCGTTGCGGATCGACACGGCGGAGATCTCGACCTGCGCGACCGACCCTGCCTCGCCGCGGATGGTCGTGCTGAAGAACCGCACGGAGCCGCGGTCGCGCAGGTTCGCCGTCAGCACGTCGAGGTCCACGCCGCTGGCGCCCACCCAGCGGTCGAGCGACTCGCCGCGCGCCTGGCTCTCGTCCAGCAGCTGCGCCATGTCGAGGAACGCGGCGTTGGCGGTGATGATGGCGCCGTGGTGGTCGGTGACGACGAAGCCGTCCGGCGCGCTCTCGACCGCGCGGAGCAGCTTGGTCTTCACGTCCGGCAGCGCGGGCGCCGTGGACGGCATGGGGGAGATGCGCATCAGGAACAGCGTCGCGTTCTCCTGCCGGAACAGCGACACCTTGACCGTCACCGCCTGGTCGCCGCGGACGAGCTGGGCCGGCGTGTCCTCCGGCCGGGCGCCGGCGCGGATGGCCGCGAGATGCGATTGCAGCGTCGGCAGGCCGTCGGCATGGAAGATGTCGGCCATCGCGCGGCCCACGATGTCGTCGGACCCGGCGCCGAACAGGCCCTGCGCCGCCGCGTTCGCCTCCAGCACGCGCCCCTTGACGGGATCGAGGATCAGCACGGCCTCGGACGACAGCTGGAACAGCAGGCGGTAGCGCATCTCGATGTCGCGCAGCTTGGAGTAGTCGCGCTCCATCGACTGCTGCGCGTTCATCAGGCGCTGCTGCAGGGCGGACATGACGCGCAGGTCGCGGCCGAACACCACGATGCGGCCGTCCCCGCCGATCTGCACGCCGCAGTAAAGCACCGGCACGGACCGGCCCTCGGGGGTGACGTGGTTGATGTGGCGCCACTTCGGCTCGGCCGTCGTCGCCGCCTCCCGCAGCAGGGCCTCGACCTTGGGCCGGCTGTCGGGCGCGACCGTTGCCACGAGGGCGCGGCCGACCCAGTGGGCGCTCTCGCTCAGGTCGTCCAGCAGCTCCGCGCTTTGAACCGCCATGTCGCGGATCGTGCCGTGGGCGTCCACGATCAGGGTCACGTCGGAGGACGCCGCGATGAGCGACGCCGCCGAGCCGGCGTCGAGGTCCCCCAGCGACGTCTGCGGTGATACGAAAGTTTTCACGAGTGCCGAGATCCCCCAGTGCACGCCTCGTTTCCCCGCCCCAGCCTTAGCCTCGTTGCCGCATGCCGACAGGGGCATGCAGGTCGTCAAAGTCGCGGCGGCAGATCCGTTACGTGCGGGACCCGGCCGTCATCGACGCTTGGCCGCCAGATCAACCAGCGCCTGCGCCTGCAGCACCGCCTGGCGGCCATCGGTCGCCGTGCCGTCCGCGCCCACCTCGGCCGACAGCAGCGGGTTCGCGGTGAAGCCGGGGCCGCCCACCAGGACGCCCAGGCCCGGGTTCATCGAGGCGCGCCGCACCGCGCGGATCTCGGCCCGCACGACGTCCAGCTTCTCGTCGCAGGCGAGCGAGAAGCCGATGACCTCGACCCATTCCCGCCGCACCAGGCCGCGCAGGTCGGCGCTCGACTCCACAGGGCCGCTCCAGGCGTTCCAGCCGGCGCGGCGGAAGAACTCATAGACCATCGACAGGCCAAAGGTGTGATCCTCGCCCGGCAGCGGCACCAGCAGCACCCGCGGGCCGTTGGTCCGGGTGTCCGCGGCGCGCAGGAAGGACGGGCTGAGTTCCCGCATCGCGTTCTGCAGCCGCCACAGGCCGATGGTCACTTCGGTGAAGTCGCAGGTGTCGTTTTCCCACATCTCGCCGAGCCGCCGGGCGGCGGGGGCGAGCAGATCCAGGTAGAGCGACTCGGCCGCGGCGCCCCCGTCGTGCATGGCCTCGACAAACGCCACCGTCTCCGGCTCGCCGCGCGACAGCACGAGGCCGACGAGGTCAGCGACATGCACGGCGGTCACCAGCAGGTTCGCCGCGGTCGGCGCCAAGGGCAGCACCGGCGCCGGGTGCGCGATCAGCAGGCGCGGGATGACGTCCAACTCGACCGTGCAGGTCAGGATGGCCCGGCGCCGCTCCCCATCCTGGCGGGCCGGGTGCAGCCGCGCAGGCTGCCGGCGGGCCGCGCCCAGCGCGTCGGCCTCTGTCCGGTAATCCTGAATGGCGAGCGGATGTCCCATCAATCCCGTCATCTTGCGTCTCTCCCTAGTTGAAGCGTCCTGACATCAAGTGTCAAGTTCGATTTACGTAACGCCGGCTTGACACATTGCCCGGCTCGGCTCTAGCGTCGGAGTCAACAGATAATCCCGGGTTAACACGGGACTCGGCAGAAGAAAGTCACGGCGTGGCCTGAGGCGTTCGGTCTTAGGCGTGCGCCCTACGGCGCGATCACGGTCGCGATGGCCGGGCAGCGGAACTCTCGTCCGGCTGCGTCGGGCTAGCGCACCTTCTAGGGAAGGCATTGTCAAGCGATGTTTACTCATCTCATCGGACGCATCGTAAACTCGCTGGACTGCAGCCCCTGGGGCGGCGCCACCGGGCGGAGCATCAGCCCGGCCTTCCGCCAGCCGACGCCGCGGGCGCTGTACACGCCGGACGAGCGCCGGCGCCGCGACGCCTCGCCTTGGACGGTCGTGCAGGGCGTGCTCGCCCCCGCCCAGTTCGTCGTGTTCCTCATCAGCCTGTGCCTGGTGTCCCGCTACCTGTCCACCGGCCTCGGCGAGCACGCCGCCACCGCGTCGGTCGTGGCCAAGACGCTCTGCCTTTACGCCATCATGATCACCGGCTGCATCTGGGAGCGGGAGGTGTTCGGCCGTTACCTGTTCGCCCCGGCGTTCTTCTGGGAGGACGTGTTCAGCATGCTGGTGCTGGCGCTGCACACCGCCTACCTCGCGGCGCTGCTGTCAGGCGCGCTGGACGCCCACGGGCTGATGCTGCTGGCGCTCACGGCCTATGCGACCTACGTGATCAACGCTGGGCAGTTCGTGCTGAAGCTGCGGTCCGCCCGCCGCCAGGACGACGGCTGGCACACGGCGGGCATGGGCCTGACCTCGTGAGCGGTGCTGCCGCGCTCGGCTGCGCCGATGCGCCGATGCTGCCGGAGGGGGTGCTGCGGGAACGCGGCCAGCGCGAGGTGTTCTGCGGCCTCACCGGCATCATCTGGCTGCACCGCAAGATCCAGGATGCGTTCTTCCTCGTCGTCGGCTCCCGCACCTGCGCCCACCTGATCCAGTCGGCGGCCGGCGTCATGATCTTCGCCGAGCCGCGCTTCGCCACCGCCATCATCGACGAGCGCGACCTGG
>CAXSHI010000122.1:0-13483 GCA_964236755.1 uncultured Acetobacteraceae bacterium
TGTAGATCATGCTGCCGAGCTGCGGCACGAAGAACGCGTTCATCACGCTGGCCGAGGTGAGCTGGAAATGGACGGGCCGGCCGGCCGGGATCACCAGCTGGTTCACGCTGGCGACCTGCTGGCCCGGGTAGATGAACAGCCACTTCCAATCCATCGAGACCACCTGCACCTCCAACGCCGGCACCTTCGACTCCAGGGGCCGCGCGGGATCAAGCTGGTGCGCGCCGATCCATGTCACGCCGCCCAGCAGGGTGATCGTCAGCAGCGGGATGGCCCACGTCACCAACTCGATGCGCCCGGAATAAGCAAAGTCCGGCAGGCGCTGGGCACGCGGGTTGGAGGCCCGGAACCACCAGGCGAACCCAAGCGTCGCCACGATCGTCGGGCCGACAATGGCCAGCATGATCAACATGGAGTCAAACAGGATCGTGCGCTCCGCCAATCCAACGGGACCCGCAGGGTCAAGCACGCCAGGCTGGCAGGCCGTCAGGGCCAAGGACACTGCCAGGGTTCCCCCGCGCGCCGCCCAAGTGCGGGTCAGGGGAAGCCACGCCGCCTTCGCATGCAGTGGCGGCCTGCCTGGCGTGGCTCGCGCTGCACTGTTCCTCGAAGCTGTGCTCAACATCTTACCCGCCGATCAGATCCTGTCGCGCTGCGCTTGCATCAATAGCGGTGCAAGGCCCATACCCCCATACGGCCAGAGGCCGCAGGCCGCCTTTTCCCGTGATACCCGATCATCTATGTGTGAATGGCGCGTTGTCCACGCGCGGCCACGCATCGAGGCGGATCAGGCGAGCACCTCCGGCACCTTGTCCGCCGGCGGCGTGTTGCGGGAGCGGCCGATCCGGGGCGTGCCGTCGATCACCACCATGCCGACGCCGGGCAGGTCGCCCAGCCGCACGCTGTCCAGCAGGTCGCGCCCGGCCGAGTGCTGCGCCCGGTCGAGCAGCACGAAATCCGCGGCCCGCCCGGCCTCGATCAGCCCGGCGTCCAGCGCGCGCATCCGCGCCGTGTTGCCGGTGCCGAAGCAGAACGCCACCTCCGCCGGCACGTCGCCGAGCGAGGACAGCATCGCGATCATCCGCAGGATGCCGAGCGGCTGCACCCCCGATCCGGCCGGCCCGTCGGTGCCGAGGATGACCCGCTCCCACTGCCCCATCTCCCGCGCCGTGCGCATGGCAAAGAGCGCCGCCCGCTCGTTGCCGTTATGCACAAGCTCCAGCCCGCGCCCGCAGCCCTCGCAGATGCAGCGGATCTCGCGGTCGGGCAGGGCGGTGTGGCCGCCGTTCACGTGGCCGATCACGTCGGTGTCGGCTTCCAGCACCACGGCCGCGTCGATCAGGCCGGAGCCGGGGATGGACGGCCCGCCGGTGTGGATGGTGGACTGGATGCCGTATTGCCGCGCCCAGGCGACCATGCGCCGCGCCGTCGGGCCGTCCTTCACGCCGCCCAGGCCCACCTCGCCCAGCAGGCGCACGCCGGCGTCGGCCAGCTCCTTGAAGTCGTGCTCCTCCATGCCCGGCTCGATCACCGGGGCGCCGGCGTGGATCTTCATGCCGCCGGGGCGGAACGCGGAAAAGGCGCGCTGCGCGAACACCGCCATCGCCTTGAGGCCCACCACGTCGCGCGGCCGGCCGGGCGTGTGCACCTCGCCCGCGGAGATCATCGTCGTGACGCCGCCGTGCAGCGTTGATTCGATCCAGTTCAGCTGGCTCTGCCGCGGCGTCCAGTCGCCCGCGACCGGGTGGACGTGGCTGTCGATCAGGCCGGGTGCCAAGGCGCAGCCATGCGCGTCGATGACGGTCGTGGCGCCCTCGGCGTCGATCTCCGACGCGCGGCCGACCGCGGTGATCCGCCCGCCGACGGCGACCACCGTGTCGGCGTCCAGGATCGGCCGCCCAATGTCGCCGGACAGCAGCAGCCCGATGTTGCGGATCAGCAGCTTCGCGCGGGGATCGGCAGCGTCCGTCGTGTCCTGTGCCATGGCGATGGTCCTCCTGTTCGCGTTCAAACCGCCAGATAGCGCCCGTGCGTGCCGCTGTCCGCCTGCAACGCCGCCATGCTGCCCGTCCAGGCCACCCGGCCGCTTTCCAGGATGACCGCCTGCGTCGCCACCTCGGCGGCGAAGTGCAGGTTCTGCTCCGCCAGCAAGATGCTCAGGCCCTCCCGCCGCAGCGCCTGGATGGCGGCGGCCATCTGCTCGACGATCAGCGGCGACAGGCCCTCGCTCGGCTCGTCCAGCAAGAGGAGGCGCGGGTTGCCCATCAGGGTGCGGGCGATGGCGAGCATCTGCTGCTCGCCCCCGCTCATGCGCCCGCCGGGCCGCCGGCGCATCGCGCCGAGGTTGGGAAACAGGGCGAACAGCCGCTCCGGCGTCCAGGGCCGCAGCCCGGGCCGCGCCGGCTGCCGGCCCACGTCCAGGTTCTCCATCACTGTCAGCTCCGGGAAGATCCGGCGCTCCTCCGGCACGTAGCCCAAACCGAGCTGTGCCCGGCGGTATGGCTCCATCCGCGCCAGGTCCAGGCCCGCGAACCGCACATGGCCGGTGGCCGGGCGCACCAAGCCGATCAGCGACTTCATGGCCGTGCTCTTGCCCGCGCCGTTGCGGCCCAGCAGCACGGCCGCCTCGCCGGCGCCCACCGCGAAGCAAACGTCGTGCAGGACATGTGCCTGGCCGTAGAAGCTGTTGAGGCCCTCGACCGTCAGCATCACCGATCATGCCCACCATTGGTGGGACGCCCCCCGCCGATGCGCCCGGCGCCGAGATAGATCGCCCGCACCTGCGGGTCGGCACGGATGGCCTCGGGGGCGCCCGAGGCGATCAGCGCGCCGCGCGCCAGCACCGCGATGCGGTCGGACACGCCGAACACCACGTCCATGTCATGCTCGGTGAACAGCACGGCCAGCCCGCGGCCCGTGGCGATTCCGCGCACCAGCCGCATCAGCGCGACCCGCTCGCCCGCCGCCATGCCGGCGGTCGGCTCGTCCATCAGCAGCAGGCGCGGCTCGGCGGCGAGCGCCATGGCGAGTTCCAGCCGCTTGAGGTCGCCGTATGCCAGCACGCCCGCGGCCCGCTCCGCCTGGTCCGCAAGCCCCACCTGGTCCAGCAGCGCCTCGGCCGCCGGGGCCTCCAACCCGTGGGCGGCCCGCCACCAGCGCCAGGTGAGGCGGCGATGCGCCATGACCGCCACCTGGACGTTCTCGCGCGCGGTCATGGAGGCGAAGGTGGCCGTGACCTGGAACGTCCGCCCCACGCCCAGGCGGCAGATCCCGCGTGGCTTCATGCCGCCGATGTCCCGCCCGGCGAGCCGCACCGTGCCGGCGTCCGGACGCAACTGCCCGCCCACCATGTTGAAGCACGTCGTCTTGCCGGCGCCGTTCGGGCCGATCAGCGCCAGCATCTCGCCTGGCTCCACCGCGAACGAGACGTTGTCCACCGCAGCATGGCCGCCGAACGACTTGCGCAAGCCCTCCACGGCCAGCACCGTCATGCGCGCCGCCCCCTGCTTTGGCCCCATCGCTGCACGGCGCCCGCGATCCCCTCCGGGAACGCCAGCACCAGCAGCACGATCACCGCCCCCAGCACCAGGCGCCAATACGCCGTCGCCCGCAGCAGGCCGTCATACAGCCCGGTATAGGCCAGCGCGCCCACGATCGGCCCGGCCATCGTCTGCACGCCGCCGAGCAGCACCATCAGCAGCGCATCGACCGAGCGCGGGATGCTGACGAAGCCGGGGAACACGCTGCCCTTCGCGTAGGTGAACACCGCGCCTGCGAGGCCGGCCGAAGCGCCCGCCGCCACGAACGCCGCCCAGCGGATGCGCCTTGTGTCGAGGCCGATCGCCTCCGCCCGCAGCGGCGAGTCGCGCGACGCCCGCAGCGCGTAGCCGAACGGGGAATACAGCACGCGCTGCAACAGGAACGTGCCGCCCGCGCAGAGCGTCAGCGCCAGCATGTAGGTGGCGGCCGGGCCGGAGGCCCAGGGAGGCGGCCATATTCCTAAAATGCCGTTGTCGCCCCCGGTCACTGAAACCCATTGGAACGCCACCGCCCACACGATCTGCGCGAAGGCGAGGGTGAGCATGGCCAAGTACACGCCGGACAGCCGCACGACGAACGCGCCGAACAGCGCCGCGGCCAGGCCCGCGGCCAGCGGCGCCAGCAGCAGCGCCGCCGGCATCGGCGCCCCGAGCCATTGCGCCGACAGCCCGGCGGCATAGGCGCCGATGCCGAACCACGCCGCGTGGCCGAAGCTCGCCATGCCGCCCGGTCCCATGACGAAGTGCAGGCTGGCGGCGAACAGCACCGCGACCGCCGCCTCGGTCAGGACCGACAGCGCATAGGGGCCGGCCAGCAGCGGCGCCGCCAGTGCAGCCAGCAGGAGTAGCAGCCAGCCGAGCAGCATCCCCCGCGTGGGTGGGCGCACCAAGGCGGCGGCGCCGGCCAGGGCCGTAGGCGCCGTGCCGCGGCCCAGCAGCCCGTTAGGCCGCAGCACCAATACGGCCGCCATCACGACAAACACCAGCACCAGCGTCGCCTTGGGGATCAGCACGACGCCGAACGCCTGCAGCAGCCCGATCAGCACGCTCGCGAGGTAGGCCCCCGTGATGCTGCCGAGCCCGCCGATGATGACCACCACGAATGCGTCGGTGACGACGGACAGGTCGATGCCGAGGTTGGCCGACCCGTCCGGCAGGCCGAGCGCCCCGGCGAACCCCGCCAGCCCGGCACCCAGCGCAAAGACGGAGGTGAACAGCAACCGCTGATCCACGCCCAGGGCGCCCACCATGTCCCGGTCCCACGTCGCGGCCCGCACCAGCCGTCCCCACCGCGTGCGGAACACGAGCCAGAGCAGCGCCAGCACGACCGGGCCGATGGCGATCAGCACCAGGTCATAGACCGGAAACCGCTCGCCCGCGATCCGCACGAAGGCGCGCAGCCAGGCGGGGCGGGATATCGTGAGGTCATCCGGCCCCCACAGCGCGAGCGCCGCATCCTGGATGATCAGCACGACGCCGAAGGTGGCCAGCAGCTGGAACAGCTCGGGCGAGCGGTAGAGCCGGCGCAGCAGCCCCATCTCCAGCAGCGCGCCAAGCGCCGCCAGCCCGGCCGCGGTCCCAGCCACGCCCAGCGCGAACCAGGCAGGGTCCCGGGGCAGGCGGGTGAGGATCGTCCAGCCAAGATAGGCGCCCAGCATGGTCAGGCTGCCATGCGCGAAGTTCACGACGCGGGTGACGCCGAAGATGACCGTCAGCCCGGACGCGACCAGGAACAGCGAGGACGCCCCGGCCAGCCCGGTCAGCGCATGGACCAGCAGGAAGCTCATGCGGGAGGCTCAGCGCCGCAGCGTGCGCACCTCGGCGTCCGACGGCTGCGCGTTCTCGCCGTCCGCATACTGCCAGCCGACCATGGCGCCCTCGCTGCCCTTCAGGGCAGTGCGCCCGACGAAGGTGCCGAACGTGCTCTGATGGTCGGCGGCGCGGTACATCGCCGGGCCGAACGGCGAGTCGAACGGCAAGCCCTCGAAGGCGGCGATCAGCTTGTCTGTTTCCGTGCTCCCGGCCTTGGCGATCCCGGCCGCAATCGAGTGGATCAGCGTGTAGCCCACCACCGACCCCATCCGCGGCGCCTGCTTGAAGCGGTCCTGGTAGGTGCGCTCAAAAGCACGGGCGCTCGGCACCTGGCCGACGGGGTAGCCGGTGACGAGCCAGCCCTCCGGCGTCTCGTCGCCGAGCGGAAGCAGGTACTCCGGCTCACCGGTCAGCACGGACACCACGTCGCGCCCCTCGAACAGCCCGCGCGTGTTGCCTTGGCGCACGAAGTTGGTGAGGTCGGGACCGAACAAGACGTTGAAGATGCCGTCGGGCTTGGCGCCGGCCAGCGCCTGCACCGTGGCCCCGGCGTCGATCTTGCCGAGCGCAGGAAGCTGGTCGGCGACGAACTCCACGTCCGGCCGCTGCGCCTTCAGCAGCGTCTTGAACCACCGCACCGCCGATTGGCCGTACTCGTAGTTGGGCGCGACGGTGGCCCAGCGCGTCGCCTTGAGCTTGGCCGCTGCCGGCAGCAGCATCGCCACCTGCATGTAGGTGGACGGGCGCAGCCGGAAGCAGGTGGGCGTCCCGTGCTCCCAGACCAGCGCGTCGGTCAGCGGCTCGCCTGCGACGTAGAGCTTGTTGTTGCGCGCGGCGAAGTCGCTCAGCGCGAGGCCCACGTTGGACAGGAAGCCGCCCGCCAGCAGGTCCGCCTTCGCGTCCGACAGCAGCTCGCCCGCAAGCTGCGTCGCGGTCTGCGGCTGCCCGGCGTCGTCCCGGCTCAGCACCTCGATCCTGCGCCCGGCCACGCCGCCCTGCGCATTGATCTCGTCTACCGCCACCTGCCAGCCGTTGCGGTACGGCACGGTGAAGGCCGGCACGGCGGTGTAGCTGTTGATCTCGCCGATGCGGATGGGCGGGCTGCCCTGGGCGCGCACGACCGCCGGCGCCGCCAGGCCCGCGGCGGCCGTCCCGAGCAATCCCCGTCGTGTCAGCATGTCCGCCAACCCTCGGTGCAGGAGGTGAAAAAGGTCGTTGATTGTGCATCCAATCGAATGGCTGCTGCCGCTGCTGTCAAGCCAATACCTTGCCGTCTTGACCACGACTGCCGGTTCTGGTCCGACTGGACGCCATGACCGAAGAGAACCCGCTGCTCGCGCCCTGGACCACGCCCTTCGGGGTGCCGCCCTTCGACCGCATCCGGCCGGAGCACTTTGCCGGGGCGTTCGAGCACGCCATGGGCGAGCACCTGCACGAAGTCGCCGCCATCGGCGCCGACCCGGCGGAGCCGAGCTTCGCCAACACGGTCGAGGCCATGCAGCGCAGCGGCCGCCTGTTGGCCCGGATCGGCATGGCGCTCTCCAATCTGGTGGTGAGCCTGGGCGGCGACGCCCTGCAAGCCGTCGATCTCCAGATGTCGCCCAAGCTCGCGCAGCACAGCACGCAAGTCGCGTTGGACCCGGCGCTGTTCGCCCGCGTGGACGCGCTGCACCGGCGCCGCGACGCGCTGGGCCTCGCGGAAGACCGGCGGCGGCTTTTGGAGCGCATGCACCTCGGCATGGTCCGCAGCGGCGCGGCGCTGGGTCCTGACGAGCGGGCGCGGATGGGCGCCATCTCGGAACGCCTCGCCGTGCTGCACACCCAGTTCGGCCAGAACGTGCTGCATGACGAAAAGGCGTGGCACCTGCCATTGGCGGAGGCGAACCTCGACGGCCTGCCGGACTTCGTGCGGGAGACCGCGCGGCAGGCGGCGGCGGAGCGCGGGATGCCGGGCCACGTCGTCACGCTGTCGCGCTCGTTGATCGAGCCGTTCCTGACCTTCTCCGCCCGCCGCGACCTGCGCCAGGCGGCCTACGGAGCCTGGGTCGCCCGCGGCGCCCACCCGGGTCCGCACGACAACCGGGCGCTGATTCCCGAGATCCTGGCGCTCCGCGCGGAGCGGGCGCGCCTGCTCGGCTACCCGGATTTCGCTGCCTTCCGCCTGGCGGATACCATGGCCGGCACGCCTGAGGCGGTCGAGGCGCTGCTGGCCGAGGTATGGGAGCCGGCGAAGCGCAAGGCCGCCGCCGAACGCGACCGGCTGCTGGCCGTGGCGCGCGGCGAAGGGTTCAACGGCGCGCTGGCTCCTTGGGATTGGCGCTACTACGCGGAGAAGGTGCGCCGGGCCGACTACGCCATCGACGCCGAGGAGCTGAAGCCGTATTTCGTGCTGGAGAACATCGAGCAGGCTGCGTTCGACACCGCGGCGCGTCTGTTCGGCCTCGGCTTCACCCTGCGCCCGGAGGTGCCGACCTATCATCCCGACGTGCGGACCTACGAGGTGCGGGACGCCGCCGGGCACGTCGGCCTGTTCCTGGCGGACCCCTTCGCCCGGGCAGACAAGCGGTCCGGCGCGTGGATGAGCAGCTACCGCGACCAGGAAAGCCTCGACGGCCCGGTTTCCCCGGTCATCGTCAACAACAACAACTTCGCCCGCGCCGAGCCGACGCTGCTCAGCTTCGACGATGCGGAGACGCTGTTCCACGAGTTCGGCCATGCGCTGCACGGCCTGCTCAGCCAAGTGCGCTACCCCGCGCAGTCCGGCACCTCGGTCCGCCGCGACTTCGTGGAGTTCCCGTCGCAGGTGTACGAGCACTGGCTGTCGGTGCCCGACACCCTGCGCCGCTTCGCCCGGCACCAGACGACCGGAGAGCCGATCCCAGACGCCCTCATCGCCCGCCTGCTGGCGGCGCGCGGGTTCAACCAGGGGTTCGCCACGGTGGAGTACACGGCCGCCGCGCTGATCGACATGGCGCTGCACAGCCATCCGGACCCGCAGGCGCTTCGCATCGACGCCTTCGAGCAAGAGTTCCTCAGGTGCGTCGGCATGCCGCCGGAAATCGGCATCCGGCACCGCCCGGCGCATTTCCAGCACCTGTTCGCCGGCGGCGGCTATGCGGCGGGCTACTACTCCTATCTTTGGTCGGAGGTGCTGGAGGCCGACGGGTTCCAGGCATTCGAGGAGGCGGGCGATCTGTTCGACCCCGCGCTGGCCGCGCGGCTGCGTGCGTTGCTGGGCGCTGGCGACACGCAGGACCCCATGCAGCTCTACGTCGCGTTCCGTGGCCGCGCGCCCAGCACGGCGGCCCTGCTGCGCAGCCGGGACCTGGCGGCGTGATTTTCTTTGAGACCGTGGCGCCCCGGGCCTTGCTCAAGCCGCTCTCCTGATCTTCGGCCTGCAAGGCTAAGTCGTGCGGCCTCTCCGAAGGCTGGCCGGGCCACAGGTGACGCGATCCAGTTCGTTTTGTGGCAATCACCCTGATCTTCTGGTTCAGGATGAGGGCGACGCCGTCCGTTACATTATCGAAACGCATTGGGAACGGATGCCTGGCGATGCCGCCGAATACTCAAGACGCAGCGAAAGGCTCCAAAGGGCGTCAGGCACGCAGCAGGTCTTTTCGGCTCCCAACGGCGACATCGCGTTCGGAAGGTCATCCCATGCTTCCCCTGCCCAACGATCCGCCTTTCCGATCCATCCGTTTCGAGTTGCTGGCCGACGCCGAACCCGGCCTAGCAGTCCGTGCGCTGGCGACCTTCGCCCGGCGCAACCTGATCCCCGACGTCGTGCGCATGCAGCGCCGCGGCACGGCCATGCTGATCGAGATCAGGGCGGACGCGATGCCGTCGGAGATGCTGCATCTCATCGAGGGCAACCTGCGGCAGATCGTCGGCGTGCAGCGGCTTGTCGTGGTGCTGTGCGCGGAGCAGCGGAAAGCGGGGTAGGCAGCCGATATCGCCGCACTCGATGCGCGGCACCGTCAGCGTCCGGCGACAGAGAGCACCGAACTCGGCAGCGCCACGACATTCGGTGGATGGTGGGCCGAGGAGGATTTGAACCGCCGACCTCGCGCTTATCAAGCGCGTGCTCTGAATTCCGCTGAGCTATCAGCCCGCCTTTTTATAGTATCACCGAAACGAAACATCAACCCTAAAGTGGGCTGAGCGTGCCCCGCTCAGCCCAGGGTGGGCGAGTCGTGCGGCGAAAGCACTGCGTTCATCGCCTCAGGACGCGATCCCTTTCGCGACACCATCACGCGATGGAGCATCTCGCTGGCCCAGTGGCGGACGTAGCCTAGCTGCCGGTCGCCGGCTGCGGTGGTGAACTCCTCCGCATCTTCGGTCGTATCGGCGACGAAGCAGAGCATGCTCGCCACCTCTTCCAAGGAGTGCTGCGGCAGTTGCGCGATCAACGCCGCAACCGACATCTCCAGGACAAGGAGGCGGGCTTCAGCTGAGGAAAGATCCTGGACATCCATGTTGTCGGGTGCACCTTCAGTTTGAATCATACGTGCGCACCAACACAAGGGCGCGCGCCCTGTGCTGTCACCGTCTCCTCGTTGATTATCATATGGTTTGGTTGAGCCACAAGGATTTGGCGCAACCGGAGATTTAGGTTTTGCAAGGACGTGCGCACCGTCGCGTGCCCCGCAGGACGCAAGGCGGCCAGAAAGCCGGGTGCGGATGCGATCCGTTGGTGCTAGGATTTCAGCTGGACCCAATGCCGATGCCGCCCGCCGGGTCACGTCGGCCGCGTCCGAAGACCACAAGGAGACGGCATGCCTGACCCCGTTCTGGCCCTGCGATCCGTGGCCGTCGTCACCGGCGGCGCGTCCGGGATCGGCCTCGCCGCCGCCAAACGCTTCGCGTCCATGGGCCTGCGCGTCTGCATCGCCGACCTCGGCGGCGACCGGCTGTCCCAGGCGGCGGAGACGCTGTCCGCCCTGACGCCGGACGGTCCTGCCAGCATCATGGCGTGGCCCGCGGATGTAAGCTGCGCCGAGGACGTCCGGCATCTGGAAACCGCGGTTCGCGAGCGGTTCGGCGCCGCCGACCTCCTGATGAACAACGCCGGCGTGCAGCCCGGCAGCGCCGTGTTCGGCCCGGATGAGGCCTGGGACCGGGTGATCAGCACCAATCTCTGGGGAATTATCCACGGCTCCCGGATCTTCGCGCCCGGCATGATCGCCCGCGGACGGCCCGGCCTCATCATCAACACCGGGTCCAAGCAGGGCATCACCACCCCGCCCGGCGACCCCGCCTACAACGTCTCCAAGGCCGGGGTGAAGGCGTTCACCGAGGCCTTGGAGCACGAGCTGCGCAACACGCCCGGCTGCCGCGTCACCGCGCATCTGCTGATCCCCGGCTTCGTGTTCACGCCTCTGACCGCGAACGGCCGGGCCACGAAGCCGGACGGCGCTTGGACGCCGGAGCAGACGGTGGATTTCATGCTGGACCGCCTTGCGGCCGGGGACTTCTATATCCTGTGTCCCGACAACGACGTGTCCCGGCCCGTCGATGAGCGGCGCATCCTGTGGGCTGCCGGCGATATCGTCGAGAACCGCCCGGCCTTGTCGCGCTGGCATCCAGACTACGCCGCGGCGTTCAAGTCCTTTGCGGATCGCCAGGACTGACGGCCGCCGCACGATGAGCGGACCGTGCGCTGCCATCCCATCTCCCGCCAAACGGTGCCGCCTCGGCTACCTCAGAGGAACGCGATCATCGACGGGCTGCCCACGGGGACGTAGCGGTTCGTGAACGTCAGCCGGCCGCTCGCGGGATCGACGCGGAACACCGTCGCCTGGTCGCTGCGCTGGTTGCAGGCGACCATGAAGCGCCCGCTTGGATCGAGGGCGACGTTGCGGGGATAGTCGCCGCGCGTCCACTCGTCGCCGATCCAGCGCACGCGCCCGTCGGGGGCGACGGCCAGAATGCCGATGCTGTTGTGCAGCCGGTTGACGGCATAGATGAAGCGGCCACTGGGCGCGATCACCAGTTCCGAGGCGTAGTTGGTGCCGGCATAGCCGGGCGGCAGGATCGAGGTCTTCTGCTTCAGCCGCAACGCCGCGGTGCGCGGGTCCCAGTCATACACGGCCAGTTCCGACGCTTCCTCGTACAGGTCGTAGAAGATGCGTCCGTTCGGGTGCCAGCCGAAGTGGCGCGGCCCGGCGCCGGCGGAAGCCGATGGAACGAACGCCGGCTCGGCGGCCGTGAGCTTGCCCGTCTGCTGGTCGAACCTCCAAACGAAGGTGCGGTCGAGGCCGAGGTCATCGACCAGCGCCCACTGCCCGGACGGGTCGGCCGAGATCATGTGGGCGTGCGGCGCGTCGTGGTCGCTGATGGAGAAGTTGCCGGGCGCGCCGTCGGCCGGACGCCCGGCGCCGGGCGGCCCCGCGTCCCCCTGCACATCGACGGCGTCGCCCAGCCCGCCGTTCGGCAGCACCGGCAGCACCGCGACGTTGCCGCCGCCGTAGTTGGAGACCAGCACGAACCGGCCGGACGGATGCACGCTGGCCTGCGCCGGGCCGGCGCCCTGCGAACTCACGGCGTTGATCTGCGTCAGCACGCCGCTCCCGGGCGCGATGCCGTAAGCGGTGACGGAGCCGTGCTTGGCGTCGCCGAAGTCATCGACCTCGTTGACGGCATACAGAAATCGCCGGTGCGGATCGAGCGTGAGCCAGGACGGGCTGGGCGCCGGGAAGGTCTGCACGGCCTCCAACGCGCCGGTCGCAAGGTCGAGCCGCACCAGGTTGATGCCCTCGCCATGCCCGGCGGCGCCGTGCACGGCATGAGGAGTATAGGTGCCGATGTAGGCCAAGGCTGATCGGCGCGGCGCCGGACGAACTTGCGCCGCGGCGGGCAAGCACGCCGATGCGGCCATCGCGGCGCCTCCGGCCAGCAAGGCCCGGCGCGAAATCTCCAGCTCTCGGTCGCCCGCGGGGTTGGTCATCGGGACACTCCGGCTATGTTGCCCTTCTTGGGCGGCCACGGGATGCGGCCCGTTTCAGCGGGCGCCATCCCGGCAACGGCGTCAAGCTCCCCCATGGGAACGGGCCATGCCCGCCTTGGGGTTGCCATGGCGGGATCGCCAATCGCTGAACCATAGCAACAACCGGCACTCACGTCGTTTCCGTGAGGCACGTCGGGTGGTCGGAGCATCAAGCCACCCGCTTCTGACGACGGGACGCGGCGGACGGCGCCGGCAGCCTTCTCACCCCTTCCTTCATCCGTTGCGTCGCCTGCGCGCGCCGGTCAGTCCTGCCCCAGCTCCACGACGATGGCCCCGTTGGCGTCCACCGAGGCCGGGTAGGTCCGCACCTGGCATTCGGTGTTCACCCCGGCGCCGCTGCGCAGGTCATACGTGCGGTCGTGCAACGGGCAGATCACCGTGCCCTGGTCGATCAGCCCGTCCGCCAATGGGCCGCCCAAATGCGGGCAACGCTCCTGCGTCGCGAACACCTGGTCGGCGTGGGTGCGGAACACCGCCAGCCGCTGCCCGCCGACCTCGAACACCCGACCCTCGCCGCGCGGCACGGCGTCGAGCGGGCCAACCCGGTGCTTCAGCATCACCTCAGTCATCGCCGCCTCCCACCATCTCGGCCCGCACCACCTCGGCAAATTGGTTCGCGGTGCGGGGCGCCACGGCCTCTTTCCAGGGGTCGTAGGCGGCCTCGACGGAGGCGAGCATCGCCTGGTCCAACGCCTCCGCCGTGCCGTCGGCGTCATCCACCACGATGGCCCGGATGCGCTCCAGGCCGATGCGCGGCACGAAGCTGTAGGTGCGCTCCTTCCACTTCGCGTTCTCGCGGTAGTACTGCATGAACCGGCCGGAGATCTGCATGGCCGCGTCCTCTCCCTCAACGACGCAGAGCAGGTCGCCCTTGCGGATATGCGCCCCGGCGGCGCCGCCGACGTAAATCTCCCACTTGTTGTCGCCGATGGCGACGAGGCCCACGTCCTTCACCATCGCCTCCGAGCAGTTGCGCGGGCAGCCGGCGGTGGCGAGCTTCATCTTGGCCGGGCTGTCGATGCCGCGGAACCGGCGCTCGATCTTGGTCGCCAACCCCATGCTGTCGCCCAAGCCGAAGCGGCAGAACTCGGTGCCGATGCAGCTCTTGCAGGTGCGGTAGCTCTTG
>CAXSHI010000123.1:0-13470 GCA_964236755.1 uncultured Acetobacteraceae bacterium
CAGCGCTCGATCCTGCCGCGCGCGCTTATCTGCGCCGTGCCGCCGCAGCCGGCACGACGCTGATCGGCGTGTGTACCGGCAGCTTCCTGCTGTGCCGAGAGGGTTTGATGGAGGGCCGGCGTGCCTGCGTGAGTTGGTTCCACTACCAGGATTTCAAAGACGAGTTCCCGGATCAGGACGCGGTGGCGGACCGGCTGTTCTTAGTGGACCGCGACCGCATCACCTGCTCGGGCGGCAGCAACGTCGCGGACCTTGCGGTCCATCTCATCAAGCGGCATGTCGGCCCGGCCCAGGCACAGAAGGCGCAGCACGTCATGCTGCTCAGCCGCGTCCGCAGCGCCGATGACGCGCAGCCGCACCCGCCCATCGCCACCGAAGGCAGCCAATCCGACGAGAAGGTGCACCGCGCCCTGCTGACGATGGAGCAGAACCTGGGCGCGCCGCTGGCGATGGATGAGGTGGCGCGCCGGGTCGGCCTTTCGCCGCGGCAGTTGGAGCGGCGGTTTCAGCAGGTGCTGGGCCTTTGCCCCACGGCGGCCTACCGCGAACTGCGGCTGCGCTATGCGAGTTGGCTGCTGAACAACACGGCGCTCAGCGTGACGGAAGTGGCCGTTGAGGCCGGGTTCGCCGACGGCGCACACTTCTCGCGCCAGTTCCGGGCGGCCTATGGCCATCCGCCCAGCCTGCACCGGTCCGCCCGGGCCACGGCCGACGGTTTCGTGCAAGGGCGTCCGCTGATCAACCCGGGCCTGATGCCGCCTGAGCGCCGCCAGTACGCCTGAGCGTCGCTCGACTGCAAGCCAGGTGACGTTTGCTGACAAGCATTTGCATGCAACACATACCAGCGTTGCGTCACGATTTGTCATGCAACGAGGCAAGGGGGGCGGTTTCGCTCGTGATCGACATGGCAGCACGATGGAATAACGCCCCATGCTGATTGGCGGTCTGGCACGGATCACCGGCGACACACCCCCAATCTGGGGCGTGGACCATGATGGCGATCTGGTGTGCCGGGCCGTGACGGACGAGACGCATGACGTGCGCAGCTTCCACTTCGCGACCGACCGCCCGTGCCGTTTCCGCTTCGAGCCTGGACAGTTCCTGACGCTGGAGCTGCTGATCGGCGGCGAGACCGTGTTCCGCTGCTACACGATTTCCTCCCCGCCCACGCGGCCCGAAACGCTGTCGATCACCGTGAAGCGGGTGCGCGACGGCCCGGTCTCCAACTGGCTGCACGATCAGATGCGGCCCGGCGTGTGCCTGCGCGCCATGGGTCCGGCCGGCGCCTTCGTCCTGCCGCGCGCATTGGACGCCGGGCTGCTGTTGCTGTCGGGCGGCAGCGGGGTGACGCCGCTGATGAGCATGCTGCGGACGCTGTTCGACCGGGCCGAGGATCGCGACGTGGCGTTTGTGCACAGCGCCCGCTCGCCCCGCGACATCATCTTCCGCGACGAGCTTGCGCTGATGGCGCGCCGCCTGCCGCGCCTGCGGGTGGCGCATGTGGTGGAAAGCACGGCGGGCGAGCCTGGATGGCCTGGCCTGGTCGGACGGCTCGATGCCCGCGCGCTCGGCCTGCTGGCGCCCGATCTCATGGCGCGGGACGTGTATTGCTGCGGCCCGGCACCCTACATGGCCGGCGTGCGCGCGCTGCTAGACCAGGCCGGCTTCGACCGCAGCCGCTACCACGAGGAAAGCTTCAGCTTCGAGGCGCTGCCCGAGCCTGTCTTGCAAGAAGTTGCGGTTGCGGAAGCCGTCGCGGAGGCGACGTTCAGCGTGACCTTCGCCAAGTCCGGCAAGACCGTCCCCTGCCCGCCCGGCACCACCGTGCTCGCCGCCGCGAAGGCGGCGGGGCTGCGCCTGCCGTCTTCCTGCGCGCGCGGAGTGTGCGGCACCTGCAAGAGTCGCATGCTGTCCGGCCGGGTGGACATGCAGCACGGCGGCGGCATCCGCCCGCGGGAGGTCGAGCAGGGCATGGTGCTGATCTGCTGCAGCCGTCCCCTCGAACATGTGGTGATCGACCGATGACCTCCCTCGCGCCTCTCAGCTTCCAGATGGGGCCTGACGCCTCGCCCGCCGTCGCGGAGCGGCCGTCACGGCCCGCGCTGATCGAGGTGCGGAACGTCACCAAGGTGTTCGGCGAGCGCGGAAAGGAGGCGCTGGCGATGCTCGGCGCCGGCGAGGACCGGGCCGCCGTGCTGGCGCGGACCGGCACGGCGGTGGGCCTCAACAACGTCGGCTTCGACGTGGCGGAAGGCGAGATCCTGGTGGTCATGGGCCTGTCCGGCAGCGGCAAATCGACCATGCTGCGCTGCTTGAACCGGCTGATCGAGCCGAGCAGCGGCACGATCCGGGTCCGCGGCGCCGACGTGACCGCTATGCCGCCGGGCATGCTGCGCGAGTTCCGCCGCAAGAATTTCGGCATGGTGTTCCAGCACTTCGCGCTGTTTCCGCACCGGACCATCCTCGCCAACGTGGAGTTCGGGCTGGAGGTGCAGGGCATGGCGAAGCCGGCCCGGCGCGACAGCGCCATGCGCGCCATCGAGCTTGTGGGGTTGCAGGGATGGGACGCGCGCTACCCGAGCGAGCTGTCGGGCGGCATGAAGCAGCGCGCGGGCCTGGCGCGCGCCCTCGCGGCGGACGCGGCCGTGCTGCTGATGGACGAGGCGTTCAGCGCCCTCGACCCGCTGATCCGCCGCGACATGCAGCAGGAGCTGGTCGAGTTGCAGCACCGCCTGCGCAAGACCATCGTGTTCGTGTCGCACGACCTGGACGAGGCGATTGCCCTGGGCGGGCGCATCGTGCTGATGAAGGACGGCGCCATCTTGCAGGTGGGCACCGCCGAGGCGATCCTGGCCAACCCGGCCACACCCTATGTCGCGCGCTTCGTCGAGCATATCGACGTGGCCTCCGTCCTCAAGGTCGGAACCCTGATGGCCGCCGCGTCCCCCGTCCTGCGGCCGCAGGAAGACCCGGGCGCGGCGGTCGACCGTATGGAGATGGCGGGTCATCGGAGCGCACTGGTCGTCGATGCGGCCGGGCACCTGCTGGGCCGGGCCGACATCTCGGCGCTGCGGCGGGAACGCGGCCAGGAGTTCGGCCGCGCCGTCCAGCCCTGCGCCCGCGTGCCCGCCTCCGCTTCCATCAAGCAAGTCTTGCCGGTCGTGGCGGCGGAGGCCGAGCCGGTGGCGGTCGTGGACGATGCCGGGCTGCTGCGCGGCACGATTGACTGTGTCGGCGTCATCAACGCCCTGGCGCGACGGTCGCGCACCGCGGCCAAGGAGACAGTCACGCCATGAACTGGTCCGTACCCCGCATCCCGCTCGACATCTGGTGCGATGGCGCGCTGGACTGGCTGACCGACGCGCTCTCGGGCGTCACCCGCGCCGTCAGCCATTCGGTGTCAGACTGGATCGCGGCGCTGACCGCGCTGCTGCAGGCGGTGCCGCCGCCGGTGATCATCCTGGCGTTCGGGCTGCTGGCCTGGCGGGTCTCGGGCTGGCGGCTTGCCGTTGGCTCGATGCTCGGCTTCGCGCTGCTGTGGAACCTGCGGCTGTGGGACCCCATGGTGACGACGCTGGTGATGGTGGTGCTCTCCACCGCAGCCTCCATCGCCATCGGCCTGCCGCTCGGCATCGTCGCCGCGCTCAACGCGCGGACCTGGCGCGTCGTCGCTCCCTGCATGGACATGGCGCAGACCATGCCGAGCTTCGTCTACCTGATCCCGGCCATCCCGTTCTTCGGCCTGGGGCCGGTGTCGGCCTGCTTCGCGACCGTCATCTTCGCCATGCCGCCCACCATCCGGCTGACCGCGCTCGGCATCCTGCAGGTGCCCGGCGAGATGACGGAGGCCGCGGACTCGTTCGGCACGACGCGCTGGCAGAAGCTGATCAAGGTCCAACTGCCGCTGGCGTTGCCGACCATCATGGCGGGGATCAACCAGACGATCATGCTGTCGCTGTCGATGGTGGTGATCGCGGCGATGATCGGCGCCGGGGGCCTGGGCCGCGAGGTGTGGAGCGCGATCCAGCGGCTGGAAGCCGGGCGCGGGTTCCAGGCCGGGGTCGCCATTGCGGTGCTGGCCATCATCCTCGACCGGATCACGCAGCAGGTCTCGCGCCGGGCGCAGCCGCGCTGAACTGAAATGCACAACCCAAGGAGCACACCCATGCTGAGAAGACAGGTTCTGGCGGCCGTTCCCGCCGCTGCAGCAGCGACCGCCTTCGGCCGCCGCGCCCGCGCCGCCGGCAAGGGGACCGTCAGGATCGTCTATGTCGAATGGGCGGACGCCATCGTCGCCACCAACATCCTGGCGGAGGCACTGAAGCAGGCCGGCTACGACACCCGGCTGACCCCGGTGTCGGGTGCTGCCATGTGGGAGGCCGTGGCGTCCGGCGACGCCGACGCGATGGTCGCGGCCTGGCTGCCGGCGACGCATGCGGCCTATTACGCCAAGCTGAAAAGCAAGGTGGACGTGCTGGGGCCGAACATCGAGGGGGCGAGGATCGGCTGGGTGGTGCCGGACTACGTGACGGTCGAGTCGATTGCCGACCTGAAGGCGAACTCGTCGATGTTCGGAGGCAAGATCATCGGCATCGACCCCGGCGCCGGGCTGATGCGCGCGTCGGAGAAGGCGATGACGGAGTATGGCCTGGCGCCGATGCAGCTGGTGGACGGCAGCGACGCGACGATGGTGGCGGCGCTGAAGGACTCGATATCGCGCAAGCAGCCGGTCGTGGTGACAGGCTGGACGCCGCATTGGATGTGGGCGGCGTTCAAGCTGAAATACCTCGCCGACCCGAAATCCGTGTTCGGCGGCGACGAGACGGTGAACAACGTCGCCCGCAAGGGCCTGGCCAAAGACATGCCGGAGGTGCACGCCATGCTGAGCCGCTTCAAGCTGTCGCTCCCGGAGGAGCAGGGGCTGATGATGCAGAACCAGGCGAGCGGGACCGACCCGGCCAAGACCGCGGCGGACTGGGTCAGCCAGCATCCGGACGTCGTGAAGTCCTGGATGGCTTGACCGCCCGGCCTGACGCGATCAGGCAAGCGGCGCGTCGCGGCCAAGCAAGCGCGCCGCCGCCGCCCGAGCGAGGATAAGGCATGAAGCATTTCTCCGCCGCCCGCTTGCTGCGCGAGGCCGTCCGCGGCCAATCCGGCTGGACCGAGCACTGGCGCTCCCCGGACCGCCCGGCGCCCGCCTACGACGCCGTGATCGTCGGCGCGGGCGGGCACGGGCTGGCGACGGCGTACTACCTGGCAAAGCAGCACGGCATCCGCCGCGTGGCGGTGCTGGAGAAGGGCTGGCTCGGCGGCGGCAACACCGGGCGCAACACGACGATCATCCGCAGCAACTACCTGATGGCAGAGAGCGCCGCGCTGTACGACCACGCGGTCAAGCTCTGGGAAGGGCTGTCGCGCGAGCTGAACTACAACGTCATGTTCTCGCCGCGCGGCGTGATGATGCTGGCGCATACCGTGCACGACGTGCAGGTGGCCAAGCGGCACGTGTATGCGAACCAATTGGCCGGGGTGGACAACGATTGGCTGTCGCCGGAGCAGGCGCAGGCATTCTGCCCGCCGCTGAGCCTTGATGCCGGCATGCGCTACCCGGTGCTGGGTGCGGCCTTGCAGCGCCGGGGCGGCACCGCCCGGCATGACGCGGTGGCCTGGGGCTACGCCCGGGCAGCGAGCGCGCTGGGCGTCGATATCGTGCAGAACTGCGAGGTGACGGGCATCCGGCGGGACGCCGGCGGCGCAGTGTGCGGGGTGGACACCACGCGCGGCGCGGTCTCGACGCGGCGCGTCGGCGTCGTCGCGGCCGGGCACACCAGCGTTGTGATGGCGCAGGCGGGAGTACGCATGCCGCTCGAAAGCTACCCGTTGCAGGCGCTTGTCAGCGAACCCGTGAAGCCGTGCTTTCCCTGCGTCGTCATGTCCAACACGATCCATGCCTACATCAGCCAGTCCGACAAGGGCGAGCTGGTGATCGGCGCCGGCACCGACGCCTACACGAGCTACAGCCAGCAGGGCGGCCTGCACATCGCGACGCACACGCTGGACGCGATCTGCGAACTGTTCCCGCAGTTCCGGCGCATGCGGATGCTGCGCAACTGGGGCGGCATCGTCGATGTGACGCCGGACCGCAGCCCGATCATCGGCAAGACGCCGGTGCCAGGCCTGTACGTGAACTGCGGCTGGGGCACCGGCGGGTTCAAGGCGACGCCGGGATCGGGCCACGTGTTCGCACACACCATGGCGCACGACGCGCCGCATCCGATCAATGCGCCCTTCGCGCTCGACCGTTTCCGCACGGGGCAACTGATCGACGAGGCCGCCGCGGCGGCGGTGGCGCATTAAGCATGCTGCTGATCCCCTGCCCCATCTGCGGCGCCCGGCCTGAGGCGGAATTCACCTACGCCGGCGAGGCGCACATTGCGCGCCCGGCCGAACCCTCGGCGCTCGACGACCATGCCTGGGCCGAGTTCCTGTACGCCCGCACCAACCCCAAGGGCGACCACGCCGAGCGGTGGCGGCACACCCATGGCTGCGGGCGGTTCTTCAACGCGCTGCGCAACACGCACACCGACCGCTTCACCGCGAGCTACCTGCCCGGCGCCGCCCGTCCGCACGGCATGCCCACCACCGAAAGCCCAGATGCCCCGGCCATGCGCAGCGAAACCGAGCAGTGGGGCCAGGCATGAGCATCCGTTTCAGCTTCGACGGCCGCACCTACCACGGCGAACCCGGCGACACCCTCGCCTCTGCCTTGCTTGCGAACGGCGTGCGGCTGATGGGACGCTCGTTCAAGTACCACCGCCCGCGCGGACCGCTGGCGGCCGGGTCGGAGGAGCCGAACGCGCTGGTCGAGGTGGACCGGGGCGGCGGCGCGCGCACGCCGAACCTGCGGGCAACGCAGGTGGAACTCTATGACGGCCTGGCGGCGCGCAGCCAGAACCGCTTCCCCTCGCTCGGCTTCGACCTGCAGGCGGTCAACGACGTGGCGGCGCCGGTGCTCTCGGCGGGGTTTTACTACAAGACGTTCATGGCGCCGGAAGGCGCCTGGGCCAAGCTGTACGAGCCGCTGATCCGCCGTGCCGCCGGCCTCGGCCGCGCGCCGGATGCGGCGGACCCGGACCACTACGCCAGCCGCTACGCACATTGCGACGTGCTGGTGATCGGCTCCGGCCCGGCCGGGCTTGCCGCCGCCGCCGCGGCGTCCCAGTCCGGTGCCCGCGTGGTCCTATGCGACGAGCAGCCCCGCTTCGGCGGCAGCCTGCTGTCTGACCGCAGCGCGCGGATCGATGGCATGACGCCGCCCGCGTGGGTCGCGGCCCAGGTCGGCGCGCTCGCGTCGCGGCCCGATGTCACCCTGCTCACGCGCACCACCGCGTTCGGCTGGTATCCCGACAACATGATCGGCCTGGCCCAACGGCTGACCGACCACCTGCCCAATCCTGACCCGGCGCTGCCGCGCGAGCGCCTTTGGCAGGTGCGCGCCAAGCAGGTCGTCATCGCCGCCGGCGCCATCGAGCGACCTCTCGTGTTCCCCGGCAACGACCGGCCCGGCGTCATGCTGGCCGACGCCGCCCGCACTTACGCCGTGCGCTACCGCGCCGCGCCCGGGCAGCGCGCGGTGATCGCCACCACCAGCGACACCGCCTACCGCGCGGCGCTCGACCTGCAGGCGTGCGGCGTGGAAGTGGCGCTGGTCGCCGACGCGCGCCCCACGGCGGACGGGCCGCTTCCCGCCGCTGCCCGGGCCGCCGGTCTCCGGGTGGAGACGGGCATGCAGGTGCTGGCGACCCGCGGGCGGCGCGGCATCCGGGTGGCCGTCGTGGGCCACGTCGATGCCGACGGCCGGGTGCGAACCCGCGAGTGGGTGCGCTGCAGCCTGCTCGGCATGAGCGGCGGCTGGACGCCCTCGCTGCACCTGTTTTCGCAATCCCGCGGCAAGCTGCGCTACGACGCGGCGACAGAAACCTTTCTGCCAGGCGAGTCCGTCGCGGCGGAGCGGTCCGCGGGCGCGTGCCGCGGCGTGCACGGGCTGGAGGACGCACTGCTCGACGGCGCGGCGGCCGGGAGTGCCGCGGCGCATGAGGCCGGGTTCGACGCCCCCGTGCCGGCGCGCCGCCGGGTCGAGGGCGCAATGTCCGCCCGCTGGACCGCCCCCGTGGCCCCTCGCCGCAAGCAGCGCCGCGCCTTTGTCGATTTCCAGAACGACGTGACCAGCAAGGACCTGCTGCTCGCGACGCAGGAGGGCTTCCACAGCATCGAGCATGTGAAACGCTACACCACGACCGGCATGGCGACGGACCAAGGTAAGACCAGCAACATGAACGCCTTGTCCATCGTGGCGGCGGAGCTGGGCCGCCCGGTCCCGGCGGTCGGCCTTACCACCTTCCGACCGCCCTACACGCCGGTGACGTTCGGCACGCTTGCCGCCTACAGCCGCGGCGTGCTGTTCGACCCCGTCCGCACGACGCCGATCCACGGCTGGGCGGCGGCGCAGGGCGCGGTGTTCGAGGATGTCGGGCTGTGGAAGCGCGCTCGCTATTTCCCGCAGAAGTCTGAGGCCATGCACGCGGCCGTCGCGCGGGAGTGCCGCACGGTGCGCGCCGCCGTGGGCCTGTTCGACGCCTCGACGCTCGGCAAGATCGAAGTCGTGGGGTCCGACGCGGCCGAGTTCATGAACCGCATGTACGTGAACGCCTGGACCAAGCTGGCGCCGGGCCGCTGCCGCTACGGGCTGATGCTTGGAGAGAACGGCTTCTTGCTGGACGACGGCGTCGCCGGCCGCTTGGCGCCCGACCGCTTCCACGTCACGACGACGACGGGCGGCGCGCCGCGCGTGCTGGCGCTGATGGAGGATTTCCTGCAGACGGAATGGCCGGACCTGCGCGTCTGGCTTACCAGCGTCACCGAGCAATGGGCGGTGCTGGCCGTGCAGGGTCCCCTCGCCCGGGACGTTCTGGCGCCCTTGGTGGACGGGTTGGACATTGCCGCGTCCACCATGCCGCACATGAGCGTGGCTACGGGCAGCATCGGGGGCGTTCCCATGCGGCTGTTCCGCGTCAGCTTCACCGGCGAGCTAGGCTTCGAGGTGAACGTCCCTGCCGGCTATGCGCTCTCGGTGTGGCAGGCCCTGCACGCCCGGGTGGAGGCGCTCGGCGGCTGCGCCTACGGCACGGAGGCGATGCACGTGCTGCGGGCGGAGAAGGGCTACATCATCGTGGGCCAGGAAAGCGACGGGACGGCGACGCTGGGCGATCTCGGCCTCGAATGGGCCATCGGCAAGGCGAAGCAGGACTTCGTCGGCAAGCGTTCGCTGGACCGCCCGGACATGACCGCGCCGGGGCGGCGGCAACTGGTTGGGCTGCTGACCGCGGACCCCGGCTGCGTTCTGGACGAAGGCGCGCAGCTGACCCAGTTTGCCGCGGCGCCGGCGGGAACGCGCTCGCTCGGCCACGTTACGTCGTCCTATGGCGAGGCGACGCTGGGTCACTCGATCGCGCTCGCCATGCTGGCCGACGGGCGGGCACGGCTGGGCGAGACCCTGTATGTGCAGCGGGCGGGAGGGGCCATGCCGGTCCGCGTCACGGGCCCGGCGTTCCTTGATCCGGAAGGAGTGCGGCTCCATGCCTGACACCATCACGCCGGACCGCCTGCGGCCGCAGGATGCACAACCGGGACTGTTTGGGCCGCTGGACGGCGCGCGTTCGGTCATCGCGCCGGACCGGCTGCTGCTGAAACCGGCGGCGGACCTGGCGCGGTTGGCGCTGCGCGGCGATGCGTCGGCGCTGGGTGCGGCGTTTGGCCTGGCGCTGCCGACGCAGCCGTGCCGCACGGCCCAGGCGAACGGGCGCTCCGCGCTCTGGCTGGGGCCGGACGAGTGGCTGCTGCTGGCGCCGCCCGGCACGCTGGATGCGAGCGCCTCGGTTGCGGGAGGGGCGGTGGTGGACATCGGGCATCGCCAGATCGGGCTGGTGCTGGCCGGGCCGGGCACAGTGGACACGCTTGCGGCGGGGTGTCCGTTGGATCTGCATCCCACGGCATTCCCGGTCGGCATGTGCACCCGCACGGTGTTCGGCAAGGCGGAAATCGTGCTTTGGCGGCAGGACGCGGCACGGTTCCACATCGAGGTTTGGCGCTCCTTCGCGCCGTATGTGCATGGGCTGATCGAGCGGGCGAACCTGCTTTAGCCGTCGGCGCCTAGCGCAGTTCCAGCGCGATGTCGCGGAACAGCTTGGCCGGCAGGCCGCTGCCGGAGACCGCCTTCATCGGGCGGCCATCGTCGTTGCCCAGCCAGACCCCGATGATGGTGCCGCCCACGGCACCCACGAACCAGGCGTCCCGGTAGTCCTGCGTCGTCCCGGTCTTGCCGGCCACGAGCCTGCCCGGCACCGCCGCCGCCCGCCCGCTGCCGCGGGACACCACGGCCGCCATCATGCGCGCCATCATCGCGGCCAAGTCGGGATCGACGACGCGGTCCTGGGCCGGCCGCGGCACGCGCACGGTATGCCGGTCGGCCTCGACCGCGTCGATGGCATGGGGCGTGACGGCACGGCCGCCGTTGAACAGGGTGGCATAGGCCCCCGACAGCTCCAGCAAGCCGACCTCGCCGGTGCCGAGGGCCAAGGACAGGTCGTCGGGCAGGTTGCCGGCGATGCCCAGGCGCCGGGCCACCGCGGCGACGGCGCGCGGGCCGCCGGCCTGCTGCATGACCCGGACCGCAGCCGTGTTCAGCGATTGCGCCAAGGCCTCCTCCAGTGTCACGCTGCCGTGGAACGCGCCGTCGAAGTTCTGCGGCGCCCAGCCGCCGATGCGCAGCGGCGCGTCCAGCACGGTGTCGTCCGGGCGCAAGCCGTGTTCCAAGGCGGCAAGCCACACGATGGGCTTGAACGCCGACCCGGGCTGGCGCCGGGCGGCGGTCGCGCGGTTGAAGGGGCTGGTGCGCCAGTCCCGCCCGCCGACCATCGCCCGCACGGCGCCGGTCGCGGCGTCCAGCACCACCACGGCCCCTTGCGCCACGCCCGCCGGACCGCCGGGGCCGTCGAGCGTGGCCGCGAGCCGCAATTCGGCGACTCCCTGCAGCCGGGCGTCGAGCGTCGTGTGCAGCACCGCATCCGCGCCGGGCGCGATAAGCGCCTGCGAGGCATCGGCTGCCCAATCGGCGAACCACCCGGCCGTGCCTGGACGCGCCGGAAACGCGATCTGCCCGGCGGCGGCGTCCGCCTCGGCCTTCGGGATGATGCCGGTGTCGGCCATGGCGGCCAGCACCTCCCGCCCCCGCGCTGCCGCCGCGGTGGGATCGTTGCGCGGGTTGATGCGGGACGGGGCGCGCGGCAGCCCGGCGAGCACCGCGCATTGCCATAGGTTCAGCTTGCGGGCGGATACGCCGAAATACATCCGCGCCGCCGCATCGACCCCCCACGCGCCGGACCCGAGATAAACCCGGTTCAACCAGATCTCTAGGATCTCCGCCTTGGAAAACGTGTGCTCCAGCCACAGCGTCAGCATCAACTCCTGCACCTTGCGGTGCAGGGTGCGGGCGTTGGTGAGGAACAGGTTCTTCGCGACCTGCTGCGTGAGGGTCGAGCCGCCCTGCACCAGCCGGTTGGCGCGGAGGTTCACGAACGCCGCGCGGGCGATGCCGATCAGGTCCAGGCCCGGGTGCCGATAGAAGCGCCGGTCTTCCACGGCGACCGCGGCGGCCGGCAGGAACCGCGGCATGTCGCCGAGGCGCAGCGGATCGCCGACCACGTCGCCGAACGTCGCGAAGGTGCGCCCGGCGCGGTCCTGCAGCGTGAGTCCCGGCCGGCGGATGGCATCAAGCGCGACCTCCGGCCGCGGCAGGTCCCGGCCGAACCACGCCAGCGCCAAGGCCAGCGCCAGCACCCCCCACACGGCCGCAATCACGCCCGCCCGCAACACCCGCCAAGCCAGGCGGCGATGGCGGGCAGCCGGCTTGGGTGCCGGAGCCACGGGCGTCACAGGGAGCGTGCGGCGAGGCAGCGGCGTCGAGGTCGGCGTGCGGCTCAAGGCTCAGCGCCGAGCGGTCCGCGTCAGCATCGGCTTCGGACCCGGGCGCAATGGTGCATGGCGCAACGATGCGGCCCGGGGACCGGCAGGTCAACCGTCACGCCTTGCCGGGCAGGGCCGCGCATCGCAGGATCAGATGCAGCATTGGAGGCCGGCATGAAGGGGCTGTTCCTGGACGCGACCGAGGATCTTGCAGACGTGTTCCGCGCCATGCGCCGGGACAGCGACCCGGCGATTGACGTGACCATACAGGCACAGGTGGCGCCGGGCGAGCTGCCGGCAATGCTGGCCGGCTACGATATTATTCTGGACGACCACACGGCCCTGCCGACGGATGCCATGCGCGCCTGCACGGGGCTGCGCCACGTCATCTTCCTCGGCACCGGCGCCCGCAGCTACATGAACCCCGAGGAGCTGGCAGCACTCGGCATCGCCGTCCACACCATCAAGGGATATGGCGACACCGCGGTGGCCGAGCACACGATCGCCCTCATGTGGGCGGCGGCCCGCGGCGTCGCGCGGATGGACGGCGGCATGCGGGCCGGCCGCTGGGTGCGGACCGAGGCCATGCAGCTGACCGGCAAGACCATCGGCCTGATCGGCTACGGCGGGATCGCGGCCGAGGTCGCGCGCATCGCCGGCGGCGGCGGCATGCGCGTGCTGGCGTGGAACCGCACGCCGCGCGACGCCGAGAGGGTGGAGTTCGTCCCGCTCGACCAGCTGCTCTCCGAAAGCCATGTCGTGTCGCTGCACATGCTGCTGACGGACGAGACGCGGGGGTTCCTGGACGGCGCCCGCCTGGCGGCGATGCGCCCCGGCGCCATCCTGGTCAACACCGCCCGCGGCGCGCTGGTGGACGAGGCGGCGCTGGTGGCGGCGCTGCGGTCCGGCCCGATGGGCCACGCGGCGCTCGACGTGTTCGACCAGGAGCCGTTGCCGCCGGGCCACATATTGACGACGCTCGACAACGTGACGCTCTCGGCGCACAGCGCGTTCCGCACGCCCGAGGCGAGTGAGACGCTGATCCGCCGCGCGCAGGACATTGCCTGCCGGATCGCGAGCGGCGAGGTCGCCGGGTAGCGCCCCTTGGCGGCGCCATGGTCGGTTGTGCTAAGGTGGCATCCTGTGTGGGCGTGGCGGAATGGTAGACGCTGCAGACTTTTGATTGGAGTGCCCGCGGGGAAACCCGCGGCGTAGAACCGCCCAAATTCGGGGAACGCTAACGGCCGGTTGCGGCCCAGGCCAATCCCGAGCCAAGCCCCGGCGCCGCGCGGGGAAGGTGTAGAGACTAGACGGGGGGCGCCTAACGCCTGCGGGCCATGGCGAAGGGATAGTCCAGACCACGAACGCCGCCGGGGCCTTGCGCCCCAAGCGGTGGCGGCGAAAGCCGAAGTGGGATGAAAATCTGAGTCCCGCAAGGGAGTGCGGGTT
>CAXSHI010000124.1:0-13396 GCA_964236755.1 uncultured Acetobacteraceae bacterium
CGTTCGGGGATCTTGGGTCATGGGGGAGGGACGCGCGAGCGGGACGGGCGTTTCACGGCGGCGGCGGGTTTGCGGCTTTTGGTTCAGGTTCTTTGCAATGAGGTCGGCATGATGTGGAGGTTCTCGGAAATGGTTCGACAGTGTGTCTGCCAAGGTGCGGTGTAGACGGGGTTTCGTCGAATGAGGCGGGCCGACCGCGGCGGTCCGCAATCAACCCGCCCTTAGATTGCTAGTTGAGTCCCTCGTGCTTCATTGCCTTCTGGACGGAGGGGAGCGTCATCATGCGCTCCCGGAACGCGACCAGTGGTGCGGGTGGCTCAACACCGAACTTCTTCGCCCAGAGCAACATGACGAACAGGTAGAAGTCGGCCACGCTGACAGTGGAGCCGAACAGGTAATCGCCTTTCATTGTGTCGGCCAAATACCCCATACGCTTGCCGATCACCTCGCCAGCTTTCGTCTTGTCGCTGTCGCCTGCTCCCGCGAAGAAGGGTTTGAAGCTTTTGTGAATTTCGGTCGAGATGAACGCAAGCGCTTCCAGCAGGTGCGTGTGCCCCATCGGCCCCGACGGCGCGAGCTTGCTATCCTGATGCGCGATCCAGTCCAGGATTGCGATGTTCTCGCTGAGCGTCTCGCCCGAATTGAGCGTCAACGCCGGTACGTAACCCTTTGGATTAATCGTTGAGAAGTCGATCCCGCCTTCCGTGCGCTTGGCCTTGAGGTCCACCTTCTCGTGATCAAAGGACAGACCCGCCTCGTGCAGCGCGATGTGGTCGGCCAGGCTGCAAGCGCCCGGTGCATAGTAGAGCTTCATGGTCGTCTCCCGTGGTTGGCATTGGTCCAACGCGCGGCGATCGGATCAGTCGCGCAACTCTGCCGCGAGACGTGATCGCGGCGGGCGGCGCACTCAAGACCGGACAGACGGCGAACCCCCGGGTCGGCGAGCCAAAGCTCGAATTGGCCGAAAGCGGATTGGCATCTGTCAGGCAGGTGCTCCGAAAAGGCGGGCACTGATCCGCCCGGAGGCGTCGACACTCATCGATCCCAGCCGGACGCTGACACCCGGATCGGAAGACGCCGAAGACAGACATCACGGAGGGCGGCCTCCCAACTCAGGTGTCGGCCTGAACCAACGGGCCATGCAGATCGACAAGCGTGGCGCTTGCTTGGTTCAGCCCAACGAACTCCACGCGCGTCCCGTGTCGGCGCATCTTGGTGACCACGCCCTCCAAGGCACCGATGGAGGTCACGTCCCAGAAATGGGCGCCACTGAGGTCGACGAGCACATTTGCCGCGGCATCCCGCAGATCGAAGCTGTCGGCGAACATGTCGGCGCTGGCAAAGAACACCTGGCCGCTCACGGTGTACGTGCGGGTGTCGCTGGCCTCATCGTAGGTGCTCGTCACCGACATCAGCTGCATGACCTTGAAGGCGAAGAAGACGCCGCTCAGCAGCACGCCGACCACGACGCCTGCCGCGAGGTCGCTGGTCGCGACGGTGACCACGACGGTCGCCAGCATCACGAGGCTGGAGACCTTGGGGTGGCGGACGAGGTCTCGGAACGATGTCCAGGAGAAGATGCTGATCGAGACCATGATCATGATGGCGACGAGGGCGGCGACCGGAACGCGGGCCACCCACGGCCGGAGCAGCACCATGAGGATGAGCAGGAACAGCCCGGCGACGAGCGTCGACAGCCTGCCGCGGCCGCCGTAGCGGACGTTGCCGACCGTTTGGCCGATCATCCCGCATCCGGCGATGCCGCCGAACAGTCCTGCGGCGACGTTGGCGAGCCCAAGGCCCGTGCATTCCCGCGCCTTCGAACTGGTGGTTTCCGTAAGGTCGTCCACCACGGTCGCGGTCATCATGGATTCGAGCAAACCCACGACCGCCACGGCCAAGGCGTAAGGGGCGACGACGCGGAGCGTTTCCCAATTCAGCGGCACATGCGGCAGGACCAGGCTGGGCAGCGATGAGGGCAGCCTTCCAAGGTCCGCCACGGTATGCAGGGGCATGGGCACGAGGAAAGGGATGCCCGTGAGCACGACGATGCAGATGAGCGGCGAGGGAATGGCCGTCGTGAGGCGGGGCAGGAGGTAGATGATGGCAAGGCCTGCCGCGATCATCGCGTAGGTGTGCCAGCTGACCCCGAGCATCTGGGGCACCTGAGCCGAGAAGATGAGGATGGCCAGGGCGTTGACAAAGCCCGTGCGGACCGAGCGGGACACGAACCGCATCAGCACGTCGAGCCGCAGAAGCCCGAACACGATTTGGAACGCGCCTGCCAGGAGGGTGGCAGCTAGGAGGTAGTCCAGACCGTGTGCCCGGACGAGCGCGGCTGCGACCAATGCCACGGACCCTGCGGCGCCAGAGATCATCGCGGGGCGGCCGCCGGTGAAGGCGATGACGATGACGAAGGAGGCGAAGAGGCCGACCTCCGGGTCGACGCCCGCCACGAACGAGAAGGCGATGACCTCCGGGATGAGGGCGAAGGTTCCAACCATCCCGGCGAGCACCTCGCGTCGAAGATCGCCGAAGTTGGTGAACCACTCAGAGCGATAGCGGGACAAGGATCGTGCGTTCATCAGGGATCCGCAGTAAGCGCACGAGGTGGTATCGGCTTCTGCGATGCCCGGCGATCGTGTCGTATGCGTTGTCCGGCGGATTGGCGCCCGAAAGAGCCACCCGGATTCACACCGGGTCCGAGGCGAATGACGGCAAAGTAGCCCAACTCTTGCCGCAGTGCAACATGCGTGGCGTTCCAACAATCGGAGGGCTTTTCAAGATTGCGGGATGCAAAGCTCACCGCTTGCTATCGGTCACGTTCGTCCAGCGGCATGTGTCCGCTTGATGATCAGCGCCCCGAACCGGACGAGCAGCTTTCCACCCATTCCCGCGGTAGCCGCCCCGACACGCAGAGGTCGGTTCTGCTCACTTCAAAATCTTAGGGACCGTGGCGTGCGGCCACAAGCACCTGATCCACCCAGGCCGGGACAACCTCCGTCGCCGGGCCGTGCCGGGCCTCGTTGAAGGCGCGCGTCAGCATGGTAGGCTCCAGGTTCAACTCCACTGCGCGCGCGCCATTCGCCCGCGCTGTCTCGGCGAAGCCCGCGGCCGGATAGACCTGCCCGCTCGTGCCGATCGCGGCGAAGAGGCCGCAGCGCTCCTCCAGCGCCTCCTCGATCTCCTCCATGTGCAAAGGGACCTCGCCGAACCAGACGACGTGGGGACGCAGAGCCTGGGCACCGCAGGCGGGACAGGACGCGGCAGCCAGCCCGGCGCCCGCGAATGGGGAGACCGCGCCGCAGCGCAGGCACCGCGCCTTGGCGAGTTCGCCGTGCATGTGCACCAGGCTGGGCTGACCGGCACGGTCATGCAGGTCGTCCACGTTCTGGGTGACTACGAGCACGGGGCCGGGGTACTCGCGCCCTAGCCGTGCGAGCGCGTGGTGGGCGGCGTTCGGCTGGATGGCGGGATCGCGCAATTGGACCCGCCTGGCGTCGTAGAAGGCCTGCACGCGCGCCGGATCACGGGCGAAGGCCTCGGGCGTGGCCACGTCCTCGACCCGCACCTTGGCCCAGATGCCGTCCGCGTCGCGGAAGGTGGCGAGGCCGCTCTCGCGGCTGATGCCCGCGCCCGCGAGGATGACGATGCCACGCTCGTTCATCAAAGCGGTGTCGTTGAGAGGCGGCAGGGAGCAGCCTGCGCCGCCACTCCATTCTGCGCCATGGCTGAGATCAGACCGCCGTGCATCGTCCCAACCACGTTCCGCCCTTGTCGGATGACATCGCGTTCCCGGCACGTGAGTTCGTTGGGCCAGGTGGTTGCAACGAGTGCCTGGCCGTCCACGCCGACAGCGAAGGAACGTATCTCAAGTCCATGGGATTGGCGACCCGCAACGGCCGAGGCGTATGACCCTTGCAGGGGCGACAAAGCTCCACCGGGATGGCTTCATGGGACCGTCGCGGCGATGGACCTGGGACATGGAGAGAAGCGTATGAACACTCCAGGCATCTACGACCGCCATGTCCTGCCGCGGCTGCTTGCGCTCGCCATGCGGACCAAGGAGCTCGTGCCATACCGCGAGCGGGTCGGCCGGGCAGCGTCTGGCCGCGTGCTGGAGATCGGGATCGGCAGCGCCCTGAACCTGCCCTTCTTCGGACTCCAGGTCACCGAGGTCGTCGGGGTGGATCCGTCGCCCGCGCTGGTCGCGATGGCCCGGCAGCGACGATCCGGCCTGCGCTTCCCGTTCAAGGTTGTCGAGGGGGCAGGTGAACGGCTTCCGCTCGAGGACGGTGGCTTCGACACCGTGTTGACGACCTGGAGCCTGTGCAGCGTCGCGGATCCCGTGCGGGTCCTCCGGGAGGCTCGGCGCGTGCTCCGCCCGGGCGGGCAGTTGCTGTTCGCCGAACACGGCCGGGCACCGGACGCGGGCGTGAGATGGTGGCAGGATACCCTTACCCCGGCCTGGAGACACATGGCCGGGGGCTGTCGTCTGAACAGGCGGATGGACGAACTGGTCGGGGCCGCTGGCTTTCGGCTGGACGACCTCCGCACCGGCTACGCCCGCGGACCGCGGCCGATGACGTTCATGTACGAGGGGCGGGCCAAGCCGGGATGACGGCTTGAACAGCTCTGCTCCTCGGGCTTGCGGGTGCAGATCACCTGGTGACGGATTTCATTTCAAAGCGGGGCCATTCGGCTACCCTGGAAACCCGCCTATTGCCTGCTGGTTGTCGAGAAGCACGCCGTTGGGCCACAGGGCACGTCAATGACTTGGGGCTCCGGATCCAGCCATAGACTGGGCCTGACTCAAGCCAAAGTGGATCATTGTTTGTCGCGCCGAGGCCATGGTCCGCGATCTCGGAAGGGGTGTGGACGGATCCGGGCGCAGACGGACGCCATGCCAAGATGAGAACGGCCAATGGAGCTTTGGGCCACCCAGTCTGAAGAATGGCACACAGTTATCTCTCCGGGGGGGCAATGGCCAGGCAAAGCCCATTCATCACCACCCCCCCCTGATGCCGACCCCATGATGGTCGACCTCTGCTCGCCAGCCCATGCGGCTAGCGAGGACAGGGTGGATCCCTTTTCCAAAGCCGACGCAAGCCGTCTTCGTCGCCCAGGATTGGATCCTTGTCCGGCAGTGGGATTGCCGTGATGGCGCGCGTAGCTGACCCATGTTCAGAGGGCGCACCCCGGCGGATGTCGTAGTCCGAACCGCCCGGATAGGCGCCGACCACGAGGAGTCCGGCGCTCTGGCCCATGTTGCGATGCGCGACCCCGGCCGGGATCACCACCACATCCCCGGCCCGCACGGTCACCTCCCGCCCAAGCGGGCCGCCAAACGCCACCCTGACTTCGCCTGCGGCGATGCCGAGCACCTCGTGGGCGATGCTGTGGAAATGATGGTAGCGGAATATGCCATCGCGCCAGGTGTTCGACCAGCCGTGGTCCGCGAACGCCTGCTCCATCGCGCCTGGGTCTGGTGGGAGGGCTGCCCGGTAAACAAGCAGCGGCAAGGGCGAGTTCGGGAAGCCGAGCCCGTCGTCGGCGAAGTGGTGGGTTTCGGGTGCATCCATGGCACCGCAACGCCCGGCAACGGCGGAGGATGCCGGATGTAACCAGAGGCAGCGTCCGGCCTTTCAACCTCCTGGCGAGGGTTAGCTACGTGGCTGGTGGGTGCCGGACCGGCGGTGTCCGGCTTCGTGGCGCCTGCCTCCCAGTTCACTTGGGCAGGCAGTTGGCGTCATGATGCCAGCGTGCAGGCAGGATCCAGCGACGCAAGCGGAGCGGTCATCCATGTACCGGGACGTAACGCAGTGGTCGAGCATCCGGAACCGGATATTGGGCAAAGGCATCCCGATCCGCCAGGTCGTCCGCGAGACGGGGATCAGTCGGAAGACCGTGCGCAAAATGCTCGACCACCCGCTCCCGCAGCCTTACGGGCCAAGGGAGCCGAGGCATCCCAAGCTCGGCCCCCATACGGCCTCTGTCCGGCGGATGCTCCACGAGAACGCGGCGCTTCCATCAGCGGCCCGGCTCTCGGTCAGGGCCATCTACGAACGCATCCGGGACGAGGAGGGCTTCTGCGGCAGTTACGGCGCGGTGAAGGACTTCGCGCGCCCGATCGGGCCCGATCGGGACTGCCTCTGGGAACATGCCTACGGCCTGCTGATGTCGCTGGAAAGGGAGCGCGCGATCGATCTCCTGGTCCTGCTGTTGCAGGCCGATCCGCCGATCATCTCGAAACGCCGCATCCAGCAGTTCGTCCGCGATGCCGGTGGGATCTCCGGCGTCACCCCGAAACCGGGTGGGCGCGAGCAGGCCCGCCCAGCCGCGTTCGAGTGGATGCGCGCCGTCCTCCATAATGAGATCAGCCCGGATGCCCTGCGCGGAGAGTTGGGTGATGTCCCCGGCCTCGGAGCCTTGCTCGACCGCCTCTACGACGGGCGCCTGTCCGACCGCAACCGGGCCATGGCCGTGCTCGCGAACCGCCGCGGGCTGAGAAGCGCCGTCGTTTGCAGCTTTCTCGGCATCGACAGGAAGACGCACCGGAGTTACCTCCTGCTCTTCGCGGATGGCGGGCACGAGGCGCTGTTCGCCCGCCAAGTCAAGTCCTCCCGCAAGTTCGACAACGAGGCAGTCAAGCAGGCGGTGTTCGGCCTTCTTCACCAGCCGCCGTCCAACCACGGCATCAATCGCACGACGTGGATCATGGCCGACCTCGCACGCGTGCTGGCGGAGACGGGGCACCCTGTCTGCCCGGGAGTGATCCGCAAGATCACCAAGGCCGCCGGATACCGCTGGCGCAAGGCCCGCGTCGTGCTGACCTCCGCCGACCCCGACTACCGCGAGAAGCTCGCGCACATCCAGGCGATACTTTCAGGGCTCGGCGCTGACGAGGCGTTCTTTTCCATCGACGAGTTCGGACCCTTTGCGGTGAAGGCCAAGCCCGGCCGTGCTCTGGCCGCTCCCGGCGAGCAGCGCACCGTGCCGCAGTGGCAGAAGTCACGCGGTTGCCTGACCATGACGGCGGCCCTTGAACTCTCGGGCAATCAGGTCACGCACTTCTACAGCCAGCGCAAGAACACGGCCGAGATGATCCGCATGATGGAACTCCTGGTCGAACGCTACCGCGACCGTCGCAAGCTGTACCTCTCATGGGACGCCGCTTCCTGGCACGTTTCGAAGCGCTTGCACCAGCGCGTGGACGAACACAATGCGGCAGTCGCCGCGGGCGGGGAAGGACCCACGGTTGAGACCGCGCCGCTGCCGTCGGGCGCGCAGTTCTTGAACGTGATCGAATCCGTGTTCAGCGGCATGGCCCGTGCGGTCATCCACAACAGCGACTACCGGACGGTGGAGGATGCGAAGGCTGCGATCGACCGGCACTTCGAGGAGCGCAATGCCCACTTCGCCCGGCACCCGAGGCGAGCTGGTCGGAAGATCTGGGGCGAGGAGCGGGAGGTGGCCGCCTTCTCCGAGGCGAACAACTGCAAGGACCCCCGCTATCGATGAGGTGGTTTGAAGAACGCGTCCTCGGCATTGTAAACGCGCTGCCGCACGTCGGTGTTCGCCACGGCGATACGGTCTGCTCTGCGGCAGGCGTCTTGAGTGGCGAGTGGCGGCGCCAGTACCCCACGCATTTCCGCCGTCTTCGGGACCAGTTTGCTCGCTGGCAATGGATTGAAATGCGGGTTGGGCCACTTGAGCTTCTCAGGACGGAAACTCTGATGTGGATTGGCGAACCGGAGGTGCGCATGAACATCGATAAAGTGGTCAAGGCATCGAACGTCGGCGGAAACGACTACAATCCCACTGGAGCAAGCGGCTGGAGGTGCTGCCTTCCGACGTGGGATCATGCAGAACGATGCAGGCGCCGCCTGGTGGCCGGATGCAACCGACGACGCCCAAGCGTGATGGACGCCCACGCCCCCCGCCGGAGACAAGCATGACCGTGACCATCTACCACAACCCCGCCTGCGGAACGTCCCGCAACGTGCTGGCGCTCATCCGCAATTCGGGCGAGGAGCCGGTCGTGGTCGAGTACCTCAAGGCCCCGCCCAGCCGCGAGCAGCTCGTCGACCTGATCCGGCGCATGGACATCCCGGTCCGCGACCTGCTCCGTCGCAAGGGCACGCCCTACGACGAGCTTGGCCTCGACGATCCCATTCTTACGGATGACCAGCTACTCGACGCCATGATGGCGCATCCCATCCTCATCGACCGGCCCATCGTCGTGACGCCGCTCGGCGTGCGCCTGTGCAGGCCGTCCGAGACAGTGCTGAACCTGCTGACCCGGGAGCAGGACGGCGCTTTCAACAAGGAGGATGGGGAACCCGTCATCGACGGCCAGGGGCGCCGGGTGGACAAGGGAAATGCCGGATGAGCGCCCCATCCCAGGCCCAGGCCGCCCAGGCGCCGCGCCGAGCGGCCATGGGCTGGGCACGTTCGAGCGCTACCTGCCCCTGTGGGTGGCCCTGTGCATCGTCGTGGGCATCGCGCTCGGTGCCGCCCTGCCGGGCGTGTTCCACGTCCTGGGCGACATGAAGGCGGCCGAGGTGAACATCCCGGTGGCGGTGCTCATCTGGCTGATGATCGTGCCCATGCTGCTGCGGGTTGATTTCCGCGCCATGGGCCAGGTCGCCCGGCACTGGCGCGGCATCGCCGTCACCGTCGGCGTCAACTGGCTGGTGAAGCCGTTCTCGATGGCCCTGCTGGGCTGGCTGTTCATCGGCTGGCTGTTCCGCCCCTGGCTGCCCGCCGGGCAGGTGGACAGCTACATCGCCGGTCTCATCCTGCTTGCCGCGGCGCCCTGCACCGCCATGGTGTTCGTCTGGAGCCGCCTCACCGACGGGGAGCCGAACTTCACGCTCAGCCAGGTCGCCCTGAACGACGCCATCATGGTCGTGGCTTTCGCGCCGGTGGTGGCCCTGCTGTTGGGGCTGTCGTCCATCACCGTGCCTTGGAGCACGCTGCTCCTATCCGTCATCCTGTACATCATCGTGCCGGTCATCGCCGCCCAGGTCTGGCGGCGTTCGCTGCTCGCCTCCGGCGGGGAGGCGGCACTGGCGCGGACGCTGAAGACGTTGGGGTCGGTGTCGCTGGTGGCGCTCCTCGCCACCCTGGTGCTCCTGTTCGGGTTCCAGGGGCGGCAGATCCTCTCCCAGCCCCTGGTCATCCTGCTGCTTGCGGTGTCCATCGTCATCCAGGTCTACCTGAACGCGGGCATCGCCTACGTCCTGAACCGCCAGTGCGGGTCCGCTCACAGTGTGGCAGGGCCATCCGCGCTCATCGGTGCCAGCAATTTCTTCGAGCTCGCGGTGGCGGCCGCCATCAGCATCTTCGGCTTCGAGTCAGGGGCAGCGTTGGCCACCGTTGTCGGCGTCCTGGTGGAGGTGCCGGTGATGCTGTCCGTGGTCCACATCGTGATGCGCAGCCGGGGCTGGTATGAGCGGGGCGCCCATGTTTGACCAAGCCGACGAGATGCCGCCTTTGCCCAACCTTTCCGAACGCGAGTTCGACATCCCCGAGCCGGGCAAGCTCGCGGGGATTGGGGGCGCTGACCATCCGCCCCGCATCCTGCTGCTCTACGGCTCCCTGCGCCAGCGGTCGTACAGCCGGTTCCTGACGCTGGAAGCCGAGCGGCTGCTGCGGCGCATGGGGGCCGAGACGCGCGTCTTCGACCCCCGGGAGCTTCCGGTCGCGGACAGCGTACCTGCCGACCACCCGAAGGTCGCCGAACTCCGGGCGCTGTCGCTGTGGTCCGAGGGCCAGGTCTGGTGCAGCCCTGAACGCCACGGGACGGTCACGGGCGTGTTCAAGAACCAGATCGACTGGCTGCCGCTGGAGCTTCGCGGGGTCCGCCCGACCCAGGGCCGCACCCTGGCCGTCATGCAGGTGTCGGGCGGCTCCCAATCCTTCAACTCGGTCAACGCGCTGCGGGTCCTTGGCCGCTGGATGCGGATGGTCACCATCCCCAACCAGTCGTCCGTGCCGAAGGCCTACGAGGAATTCGACGAGGACGGCCGCATGAGGCCGTCCCCCCTCTATGACCGCGTGGTGGACGTGATGGAGGAGCTGATGAAGTTCACGCTGCTCACGCGCGGCCGGACCGGGTACCTGACGGACCGCTACAGCGAGCGCAAGGAGCGGGCGGCCAAGGAGGCGAAGGCCGACCAGGCAGCTCTTTCCGGGGCGGTCGGGTAACGGGCCAGGCTGCGCGGCGGGGGTCAGCTATCCGGCCGCCCTGTCCGCATTGCCGCTCCGGAGCGCGAACGGCAGCAAGGCCGCTGTCAGCCCGATGTTGACCACCGCCGCCCCGAACAGGACCTCGAGCGTCGCGGTGGCGCCGAACCTGCCGAGCAGCCAGGCGCCTACGGATGGTGATGCCGCCTGGGCGACGAGGGTCGGCATCGCAATCCGCCCCATGAACTCGGCGTAGCCCTCGCGGCCCAACAGGGCCAGGGGAACGGTGCCCCGGGCGATGGAGCGGACGCCGCTGCCCGTCCCGTAGAGGACGATGCCAGCGGCCGCCACGCCTGGCGCGCCGACCAGCATGGCCAGGCCCACGGCGACTAGGTTGGCCGATACGAACAGGTTCCAGACCGGGTGCGCCCTTCGACCGGCCGCTATCTCCAGCAATTGTGCGCCGACCAGCTAGGCGTATTGGCATCCGCACGGCCAAAGTCGACGTTTGAACGATACCAGCAGGGATGAGACATGGCCAAAGCGCTCGATGAGGAAAGCCCAGAGTTTCGGCGTGGCTGGGAGGCGGCACTGCTCGCCGCCCGGTACTGGCATGAGGACAAGGCCAAGCGGACGCTCCTTCAGGCGAGGCGTTCCCGTTTTCCCAAAACCCTGGAGCGTGAGGCGGAGGTGCACCGTCTTTCGGCCGAGATGATGGGCACCCTAGCGCCCGAGGACTTCTGACGCCGCCGCCATCGTCCCCAACTCGGCCGATTACGGGCGAGGAGCTGTCAGGATGGCAGCAGCAACTCCGGCAGCCCAGAAAGGTCGCTCAGCACGGCGTCGGGCGGCCAATCCGGATTGAGAGACTCACCTATTCGGTTGATCCAGACGGATCGGATGCCGAGTTCATGGCAGACCTTCAGATCGGTGAACTGGCCCATGCCCACGTGAACAGTCTCGTCCTTCGTCACTCCCATGGCGGCGTAGGCGTGGAGGAAAAGCCGGTGATCTGGCTTGTATGCCTGGGCTTGCTGAGCGGTGATGACGAAGTCGATCGGGGTGCTGATCGCGGCTACCGTTCCGGCGATCAGGTCGTCGTCGGTGTTGCTGATGATGGCAAGCCGATAGCGCGCGCGCAGGCGATCCAGCGCGGCAGGCACTTCGGGATGCGGCTCGATCCTGCGCAGGATCGACAGCAACGTTTCCTGGTCGTCCATGGTGGCGGTGTACCCGGCTTCGGCCAGCGCCTCGTCCAAGCTTGAAAGCAGCACAGACTTATAACTGCGGAAGGGCGGACGCTGCTGTTGTGTCGCCGCCGCCTCCCGCAGCCGGTTCGCCAGGGCGGCTGCCTGGCCCTCCGCGCTGTCCTCTCCCTCCCGGAGATGTTTGGAAAGGACTGCGAGGGCGGCGTCCCTCACGGCGCGATGCCATTGGACCAAGGTGCCGTAGCAGTCGAAGGTGATGACCTTGGGCGCGGGATCGAGCTTCAGCATGGAACACTCCCTTGCACCGTGCCATGGCTGGCGCGACGACATCATGCCTTTTCAACGCTGACCCGAGAAGGCACGGAACGCTGCGTGCTTCTCACTCCGACCGGCGTCAAGGTGGCCGAGAGCCGACCGGCGGCTTTGAGACGGAAGTCTGGGGCAGCGGATGTAGGGTGGACAGGAGGGTTGCGGAGTTGGCGCTCCTCGATGTAGCGGAGCCGTGTCCCTGCGTGCCGCCGTCCCGACGGGAGCAGCGAGCAAGCACAAGGAGGAGAACCGAGTGTTCAGCCATGTCATGATCGGCACCAACGACATCGCCCGGTCGAAGTCGTTCTACGATGCCCTCATCGGGGCCATCGGCGGGACGCCCGGCGTGCAGGACCCGAAGGGGCGCCTGATCTATGCACACCGCGGCGGGCGCTTGTTGGTCACCAAGCCCATCGATGGCGAAGCTGCCACCTATGCGAACGGAGGCACGATCGGTTTCACGGTGGAAAGCCCCGAAGAAGCCGAGGCATGGCACAAGGCGGGTGTCGAGAACGGAGGCACGGCGATCGAGGACGCGCCCGGTGTGCGTCAAGGCAGCTCCGGCAGCCTGTATCTCGCCTACCTCCGTGATCCGGATGGCAACAAGCTCTGTGCGCTCCACAGAATGGCTGACTGAGCGGCGTCGCAGGCGACTGGCGTAAAGACGCAGCTCCTATGAACCGAGGATCCACCGGCCAGGTGGTTTGCGTCATCTGGCCGAAATCGGATTGGCAGATTTGAGGCAGCAGGCTGCGAGAAGCAGGCCTTCGCAACCACCAAGCCGCCCCATCGGGTCCATGCGGCGGCAGCTCGGCTCGCCATACCACTGCAACACGGATCCACAGGCCGCGGTTAAAGAGGCAACGCGTGTCTGCGCCTACGGGGACATGATGGCGCAACCTACAGGAGATCAGCGTGCCGCTGCCATTCCTTGATGCCGTCAAGGGTCTGCTGGTGGACGCCCTGGGTGACCGGCTGTCTCCCGGCGTGGACGACTACATGGACCTGTTCAGCGACGATGGCGTGCTGGAAACACCCTATGTCCCGCCGGGTGCCCCCAGCCGCTGGGAAGGGCGTGCCGCGATCGCTGCCTTCCTGGACACGCTCCGCGGCGTGGTCCGGCTCGCCGATGTCCGCCTCACCGCCAGCTACCCCGCGGCGGACGGCGCCGCGGTCGTGCTGGAATACGAGGGCACCGTCCACCTGGAACGAGACGGCACGCGGTTCAGCCAGCGCTACATCTCCGTCGTGCAGCTGGCGGCCGGGCGGATCGTGCTGTGGCGCGAGTACACCAACCCGCTCGCGGCCAAAGCGGCGACCCCGGCCCAAGCCGCGCCCTGAAGGAGCACCCGCCATGCCCGACGCGATCGAGCCCTTTTGCCTCGCAATCCCCCAAGCTGAGCTGGACGGGTTGCGCCGCCGCCTGGCCGACACGCGCTGGCCGGAGCCGGAAACCGTGGACGACTGGAGCCAGGGCGCTCCGCTTGCCCGCGTGCAGGCGCTCTGCGCCCATTGGCAGGACGGCTACGACTGGCGCCGCTGCGAGGCCATGCTCAACGGCTGGGGGCAGCACCGCACAGTGCTGGACGGCCTCGGCATCCACTTCCTGCACATCTGCTCCCCCGAGCCGGATGCCCTGCCCATGCTGATGACCCACGGCTGGCCCGGCTCGGTGGTGGAGTTCCACA
>CAXSHI010000125.1:0-13258 GCA_964236755.1 uncultured Acetobacteraceae bacterium
GCAGTACGTGTTCCCGTGGATGATCCCTTGAGCGCCGTCAGACCAGCATCAGCAGCGCCAGCGCGTAGATGAGGCCCGTGACCACGAAGGTCACTACCGTGTAGCCCATCACGCGCTGGATGCCGATGCCGGCCATGGCGACGACCGGCAGCGCCCAGAACGGCTGCAGCATGTTCGCGACCTGCTCCCCCATCGCCACCGCCATCGTGGACCCGGCCATCGAGGCGTGCAGTTCCGCTGCGGCCGGCACCACGAAGGGACCCTGCACCGCCCAGTGCCCGCCGCCGCTCGGCACGAAGAAGGTGATGATCAGCGAGCAGACATAGCTCCAGAACGGCAGGGTGTGGGCGCTCGAGACCACGACGAACGCCTTGGAGATCGCGTCGGCCAGGCCGGTGCCCGACATGATGCCCATGATGCCGCCGTAGAACGGGTATTGCAGCATCATGCCGCCGGTCTGCTTAGCAGCGTTCCTCATCGCCTCGCCGTAGGCGACGGGCGTGCCGTGCAAGGCGATGCCGCCGATCAGGAACACCAGGATGACCATGTTCACGTCGAAGGTGAGCGCCCCCTGCGCCCACAGCACCCCAACCACGGCCAGCCCCGCCGCCAGCAGGAACAGGCTGCCGATCGGCGAGCGGTCCAGGCGCCGGGCGATGGAGTTGGATGGGGCCGGCGGCGCGGGCGGCGCTTCCGCCTCCGGCACGAAGGGCACCACGTCGGCGTCGGCCGGGCGGATGGCGATGAACACGATCGGCATCAGCAGCACGATCAGGAGCGTCGGCAGCCAGTTGAACGTCGCGAACACCGTGTCGGACAGCGGCAGCATCTGGCCGGTCAGCTTCTCCACGATGTTCAGCGCGTTGCCGTGCGTCGCCTGGGTGAGCGCGATGGAACTGGAGATGCCGCTCGCCCACACCACGAAGCCCGAGTAGGCGGCGGCGACCAGCCAGCCGAAATCGACCCGCACCTGCCGCGCCGCCTCGCGCGCCAGGATGGCGCCGACTACGAGGCCGAAGCCCCAGTTCAGCAGGGATGCCGCGGCGGCCACCAGGAAGGTGAGCACGACCGCCTGGTTGGGGGTGCGCGCCAGCGCCACGAGCCGGCGCAGCGACCGCGCCACCACCGGCGCATGCGCCAGCGCGTGCCCGGTCGCCAGGATCAGGATCATCTGGAAAGCGAAGCCGAGGATGGCGAAGATCCCGGCATACCAGGTCGTCACGATGGTCGCCGGCGTGCCCTTGGGCGCGATCAGCAGGGCCAGGACGGCGGTGGCCGCGGTCAGCCCGATGGCCAGCACGAAAGGATCGGGCATGTAGCGCTCGAACAGGCCGACGAACATCGGCGCCAGAGATTGCAGGCCGCGCCGGCGCGGCTGCGGGAGGGCGGTGGTGCTCATCGTTGGTTTCTCCCTTTTGCCTTGCGCTTGGCTGCGCAAGCTCAGCAGAAACGATATCGGTTCAGGCGGCCAGCAGTTCTCTCAAAGAGTCCTGTCCACCTGCCGATGGTACTCCGGCTCGGTGCCGAAAGATCAGGTTCTGACGAGGATCGCGTTGTCCCGGGCACCGCGGATCTTCCAATGAAATCCGTAGTCGAAACGAATGCTTGGTCCGCCGCAGCAAGGTGCATTGCCATGTTGCACCACAACGCAATACCGGTCAGGCTTCGTCGCCGTGAAACCGGCCCCGTTACGCTTGGTGGCCTGGCATTTGCTTAGCCTGGCATTTGCTTAGAGTGCCGTCGTCATCTGCCGCCACCCTGGAGTAGAACATGCCCCCATTCCGCCCATCGCGACGAGGCCTGCTGCAATCGGCCGCCACGCTTGCGGGTGGCGTGCTCGCGGCGCCGCTGATTGCCCGGCACGCTATGGCGGCCGACGCGATCAAGGTCGGCAGCCTGCTCGACCTGTCGGGACCCATCGGCTCCTCCGGCCAGGCGATGCACGCCACGATCCGGCTGGCGGTCGAAGAGGTGAACGCTGGCGGCGGCCTGCTGGGACGGCAGGTCGAGCTGGTCAACTACGACACGCAGTCCACGATCCAGCTCTACTCGCAATACGCCCAGCAGCTCGCGCTGAAGGACAAGGTGGCCGTCGTGCACGGCGGCATCACCTCGGCGTCGCGCGAGGCGATCCGCCCGGTGTTCGACCGCTACGCGACGCTGTATTTTTACAACGTGCTGTATGAGGGCGGCGTCTGTGACCGTGACTGCTTCTGCACCGGCACCACCCCGGCGCAGACGGTTAACAAGCTGGTGCCCTACGCGCTCGAAACCTGGGGCAAGAAGGCGTACATCATCGCGGCCGACTACAACTACGGCCAGATCACCGCGAAGTGGATGGGCAAGTACGTGCGCGACGGCGGCGGCACGGTGCAGGCGACCGAGTTCTTCCCGCTCGACGTGACGGAGTTCGCGGCGACCATCAGCAAGATCCAGCAGGCTGGGCCGTCGGTCGTGCTGTCGGCGCTGGTCGGCTCCAACCACACCGCGTTCTACCGGCAGTGGGCGGCGGCGGGAATGAAGGGCAAGATCCCCATCGCCTCCACCACCTTCGGCCTGGTCAACGAGATCGCCACCATCGCGCCGTCCGAAAGCGATGGCGTGGTGACGAGCTATGGCTACTACGAGGAGCTGTCCACGGCCCCGAGCACCGCGTTCACCAAGGCGGTGCGCGGCAAGTTCGGCAACGAGCTGCCGTATATCAGCGAGCTCGCCTGCGCCACCTACGAGGGCTTCAAGCTGTGGGCGGAGGGGGTGAAAAAGGCCGGGTCGCTCGACCGCATGAAGGTGACGGAGGCGCTGGAAGCCGGCATCGCCGTCGATGGACCCTCGGGCAAGGTCACGATCGACCACGCCACGCACCACGTGGTCAGGAACGCCTACCTCGCGAAGGCGACCGAGCGGAAATGGGACGTGTTCCAATCCTACCCGGACCAGGCGCCGGCGGACACCGCGGCGGTGTGCGATTTGATCAAGGAACCGAAGCTGAGCAAGCAGTTCGTGATCGACGTGAAAACCTGAGGGCGCGCCCGCCATGGCGCTCACCGCCCTTCTCCTGTTCAACGTCGCCAACAGCATCGCGGTGCTGGTGCTGCTGAGCCTGGGCCTTGGCGTGATCTACGGGATGATGCGGGTCATCAACCTGGCGCATGGCGAGTTCCTGATGCTGGGCGCCTACGCCACGGTGGTCAGCGCCAATGCCGGGCTGAACCTGTGGGTGGCGATGCTGGTCGCGGCGCCGGTGGCGGTGGGGCTGTTCGGCTTGGCTGTCGAGCGGCTGTTCATCCGGTTTCTGTATGGTCGGATCATCGACACCATGCTGGCCACCTGGGGCCTCAGCCTCGCGGTGATCGGGCTGATCACCACCATCTTCGGCAACACGGTGCGCGGCGTGTCGGCGCCGTTCGGCGGCTTCGCCATTGGCGGCTATCAGACAAGCTTGTATTCGTGGTTCATGATTGCGGTGGCGGCGGCGATGGCCGCCGGGGTGTGGCTGGTGCTGCGCTTCACGAAGTTCGGCCTGATCGTGCGCGCCACCATGCAGAACCCGGACATGGCGGCGGCCTTGGGCGTGCTGCCGCAGCGGATATACATGATGACATTCGCGCTCGGCTCCGCGCTGGCCGGGCTGGCGGGCGGGGTGCTTGCGCCGGTGTCGGGCGTGTCGCCGGTGATGGGCGGCGCGTTCATCGCCCGGGCCTTCATCACCGTGCTGGGCGGGGGACCTGCCATCGTCACCGGCACCGGCCTCGCCTCCACGCTGTTTGGAGCCATCAGCGAGGTCGCGACCTTCCTCACCACCCCGGTGTTTGGACAGGTGGCGCTGCTGCTTGCGGCGCTGGTCATGATCCGCATCCTGCCCCAAGGCATCACCGGACGGCTGCTGCGGAGGAGCCTGTGACCGGCTGGGCCAGCTTTGCCGCCATGGTCGCGGCGGGACTCGCGTTGCTGCTCGGCCTGCCCCTGGTGTTCGACCTGTTCGGCCTGCTGCAGATGACAGTGTTCGTGGCGATGGCGGTGCTGGCGCTGAGCCAGGGATTCATCTGGGGCTATGGCGGCGTCATGTCCTTCGGGCAGACCGCGTTCTTCGGCCTCGGCGGCTACACCTACGCGGTCGCGGTGATGAACATGGGGGACAGCACGGCGCCGGTGCTGCTGTCGATCCTGCTGCCGACGCTGTTCGCGGCGCTGCTCGGCTACTTCATGTTCTATGGCCGGATCAGCGACGCCTATATCGGGGTCATCACGCTCACGGTGACGGTGATCCTGTTCAACGTGGTGAACTCGACGGCGGGCGACTTCTACACCATCGGCAACGCGGCGCTGGGCGGGTTCAACGGCATGCCTTCGGTGCCACCGCTGAACATCCCCGGCGACTCGTCCTCGCCGCTCGATCCACAGCAGACGTGGTACGCGGTGATGGGCGCGCTGATCCTGGTCTATGTGCTGCTGCGCGCGATCCTCGCCAGCCGCTTCGGCCGCATCGTGGTGGCGATCCGACAGAACGAGACCCGGGCGCAGCTGCTGGGCTACGACACGCGGCTGTATAAGCTCATCGTGTTCGCCATCGGCGGCGGCATCGCCGGGCTGGCCGGGTGCCTGTACGCCAATTGGGGGTCGTTCATCAGCCCCACGGTGTTCGGGCTGGCGGCGTCGGCGCAGGTGTTGATCTACGTGCTCGTCGGGGGCTTGGGCACGCTGCTCGGGCCGATCCTGGGCGCGGTCGGCATCCAGTACCTGATTTCGGTGATCGGGGCGCAGGACGCGGTGAACGCCAACCTGGTGCTGGGCGCGGTGCTGGTGGTGTTCGTGCTGCTGGTGCCGCAGGGGCTGGTGCCGGTCGTGCTGGGGCTGTTCCGCCGCGTGCCGATGGTGGGCCGCGGCCAGGTCGCCAAGCCCGCGGCGGTGGAGCCGTGACGACGCCGCTCCTGGAGGCGCAGGACGCCACCATGCGGTTCGGCGGCGTCACCGCGGTGAACGGCGTCAACTTCGCGCTGCGCGAGATGGAGCTGCGCTGCCTGATCGGGCCAAACGGCGCGGGCAAGAGCACGTTCTTCAAGATGCTGACCGGGCAGCTCAAGCCGAGCGCCGGGCGCATCCTGCTGCGCGGGCGCGACATCACCGGCGCCGAGCCGCACCGGATCGCGCGCCTTGGCGTCGGCATCAAGACGCAGGTGCCCAACGTGTTCGACGGGCTGTCGGTGCAGGAGAACGTGTTCGTCGCGGCCAGCAGGCGCGGCTCGGCGATGCAGGCCCGGCGCATCACCGCCGAGACGCTGGAGCGCCTGCGGCTGACCGGGATCGCCGCGCGCCTGGTGGGCCAGCTCGCGCACGGGCAGCGGCAGTGGGTGGAGATCGCCACTGTCCTGGCGCAGGAGCCGGAGCTGGTGCTGCTGGACGAGCCGGCGGCGGGCATGACGCATGAGGAGGTGCTGCGCACCGCCGAGCTGATCCGCGACATCAACCGCACCCAGGCGCTGATCGTCGTGGAGCACGACATGCAGTTCATCCGCATGATCGCCCGCACGGTGACGGTGTTCAACCAGGGCGGCATCCTGATCGAGGACGACGTGGAGCGCGTGATGGCCGACCCGGCGGTGCGTGACGTGTACCTCGGGAAGCAAGCAGCATGATGTTGCAGGTGGACGGGCTGCGCTCCGGCTACGGCCGCATCCCGATCCTGGCCGGGGTCGGTTTCGCCGTGGCGCCGGGCGAGTTCGTCGGCATCCTCGGGCACAACGGCATGGGCAAGTCCACCCTGCTGCGCACGCTGATGGGCTATTTGCCTGCCACTGGGGGACATGTGACGTTCGAGGGGCGCGACATCACCCGGCTGTCGCCCACCGCCCGCGCCCGGCTCGGCATCGGCTACGTGCCGCAGGGCCGCCAGATCTTTCCCGCGCTCAGCGTGGGGGAGAACCTGCGCATGGGCTGCCTGCTGTCGAAGCAGCCCGAGCGGCGGACCATCGAAGGCGTACTGGAAACCTTTCCGCGGCTGCGGCGCTTGCTGGACCGCACCGGCGGCGCGCTGTCGGGCGGCGAGCAGCAGTTGCTGGCGCTGGCCCGCTGCCTGTGTGGCGCGCCGCGGTTGATGCTGCTGGACGAGCCGACCGAGGGCATCCAGCCGTCCATCATCGACGAGATCATCGAGACGCTGCAAACACTGTCCCGCGGCGGCGAGGTCACGGTCGTGCTCGTCGAGCAGAACCTGAAGTTCATCGCCGCCCTGTCGCAGCGCATCCTGATTATCCAGAAAGGCGCCATCACGCGCGAAACCAGCCCCGAAGCCGTGCAGGACCCGGCGCTGATCGCCGAGTTCGTCGGCATGGCGGCGTAAACCCTCACTAACTCAAGGAGCCAACCATGAGCGTCGAGAAGCCGACACTGTCCCAGTTGCAGGATATCGTGTTCGACCTGGGGATGGAGCTGTCCGAGGAACGGCTGGGCCTCTTCCACGCCATGATGGACGGCCCCGTCGAGTCCTACCGCGTCATCGACGCGATGCCGGACGACAAGCCGGTGGTGCGCTACCCGCGCACGCCGGGCTACCAGCCGGGGGCGGAGGAGAACGAGCACAACGCCTGGTATGTCAAAAGCGTGGTGAAGGGCGCGGAGTCCGGGCCGCTCGCCGGCAAGACGGTGGCGGTGAAGGACAACGTGTGCCTGGCCGGCGTGCCGATGATGAACGGCTCGGCGACGCTGGAGGGCTACGTGCCCGACCAGGACGCGACGATCGTGACGCGCATGCTGGACGCGGGCGCCACCATCCTGGGCAAGGCGCATTGCGAGGCGTTCTGCCTGTCGGGCGGCAGCCACACCGGGGCGCTGGGGCCGGTGCACAACCCGCATAAGCGCGGCTACTCCGCCGGCGGCTCGTCTTCCGGCTCCGGCGCCTTGGTGGCGGCGGGCGAGGTCGATATGGCCATCGGCGGCGACCAGGGCGGCTCGATCCGCATTCCGGCGGCGTTCTGCGGCATCTACGGCATGAAGGGCACCTGGGGCCTGGTGCCCTACACCGGGGTGATGCCGATCGAGGCGACCATCGACCACACGGGGCCAATGACCGCGACGGTGGCCGACAACGCGCTGCTGCTGGAGGTGCTGGCCGGGCCGGACGGCCTCGATCCGCGCCAGATGGGCTGCACCACCGCGCCCTACACGCAGGCGCTGGACCGCGGGGTACGTGGGCTGCGCATCGGCGTGGTCGCGGAGGGGTTCGGCTGGCCGAACTCCGAGCCGGGCGTGGACGCCAAGGTGCGCGCCGCGGGCGAGCGCCTGGCCGGGATGGGCGCCGTCGTCGAGGAGGTCAGCGTCCCCATGCACCGCATCGGCAAGGACGTGTGGGCGCCCATCGGCAACGAGGGCCTGCAGGTGCAGATGATGCGCGGCAACGGCATGGGCTTCAACTGGAAGGGCCAGTACAACGTCGGCCTGCTGGATGCCCACGCCGGCTGGCGGGAGCGGGCGAACGACCTGTCGGACACGCTGAAGATCTGCATGTTCGTCGGCGAGTACTTCACCAGCACCTACCGCGGTCGCTACTACGCCAAGGCGCAGAACATCGCGCGCAGGCTGCGCGCCGCCTACGATACCGCGCTGGCGCAATACGACCTGCTGCTGATGCCGACGCTGCCCATCGTGGCGACGCCGCTGCCGCCCGCCGAGGGAGGCTTGGGCCTGTATGTGCAGCGGGCGTTCGAGATGATCAACAACACCGCGCCGTTCGACGTGACCGGGCACCCGGCGATGTCCGCGCCCTGCGGCCTCAGCGACGGCCTGCCGGTGGGCGCCATGCTGATCGGCAAGCATTGGGACGAGAGCACGATCTATGCCGCCGCAGCAGCCTTTGAGGGCGCGGGCGACTGGAAGCGGTTTTAGGCAGGTCTCATCGCCAGAGTACGTGAATTACCCCGCCGGAAATCCCTAACAGCCCGGCGAAACAATCTGTTCTGGGCGACCTTTGACTTATACCAGCGGTCAGAAGCGTTGACCCTTTCAACAGCGCCGCTGACCGCTGGTTGCGCGTCGGGTTAGCCGGCGGCGCGCGAAAAGAAACTTTTACCGACGGTCGTTCGTGATAACCGTCGGAACCGCCGAGTTCGCCAGAGGCCCTCTTGTGTACACAACCCTTCTCGCTGTTTCTCTCCTCGCGTTTTCCCTCGCCCGGCATGAAGCCGTCGCGAGGGAGCCGTCACTCCCACAAGACGCGGCTGTCTCGCGACCGGGCAGCTTGAGCGCGGCGGAGCGCGTATCTCTCAGCGTCGGCGTGAAGATCATCCAGGTTGCCGCGCCGGAACGCGGCACCGAGATGGATGTCACCCTATGGTATCCAGCGGCCGGACCGAGCCGGAGCATGCTTGTCGGCGATGGCAGTCCGCTGTTCCAGGGCACGGCTGCCATGGCCGAAGCTCCAATGGCAGAAGGGCGCCGGCCACTTATTGTCCTGTCGCAGGGCGGGTTGCGTTCGGGCCCTAACATCGGCGCATGGATGGCGTCGCGCCTCGCGGGTAGCGGGTTCATGGTCGCGATGCTGCGCCAACCTGCTCCAAAGCGCCTGACGGAGGAGCAGACGCTGCCGGAGATCTGGCTGCGGCCGGCCGACGTCTCGGCGGCCCTGACGGCCATCTTGGGCGACGGCGCTCTTTCCCCGCTGATCGAAACAAAGCAGATCGGCGTGCTGGGCTTTCAGATTGGAGGAACTGCCGCGCTCTCCCTTGCTGGAGGGCTGCTAGATGTTGCGGGCGTGAAAGCGTTATGTGATGCCGGCGGCATCGGTGTGGACTGCAACCGATTTCAAGAAGCCGGCCTCGATCTGCATAACATCAGTCTATCTCCGCTTGGCCAATCCAATTTCGACCCGCGTGTAAGGGCGATCGTTGTCGTCGATCCAGAATTCAGTCGCAGTTTCACGCAGACAAGCCTTGCCGGCATTTCGATTCCGGTCGGCCTCATCAATTTCGGCAAGCTGGAGACCATCTGGCCGGGCCTCAATGCGGAAGGGCTGACGCGCTTCATCCCGCGTGCCCGATATTTGGTCATACCGGACTCGACACAGTATAGCGCCTTTCCAGAATGCAAGCCGGGCGCTTCGGCCATGCTACGAGAAGATGGGGAAGAAGCGTTATGTGACGACATAATAGGCGGGCGGAGTCGTGCAAAAATTCACAATGCGCTTGCGCGGATGGTTGCAACGACGTTTCGCTCTGACTTCGCCTTCAATCGCTGAACATTCTAAAATTTCTAAGTTGTAGAAGCTTTGACACGATCTGACAGACGGCCGGAGTCAGTTGACTGAGAGGCCGCGGCGCGGAGCCATGGGCAATGCGCAGCCTCATGCAAATGCTTGATTGGATCATGTCGATCACCCCGCAAAAGCGGGCACGTATGGTCCTCGGATAGGGTGACTGGAAGCGGTTCTAAGCCGCCTCCAAAAAGCCCGCGAGCAGGCTGTTGACCCGGTCGGCCCGCTCCATGGCCAGGATATGGGCGGCGCGCGGCAGCACCACGAGTTCCGCGTCGGGGACGCGGCTGCGGATGTCCTCGCTCATGGCGGGCGGGGTGGATGGGTCGTCGGCGCCGGCGATGATCAGCGTGGGTGCCTGGATGCCGGCATTGGACGGGCGCAGGTCCATGGCGCCGATGGCGCCGCAGCATACGGCGTAGCCGCGTGGGTCGATCTGCAGGAAGCGTTCCCGCAGCGCCTCCGCCGGCGGCGCGTGCTGATAGGCGGGCGTGAACCATCGGGCCATCACCGAATCGACGATGGCGCCCATGCCTTGTTCCCGCACCAGCGCCGCCCGCTCCGCCCAGCCCTGCGGCAAGTAGGCGGAGGTCGCCATCAGCACGAGGCCGTGCACCCGGTCCGGCCGGGCAGCGGCGAACGCCTGCGCCGTCATGCCGCCGATCGACAGACCGACGACATGGGCGCGGGTGATCCCCAGCGCGTCCAGCAGCCCGGCCAGGTCGTCCGCCAGGGTCTCGATCCCGACTAGCCGGTCCACCACGGGCGAGCGGGCGTGGCCGCGCGTGTCGTAGCGCAGCACCCGGTAGCGGCCGGCAAGGGCGCTTGCCTGCGCGTCCCACATTTCCAGGGTTGCGCCCATCGAGTTGGAGAACGCCACGACCTGCGCGTCCTCCGGCCCCGTGATGTCATAGAAAAGCTGTGTGCCGTTGGCGGCGATAAGCGGCATGGGTTAGGCGCTCCTTCAAGCGGCTTGGAGGCCGAGCGCCGCCCGGGCCTCGGCGGGGGTCGCGGGGCGGCGGCCGTGCCGGGCGACGGCATCGGCGGCCATGCGCACCAGCTCGGCGTTGCTGGCGGCCAGGCGGTCGCGGCTGGCGCGCACGTTGTCCTCAAGGCCGGTGCGCACGCCGTCGCCGCCGCGGGCCAGCACCCAATCCATCACCCGCGCCTGGTTCGCGCCGATGCCCGCCGCGGTCCAGGTCGCCCGCGGCAGCACGCGCTTCAGCTCGCCCAGCATCAGGTCGAGCAGGTGCTCCTCGGCCGGCAGCGCGTTCTTCACGCCCATGACGACCTGGACGTGCGGCCGTTCGTCCATCAGCCCGGCGTCGATCAGGCGGCGTGCGCCGTGCAGGTGCGACAGGTCGAAGATCTCGATTTCCGGCCGCACGCCATGCGTCTGCATCCGGGTCGCGAGGTCCGTGACCAGCGCCGCCGAGTTCTCGTACACGATGGTCGGGAAGTTGACCGACCCCGTGGACAGCGACGCCATGTCGGGCCGCAGGTCCAGCGCGTTGCCGCGCGCCGCCGGGTCGCGCCCGCGCCCGCCGGTGGAGAACTGCACGACCATGCCGGGGCAGTGCCGCCGCACGCCCTCCTGCACTTCGGCGAACAGGGCCGGGTCGCTCGACGCGCTCTCGTCGGGGTTGCGCACGTGGATGTGCACGAGCGACGCGCCGGCCTCGAAGGCCTCGTGGGTGCTCTCGACCTGCTCCGCGGGCGTCACGGGGACGGCCGGGTTGTCCTTCTTGCGCGGGACCGAGCCGGTGATGGCGACGGCGATAACGACAGGCTGCATGAGCGTTCCCTCCCGGGCGACGCTTAGCACGCCGCCATGCGCCCTGCCGAGAGCCGGCGCCGCTCAGGCGCGGACCAATCCTTCGGCCAGCAGGCTTTCGGCCGTGGCGATGATCGCGTCGTCGTTCGGCCGCGGGGTCCAGCCGAGCTGGGCGCGCGCCTTGTCGGCGGAAACGGGGCGCAGCTTGCCAAGCTCGAACCGGCGGTCGCGCACGACGGGGTCGAAGATGGCGGACAGGCGGACCAGCCAGTCGGGCAGGGACCGCTTCGGCACGCGCCGGGCCGCTTGCGGCACGCGCTCCCGCAGCACCCTCGCGATGTCCGCCATCCAGTAGAAGGGGCCGGCGCCGATGTATCGCTGGCCCGATGCCGCGGGGGCCAGCATGGCGCGGCAATGCAGGTCGGCGATGTCCCGCACGTCCACCAGCGGCCAGCCGAACCGCGGCAAGCCCGGCAGCGACCCGTCCATCAGCCTTTTCACGATGTCGATGGAGGCCGAGAAATCGCGGCCCAGCACCGGCCCCAGCACCGCGCCGGGGTTGATCATCGCCAGTTCCAGTGCCCCGCCCTCGCGCCGCAGCCACTCCCAGGCTGCCCGTTCGGCAATCGTCTTGGAACGTTCGTAGGCCGAGCTGTCGGCCCGGTTGGCCTCGTCCGACCAGTCAGCCTCCGTGAAGGGCGCTGTGCGGCCGCCGCGTCCATAGGCGACCGCGGCGGTCGAGGAGGTCATCACGACGCGCCGCACCCCCTCGTCGCGCGCCGCCGCCAGCACGCGGAGTGCGCCGTCGCGCGCCGGGCGCACCAGCTCGTCGTCGCCTTTCGGGTTTTTGGACGGCAGCGGCGAGGCGACGTGCAGCACGTGGTCGCACGACCGGGCGGCCTCCCGCCAGCCGGCGTCGCTGTTCAGGTCTGCAACGACGACCTCAAGCCGGTCTTCGGCCTCGGCATGCTTGGCCAGGGTGCGGCGCAGCTCGGCTTCGCGGCCGAGGCTGCGCACGGTGGTCCGCACGCCCCACCCTTCCCGCAGCAATTGCGCTATGCAGAAGCCGGCGATGTAGCCCGAGCCGCCTGTGACCAGCACCTGACCGCGAACTGCCACTTGGAGCCTCCTTGCCAAAGCAAGACATTAGACATAATGGACGTAAAATGTCTAGTGCGTCTGATCAGACGACCCGGCGCGTGCTGGATGCCGCCCGGACGCTGTTCGCCCGGCACGGCTTCCAGCGGACCAGCATGGCGGACGTGGCGAAGGAAGCGGCCGTGTCCCGCGCGACGCTGTACTTGCGCTTCTGCGACAAGCGAAGCGTGTTCGAGGCGCTGGCGGAGTCGTTGGTGGACAGTGCGCTGACCGCCGCGGGCAGCGCCTGGAACCCGGCTGCCGCGCTGGCCGACAACCTGGAGGCGACGGTGCTGGCCAAGGACCTTCCGCTCTACCGGCTGCTGCACGCCTCGCCGCACGGCGCGGAGCTGCTGGCCGTGGATGCCGGGTTGACCCGTGCCCATGCCGAACGGCTGGACCACGGGTTCGCTGCCCTGCTTGCGGAGCGCGCGGCAGACGCGGCGCGCGGCGGGGCCGACCTGAGCGCCTTTGACGGGCCGGATGGGTTCAGCCTGTTCCTGGCGGCTACCACCGCCGGGCTGAAGCACGAGGCGCGGACCGAGGCTGCCTATCGCGACGCCGTCCGCCGCCTATGCATCGTCACGGCGCGGGCGATGACCTCTTCTGCCGGCGCGTGACGGGGAAGGGGGTGCTGCCGGGTCAGGCGATCTCGCGGACCTGGGCGCGGTCGAGGCGGAGCCGCACGGCCTCGCCGGGGCGGCGGGCCTCGATGCTGGAGCGGTTCAGCACGTCCACCTTCAGCTCCGTCCCGTTGGCGACGACCAGGTAGCGCAGCACCGGCCCGTGGATGCGGACGTCGATGATCGTCGCGGCAGCGGTCAGCCCGTCCTGGCCGGGAGCCGGGGGCGCCAGGTCGATGGCCTCCGGATGGATCGCCCAGGCACGGTCGGTGCGCACCCCGAACACGCGCAGCACCGCGTCGGGTTCGAGCAGGTTGAAGTCGCCGATGAAGCCCGCGATGAAGCGCGTGGCGGGGCGGTCATACACCTCGCGCGCCGGGGCGGCCTGCACGATGCGGCCGGCGTTCATCACCGCGACCTGATCGCCGAGCACCAGCGCCTCCTCCTGGTCGTGCGTGACCAGGATGGCGGTGAAGCCGGTCT
>CAXSHI010000126.1:0-13183 GCA_964236755.1 uncultured Acetobacteraceae bacterium
GGCATCAAGGACCTGCTCAAAATGCTCGCTGTCTCACAGCGTTGAACAGCCCTGCGGACCAAGCCCCTTGGCGAACGAGCGACGACCCCGGCCGAGCTGCCGCGCCGCACACGCGGCCAACACGGCAACGACGGTGAAGGTGCGCTGTCGCAGGCCTGCCGACCGGTGCAGCCAGCCGCAACGGTGGCGGAGCTGCTGGAGCTGCAGGCCGGCTACCAGCAGCGGCTGGACGCGCCGCCGGAGAGCCTGGCGGACACGCCCATGGCCGAGGCGCTGCGGGCGGTGTGCAACCTCGACCTGTCCAGCCTGGAGGTTGATCCGCCGCGCGGCTTCGGGCGCGGAAGGTCAGCCGTCCCCTGATCGGCGCAACCGACCCCCGAAGCTTCAAACGCGGGCCTAGCGGCGCTTTCTGCTCACCCTGCGGGTGAGCAGCCGAATGCGCCGGCCGGCTCCATCGCCTTGCCGCGCTGTTCCATGGCGTCGTCCTGCTATGCCCGCACCCCGACCCTTCCCCGGAGGGAAATGGGGAAGGCAGCGGAATTTCAGGGTTGGCGGCGCCTGCCGGGCCTCAGTTCACCGGCGCGCGGTGGACGATCTGCGTGCGGTAGCTCTCCAGGATGGCCATCAGCTCCTCCAGTTCCCGCTCCGGTACATTGAACTTGTAGAACGTCGTCCGGCACTCGGTCATGACGATGTCGAACTCGCGGCTGGTGATCGTCAGGTGGGCGTGCGCCTCGGCCATTGGACGGCCGGCATAGACCTGCTTGGGGCCGCCAGTGTTGGCGACGACCCAGGCAGTCAGCATGTACTTGAATCCGGCCTTCTCGTGCTTGTCGTGGAACGCTCCGATGGCCGGGTTGGCGTTCAGGGCGGCATTGACATACAGCCGGTCCGTCAGGTCGTCTGCCGTGGCAGCAATCGCGTTGTAGCCGCCGAGCCGGTCGAACAGGGTCGGGCCGGGCAGCGGCGGCATCGGGTCGGTCGTTCCCTCTATTGCGTCACTCATGGCGTGGCCTCCTTAGGTGCGGTCATGCGCCGCGGTTTGTCCGCCCGGGCTGGCGGCAGGCAGCAAGCGTCCCTGGTCCGCGCTCCCACGAGGCAGACGTGACATGACGGGAACATTATTCATGGACTGACCGGTCTGTCCAGGGTTCAAAGCTGTGGGAAGGGCTCTCTCATCATTTGCCCGAAACTGATGCGGTGGACGGCTCCTGTCCGGCCTGGAGATCGACCCGCCGCTCGGTTTTGGGCACGACTGAGGGTCAGCCGTCTCCTGACCGGCGCACCCCCCCGCAGCCCCAAACGCGGGCCTAGGGGCGCCTTCTGCTTTCTCTGGAGGGTGAGCAGCCGGATGTGCCTGTCGGCCAGCTCCAGAAACGTCCTGAACCACGGAAGCGTGCGGCGGCCATACAGGGCGATGTCGTCCCAGCTTCCGGCGCTGGCAAACACCGCGATCACCAGGAAGTCGAGCAAGCGGCGCTCGACCTTGCCGGAGCAGCGCGGGTCCCCAATGGCACCGGGACACTGCCCCAGGCTCTCGACCGGCAAGCCCCGCTCCCCCGCCATCGCGAGGGCGCGTCATCAGGCCTCAACGCTCAGCAGGCGAGGGAAATCTCATGCGCGACCCCTGCTGTGCCCCCCCTGGCAACTGACGGACTTTTGCCCTGATCTTTCGGTCATCGCGGAAAACGGCGCTCGGCTTCGCGCCAGCTCACGCCTCGGCGCCCGCCGTCGCCTCGGCAAGCCAGTCCACGACGGCGCCGGCCGCCTCGCGCCCGTCCAGGCCGCGCCCGCGCGCCGCATCGAAGGCAGCCATCTGCCGGTCCGCGCTCGTGCCGTCCTCGACGATCCCCCGCGCCGCCGCTGCCTCGGCCGCACAGCCCAGGGCGTCGGCGTCCTCCGCGACCGACGCCAGCGCCGCGTCGAGGCAGGCGGCGAAGGGCCGCGCGTCGCCGGTGAGGACGTCGATCAGCTCGGCGCGCACCCCGTCGCGCTGCGCGCGCCACAGGTTCTCGGCAACCAGCGCGCGGGACGCGCCGGTCAGGCCGCGGTTCCATTCGGGCCGCCGGTCCGCGAAGCGCACCAGGCAGCGGTACAGCGCGGCGACGGCGAGCGTGTGCCCCAGCAGCGTGCAGCTATCGGCCACCCGCAGCTCCAGCGTCGGGTAGCGTATGGACGGGCGCAGCGTCCACCACAGGAAGCTCGCGTCCTGGATCGACCCTGCCCGGACCATGGCGTCCACGTAGCGCGCGTAGTCCTCCGGCCCGTCGAACAGGTCCGGCAGCCCGGTGCGCGGCATCTCGCCGAACGCCGACATGCGGTAGGCCGCCATCCCCATCGCCCGCCCCTGCCAGAACGGCGACGACGCGGACAGCGCCAGCAGCAGCGGCATGGCGGGCAGCAGCCGGTTCATCAGGTCGACGCGCGCCTCGGGCCGGGGCACCTCCACGTGGACGTGCATGCCGCAGACCACGTTGCGCCGCCCCAGCATCCGCAGCTCCCGCATGATGGCGTCGTAGCGCCCCTTCTCCGTCTGGCTTTGGCGCGACCAGAGGGCGACGGGATGGGTGCCGGCGGCGAACACCAGGATGCCGTGGTCGCGGCCGACCTCGGCCAGGCCGGCGCGCAGCGCCCCCAGCGTCTCGCCCGCCTCGGCAAAGCTGGTGGAGGGCTTGGTCGAGACCTCGATCTGGGATTGCAGCAGCTCGCGCTCCACTGCCGGCAGGCGGGCCTGGGCGGCGGCGTGAAACGCCGCGACCCGGCGCCGCGGCGTGCCGCGCGTGGCGGCGTCCGCGAGGAAGTACTCCTCCTCGATCCCGAACTGGTAGCTCGCGTCCATGGTGCCCCTCCAAGCCTGTCCAGAGGAAGAAAGCACGGCGCCGGCACGGGCGCGACCGGGGCGGAGGGAACCGTGTTCGGGACGGCGGCGGCTTCCCTCCTCACCGCCCTACCCGGCCGCCATGTGCGCGACGGCGGCAGCAGGGTTTCGGGCCGGCCGCTTCCCTGCCGGGCCAACCGTGGCAAACAGCATGTTCAGCCCCTCCGCCAGCGTGGGATGGGCCAGGATGCCGTCCCGCAGCGCGGTGAAGGGCAGGCCGCCCAGCATGGCCATCTGCACCACCGCCATCACCTCGCCGGCCTGCGCGCCCAGCATGGCGAAGCCGACGATGCGGTCGCCATCCGCCGCGACCAGCGCCTTCATGAAGCCTTTGCATTCGCCCAGCGTGCGGGCACGCGGGACCACGTCCATCGGCAACGTCGCCAGCCGGTAGGCGGTGCCGGCCTGGCGGGCCTCCGCCTCGCTCAGGCCGACCCGGGCGAATTCCGGCTCGATGAACACGCAATACGGCACCATGCGTCCGGCTGTCGTGCGCGTGCCGCCAACGATGCCGCTTTGGGCGACGCGGTAGTCGTCCAGCGCGATGTGGGTGAACATCGGGCTGCCGGCGGCCTCGCCCATCGCCCAGATGCCCGGGACAGAGGTTTGCAGCCGCTCGTCCACCCGGATGAACCCGCGGGCGTCCAGCTCGACGCCTGCAAGCTCCAGCCCGATGCCGCCCGTCATCGGCTGCCGCCCCGCCGCCACCAGCAGGTGGGAGCCGGTGAAGAACTGCCCATCCGCGAGCCGGACGGTGACCTCCTCGCCTGACCGGCCCGTGACCTCCGCGATGCGCGCGCCGAGCGCAAGCCCGATGCCGTCCTCGGCGAACTGGTCCTGGATAGCCGCCGCAACGTCCGCGTCTTCCCGCGCGGCAAGCTGGCGACCGCTCTCGATCACCAGCACCTCGCTGCCCAGGCGGCGGAACGCCTGCGACAGCTCCATGCCGACATAGCCGCCGCCGACCACCAGCAGCCGGGCCGGCAGCACGTCGAGGGTCAGCGCCTCCACGTGCGTGAGGGGCGCCGCCTCGCGCAGGCCCGGGATCGGCGGGATGGCGGCACGGGTGCCCAGGTCCAAGTAGATGCGCTCGCCGGTCACGCGCCGCGGCCCGGCCTCGGTCGCCACCTCGATGACGCGCGGCGCGACGAAGCGCGCCCAGCCCAGCAGCAGCTCAAGGCCGCTTGCCTCGAAGGCGTGCCGGTTGATCGCCACCATGCCGGCCACGACCTCCGCGGTGCGGGCGGCGACCCGGCCCATGGCGGCCGTTCCCATGCCGGCCGTTCCCATGCCAGTCGTTGCCGGCCCGGCGCGGACGAGGCCCGTCTCCTTCGCTCGGCGGACCATCTCGACGATCTGCGCGCTGCGGATCAGGGCCTTCGTCGGGATGCAGGCGATGTTGATGCAGGACCCGCCGATCATGCCCGCCTCGACCATGGCGACGCGCTTGCCCGCCGCGGCCTGGTCCATCGCCAGCGTCTTGCCGGCCTTGCCGCCGCCGAAGACGACGATGTCGTAGTGCTCGGTGTTCATGGCATCCTCCAAGGGTCAGGCCACGTGCCGCGCCAGGAAGTCGCGCATCAGGGCTGCGACCTCGCGGTGGTGCGTTTCAAGAGCGAAATGGCCGGTGTCCAGCAGGTGGACCTCCGCGTCCGGCAGGTCGCGGCGGTAGGCCTCGGCGCCCGCGGGCAGGAAGTGCGCGTCGTGCCTGCCCCACGCCGCGAGCAACGGCGGCCGGTGCGCCCGGAAGTACGCCTGGAAGTCGGGATAGCGCTCGACGTTGCTGCGGTAGTCCAGGATCAGGTCGAGCTGGATCTCCTCGACGCCGGGCCGCGCCATGTAGGCGATGTCGAGCGTGTAGCCGTCCGGCGACACGCGGCTGCGATCGGCGCCGTTGAAGTATTGCCATTGCCGGATGGTATCGGGCGCGAGCGAGGCGCGGCAGGCCTCGCGGTTCTCGGGCGTCGGGTCGCGCCAGTAGGCCTGCCAGGGTCCCCAGGCGTCGCTGAAGCCGTCCAGGTAGGCGTTGCCGTTCTGGCTGACGATGGCCGAGATGCGCTCGGGAAAGCGCAGCGCCAGGCGCAGCCCGACCGGCGCGCCGTAGTCGAAGACGTAGAGCGCGAAGCGGTCGAGGCCGAGCGCGTCCACGAAGCCCTCCATCACCTCGGCCAGCTTGTCGAAGCTGTAGGCGAAGGCGCCGCGCGGCGGCGTCACGGTGTTGCCGAAGCCGGGCAGGTCCGGCGCGATCACGTGGTAGCGGTCGGCAAGGTGCGGGATCAGGTCCCGGAACATATGGCTCGCGGTCGGGAAGCCGTGCAGCAGCAGCACGATGGGACCGTCATCCGGGCCGGCTTCGCGATAGAACACGTCGGCGTCGCCGATTTTCCTGGAACGGAACACGGATTGATGCATGGGGAGCTCCTGCGCTTCTGCCTGGCCGCGATATCGGCCGTTGCTGCCGCCCGCGGAATGGCCGAAGCTCGCAAGGGCTGATTGCAGGACGCGCAACGAGTGGATCGTCTGGACGCGATGCGGGCCTTCGTGGCCGCTGTGGATCACGGGTCGCTGGCTGCGGGGGCGCGGCGCCTGAGCCACTCGGCCGCCGCGGTCACCCGGGCCATCGCGCAGCTGGAGGCGCGGCTCGGGATGGTGCTGCTGCACCGGAGCACGCGCGCGCTGCACCTCACCCCGTTCGGCGAAAGCTACCTCGCCACGTGCCGGGGCATCCTGTCCTCGCTCGACCAGGCGGAGCGCGGCGCCGCGGCCGAGCAGGAAACGCCCACCGGCCTGCTGACCGTCACCGCGCCCTTGATGTTCGGCCAGCTTCACGTACGCCCGGTGCTGGATCGGTTCCTCAGCGCCAACCCTGCGGTCCAGGCGCGCCTGCTGCTGCTGGACCGCGTCGTCGGCATCGTCGGGGAAGGCATCGACGTCGCGGTTCGCGTCGGGCACCTGCCGGACTCGCAGCTCGTCGCGCGGCGGCTCGGCGAGGTGCGCCGGGTGCTTTGCGCGTCACCGTCCTACCTGGCGCGCCGGGGCGCGCCGGGCGAGCCGCGCGACCTGGCCGGCCATGACTGCGTCATGGAGCATGACGGCGCCGAGATCGAGGCGTGGCGCTTCGCGTCGGGGACCGTGACCGTCCACCCGCGCTTGCTGGTCAACTCGGCGTCCGCCGCGGTCGCGTCGGCGGCGGCCGGCTACGGCATCACGCGCGTCATGTCCTACCAGGCAGCGGCGTCCGTCGCGGCGGGCGAGTTGGTCGTGCTCTTGCCCGGGCATGAGCCGCCGCCCATCCCGGTGCATTTCGTGCTGCCGCCAGAGCGCCCGGCAACCCCGAAGGTCAGCGCGTTCCTCGGCTTCGCCGCACCGGAACTGCGCAGAAGGCTCGGCGAAGCGGCGGACATGGTGAGTGGCGTGGGCGGCGCATGATTCCGATGGCCGTCGCGAGCCGGTCGCTGCCAACGCCCACGAACCCCGCCCCGGTCACGACGGCGCGGCGCGCGGCACCCGGCCCTCCAGCGGATAGGCCGGGTCGCTGTAGCCGGGGGTCGAGGGATGGCCGGCCGGCACCAAGCTGTCCACCAGCGCCTCGTCCTCCGCGGTGAAGCGGTAGTCGAGCGCCCCTCCGTAGTCCGCCCACTGCGCTTCCGTGCGGGGGCCGGCGATGACGCCGGTGATCAGGGCGTTGTTCAGCACCCAGGCGACCGCGAACTGGCCCGGCGTGATGCCGCGCCCGCCCGCATGCTCCGCCAGCCGCTGCGCGATGCGCAGGCTTTCCGGGCGGAACTCGGTTTCCATGATCCGCTTGTCCTGCCGCCCGGCCCGGCTGTCGCGGTCTGGCTGGGCGTCTGGCCGGTACTTGCCCGTCAGCACGCCGCGGGCCAGCGGGCTGTATGGGAACACGCCCAGGCCCAGGGCGGCGCAGGCCGGCAGGTGCTCCACCTCCGGCATGCGGTTCATGGCGTTGTAGTAGGGTTGGCTGACCACCGGGCGGTCGATGCCGGCCTGATCGCACAGCCGGCAGATCTCGGCCACGCGCCAGGCGCGGAAGTTGGACACGCCGAAGTGGCGCAGCTTGCCGGCGCGGATCAGGTCCGCCATCGCGTGCACGGTCTCAGAGAGCGGCGTCGCGTGGTCCTCCTTGTGCAGGTACAGGATGTCGATCTCGCTTGTGCCGAGCCGCCGCAGGCTATCGTCCACGGCGTCCATCGCGTGGCGGCGCGACAGGCCGCGGTCGTTGGGGCCGGGGCCGGCCGGGTTCGCCAGCTTGGTCGCCAGCACCCAGTGCCGCCGCCGCGCCGTGATGCCGCGGCCCACGATCTCCTCCGACCGGCCCTGCTCATAGACGTTGGCGGTGTCGATGAAGTTGACCCCCTGATCGGCGGCCCCGTCGATGATGCGGCGTGCCGTGGCCTCGTCCGTCGGGCCGCCGAACATCATGGTGCCGAGGCACAGCGGCGACACCTTGAGGCCGCTCCGGCCGAGCGTTCGGTACTGCATGGCGGGTCTCCGGGCTTGAACTGCGGAGAGCATAGGGCGGCGGCCAGGCCGGCGGCTAGGTGCCCCGTCGTCATCCACAAACGCCTTGACAGGTTGCACAATATCTCGAATTTTGCACAAATGCTCACTTCGCTTCTGCGGAGCGGGCTGCCGGGGAGCAAACGTTGGACGCTGGGCTGCTGATCGATGCGGAGGGCGTCACCAAGAGCTTTGCCGGCGTGCGGGCGCTGCGCGACGGCCGGCTCGCGCTGCGCCCCGGCACCGTCCACGCGCTCTGCGGCGGCAACGGCGCGGGCAAGAGCACCTTCCTCAACGTGCTTATGGGGCTGCTGCGCCGCGATGGCGGGCGCATTGCCGTGCGTGGGCGCGAGGTGAATTTCGCGACGCCCGCCCAGGCGCTCGCGGCCGGGGTGGCGATCATCACGCAGGAACTCTCGCCCATCCCGGACATGACGGTGGCGGAGAACCTGTTCCTCGGGCGCGAGCCGCGGCGGCTCGGCTGCATCGTCGATCGCGCCGCCCTCAACCGCCGGGCAGCCGAGCTGCTGGGGCGGCTGCGCTTCCGCATCGAGCCGACGGCGGCGATGCGCAGCCTCAGCCTCGCGCAGACGCAGCTGGTCGAGATCGCCAAGGCGATCAGCCATGAGAGCACGGTGCTGATCATGGACGAGCCGACGTCCGCCATCGGCGAGGCGGAGACGGACATCCTGTTCGACGCCATCCGCACGCTCACCGCGCACGGCGTCGGCATCATCTACGTGAGCCACCGGCTGACCGAGATCTTCACCATCGCCGACGAGTACACCGTGTTCCGGGACGGCGGCTTCGTCGCCACGGGGCGCATCGCCGACATCGACCGGCCCGGCCTCGTGCGGCTCATCCTCGGCGCCGACGTGCGGGACGAGTACCGCGCCCACCCGGCGCCGAGCGGGCCGCCCATGCTGGAGGTGGAGCATCTCGGCCGCGACGGCTGGTTCGAGGACATCACGCTCGGCGTGCGCCGGGGCGAGGTGCTCGGCATCTACGGGCTGATGGGCGCAGGCCGCAGCGAGTTCCTGGAGACGGTGTACGGCCTCGCGCCCGCGAGCGGCGGCGAAATCCGCATCGACGGCCGGGCGGTCGCCATCACGCGCCCGGCCGACGCGCTGGGGACCGGGATGGCGCTGGTGACGGAGGACCGCAAGGCGACCGGCCTCGTGATGACCGGCTCGGTGCGGGAGAACGCGACGCTGTCCTGCCTGGACCGGCTGTCCGCCGGGCCGTTCGTGTCCGACGGGCGGGAACGGGCGCAGGTGGGGCGCATGGTCGATCTGTTCCGCATCAAGGCGCGCTCCATCGAGGCCCCGGTGCAGAGCCTGAGCGGCGGCAACCAGCAGAAGGTGGTGCTGGCCCGCTGCCTCGGCACCGAGCCGCGCATCCTGCTGTGCGACGAGCCGACCCGCGGCGTGGACGAGGGCGCGAAGCGGGAGGTGTACGCCTTCCTGTCGCGCTTCGTGCAGGAGGGGCGCTGCGTCGTCATGGTGTCCTCCGAGCTGCCGGAGGTGATCGGCATGAGCGACCGCATCGCGGTGTTCCGGCGCGGGCGGCTCGCGGGCGTGCTGGACGCCGCGGAGGCGTCGCAGGAGCGCCTGATGCAGCTCGCGTCGTGAGCGGCAACCTGGACCTCGCCGCCAAGCCCGGCCCGTCCCGGCCCGGCGTCGCCGTCGGCCAGGCGCTGTCGCGCTACGGCATCGTCATCGCGTTCTTCGCGCTGTGCGCGGCGCTGAGCCTGCTCAACCCCTACTTCCTCACGCCGCTCAACATCACCAACGTGCTGCGCCAGGCCAGCATCAACGGCATCCTGGCCATCGGCCAGACCTTCGTGATCCTCACGGGCGGCATCGACCTGTCCGTCGGCTCGCTGCTGGCGGTGTGCGGCATCCTGGGCGCGTCGCTCGTGACCGGGGCGAACCCGGGCAACCCGCTGGCGGCGGTGGCGCTCGGCATCGGCGTCGGGCTGGGGCTTGGCATGGTGAACGGCGCGCTCGTGGCCCGGCTGCGCGTGCCGCCCTTCGTGGCGACGCTCGGCATGCTGAGCGTGGCGCGCGGCCTCACCTTCATCGCCAACGACGGCATGCCGGTGCCGCGCCTGGCGCCGGACTTCCTCAAGCTGGGCCAGGGGTTCATCGTGGGCATCCCGGTGCCGGTCGTGCTGTTCGGGACGACGGCGCTGGTGGCCTGGGCGGTGCTGCGCTTCACCACCTACGGCCGCTACGTCTACGCGACCGGCGGCAACGAGCGGAGCGCGCGCACCAGCGGCGTCGGCACGCGCAAGGTCATCTTCTCGGTGTATGCCATCTCGGGCGCGCTGGCCGGGCTGTCCGGCATGGTGCTGGCCGCGCGCACCACCTCGGCGCTGCCGCAGGCGGGGCTGAGCTACGAACTGGACGCCATCGCCGCCGTGGTGATCGGCGGCACCAGCCTGACGGGGGGCGTGGGCAGCGTCGTCGGCACGCTGTTCGGGGCGCTGATCATCGCGGTGATCAACAACGGCCTCGACCTGATGGGCGTGTCCTCCTACTACCAGCAGGTGATCAAGGGCGCGATCATCGTGCTCGCGGTCCTGCTCGACACGTCCCGGCGAGGACGAGACTAGAAAATTCAGGGAGTTCAAACGATGATCCAGCGCAGAACGCTTCTCACCGGCACGGCCGCCGCCTTGGCCATGCCGGCCATCGCACGCGCCCAGGCGGGCAAGACCTACAAGGTCGGCGCCGCCGTGTATGGCCTCAAGGCCGAGTTCATGCAGCTCTGGACCGGCGCCATCAAGGCGCACCCGGCGGTGCGCAGCGGCCAGGCGGCGATCACCGTGTTCGACGGGCAGTACGACGCGCTGACCCAGTCGAACCAGTTCGACAGCATGATCACCCAGCGGTTCGACGCCATCATCTTCGTGCCCATCGACATCCAGGCCGGCGCGGACGCGGTGAAGAAGGCCAAGGCTGCCAACATCCCGGTGATCGGCTCCAATGCCCGCGTGGCCGGCAATGACCTCACCTCCTACGTCGGCTCCGACGACGTGAAGGCCGGCACGATGGAGGCGGAGGCCATCGCCAAGGCCATGGGGGCCAAGGGCAACGTGGTCATCATCGAGGGGCCGGTCGGCCAGAGCGGCGAGATCGAGCGCGGCCGGGGCAACCGGCAGGTGCTCTCGGCCAATCCGGGGATGAAGATCCTGGAGCACAAGACCGCCAACTGGTCGCGGGCGGAGGCGCAGGCGCTGATGGAGAACTGGCTGACCGCGCATCCCGGCCAGATCCAGGGGGTCATCGGCCAGAACGACGAGATGGGCCTGGGCGCGCTGCAGGCGATCAAGGCGGCCGGGATCGACCCGAAGAAGCTGCCCGTCGTCGGCATCGACGGCGTGAGCGACGCGATCCTGGCGGTCAAGTCGGGCGAGATGATGAGCATCCTGCAGGACGCGAGCGCGCAGGCGCAGGGCGCGCTCGACGTGGCGCTGCGGCACCTGGCGGGTGAGGGCTACAAGCCGATGGGCGAGGCGTGGCAGGAGTATGCGTCGCAGATGCCGTGGAACGGCGGCACCGCCACGGACTACAACGTGCCCTGGACGCCGGTGACGACCGAGAACGCCGACGCGCTGCTGGCCAAGCGCCAGAAGGCCTGAGCGCAAAGGCCTGAGCGCACGGAGGGCTGCCATGACCCTTGACGCCGCATTCGACTTCGCCGGCAAGGCCGCGCTCGTGACGGGGGGTGCCGCCGGCATCGGCGCGGCCATCGCCGAGGCACTCGCCGCGCGCGGGGCCCGGGTCGCGCTGGTCGATCTGAGCCCGGCCACGCCGGAGGCGGCGCGCGCCCTGCCGGGGGCCGGGCACGTCGCCCACGTCGCCGACATCACCCGGCCCGGCGAGGCCGGGCGCGCGGTGGCGGAGGCCGTGGGCGCGCTCGGCCGGCTCGACATCCTGGTCAACAGCGCCGGCATCGTCCGGCTGGCGGAGGCGGCGGCGGCCACCGACGAGGATTGGGACCTCACCATGGCGGTCAACCTGCGCGCGCCGTTCCTGATGGCGCGCGCTGCCTTCCCGGCCCTCTCGGCCGCGGGCGCCGGGCGAATCATCAACCTCGCCTCCCAGGCCGCCTTCGTGGCGCTGGACCGGCACCTGGCCTACTGCACGAGCAAGGCCGGGCTGCTCGGGATGACCAAGGTGCTGGCGCTCGAATGGGCGCCGCACGGCATCACCGTGAACGCGATCTCCCCCACGGTGGTCGAGACCGAGCTCGGCCGCAAGGCCTGGGCCGGCGAGGTCGGCGAGGCGATGAAGCGCAAGATCCCGGTGGGCCGGTTCGCGCAGCCTGAGGAGATCGCGCTGGCCGCGCTGTTCCTGGCCAGCGGGGGCGCCGGCATGATCACCGGGGCCAACCTCGTCGTCGATGGCGGCTACACGATTCAGTAGGGCGAGGGCGCGTCGGGCGTTCGACGGCGCGGCAGCCGGCCGTCCGGCTACCTGAACAGGCGGTTCGCGCGCGTCAGGTCTTCGGCGGACAGCAGCAGCACGCGGGTGCGCCCGGCCAAGTCCCGGGCGGCGCGGGTGTAGGTCTGGTTGCTGACCACGGCGGCATGGGTCGCACCCATGAACGCCTGTCCGGCGATGGCCTCCTGCACGGCGGCGTTGCCGACCGGCCTGGAATAGAGCTTGCACTGGATGACGACGCTGATCCGCCCCTTGCGCGCCAGCACGTCAACGCCCTGGTCGGTGCTTCCCGCGGTCAGCTTCGCCCGCCATCCCTGCCGCGCCAGGATGTCGGCGCAATAGCGTTCAAAGCCGAGCGGCGTCAGGATGTTCTGCGGCCTGGCCGCCCGCCTGCGACGCACCTGCCGCAGAATCCACAGTGCCACCACGATGGCGGCTGCAGCGAACCACGGCAGGTTGGCATCGTATGTCGCGATCACGCAACGATATGCTATTTGCCAGCTGCGCGATAGTGTTAGGTGAACAATCGCCTGTTTTTTGTTATCCCTGCTTTTCCGACGATCCGCCAAGCGGCGGGTCCACCGAAACTGCGGCCCGAGAGGGGCCAGGCGGTCGTTTGCATGATGCCCCGAGGCTTAAAAAGCGCGCGCCGGGAATGCATCTGGCTTAGGCTCGTCGGCAGGACATTGAGGGTGTCACCAAGATGGGATGGGTCGGTTGAAGAAGGTGCGTCCGGGGGTGGGGCCGAAATACCCGCAGGTCGTCGTGCTCGTGGGTGCGACGGGCGACTTGTCGCGGCGCAAGCTGCTGCCGGGCTTGTTCCATCTGTCGAGCGCCGGGTTCATCCCGGGGTGCCGGGTCATCGGCGTGTCGCTGGACGACATGACGCCCGACGAGTTCCGGGTGCTGGCGCGCGGGGCGCTCGACCAGTTCTCCACGCGCAAGGTGAACGAGGCCGACTGGGCCGCCTTTGCCGACACGCTGGATTACGTGCCGCTGGCTGCGGGCGCGGACGTGCTCCGGGCGGCGGTGGAGCGGGCGGAGGCGGCGCTGGGCGGGGAAAGCCGCCGGGTGCACTACCTGAGCGTGCCGCCCAACGCGGCCCTGTCGGCCGTGCAGCTGCTGGGACGCGGGGACCTCGTCGCCCGGTCGCGCATCATCATGGAGAAGCCGTTCGGCTGGGACCTTGCGAGCGCCGTGTCGCTGAACGCCAAGCTGCATGAGGTGTTCTCGGAGGACCAGATCTTCCGCATCGACCATTTCCTCGGCAAGGAGCCGGCACAGAACATCCTGGCGTTCCGCTTCGCCAACGGGCTGTTCGAGCCGATCTGGAACC
>CAXSHI010000127.1:0-12978 GCA_964236755.1 uncultured Acetobacteraceae bacterium
GCCCAGAAGAAGCCGACGAAGAACATCACCTCGCTGGTGATGAACAGCGTCATGCCGTAGCGCAGGCCGAGGCGCACGACCGGGGTGTGAAGGCCCGCGGTCCGGCTCTCCTTCAGCACGTCGCGCCACCAGAACGCCATGACGGCGAGCACGATCGCGAGGCCCAGGCCCAACCACAGGAAGGTGCCGTAATGCGCCTCCATGATAATGCCGAACAGCGTCAGCCCGCCGCCCAGCGCGCCCAGCAGCGGCCACGGGCTGGGGTCCACGAGGTGGTAAGGCTGCTTCATGCCGGAGCTGTTGAGATCCTGCGCATCGAGCACGGGGCGTGCCGTGGCAACCGGGGCGTCGCTCATCATAACCAAACCTATCCAGACTGTGGGGCATCATCGCCAAAATGCCGCGGCGTTCAAGGCTTAAACGCGCATGTCTCCTTGGGATCGGCGGATGTCAGCGCGCGGCGTCGGCCCGCGCGCCGACATGCGGCCCGGCCTTCTTCAGGTTGCCGCTGCGCGCCGCGTCGTCCAGCGAGCGGAAGAACGTGTAAGACAACGTGATCGTCGTCACGTCGCGCGTGTCGGGATCGGCGGCGATGGCCGGGTCCACCCAGAAGCTGAGCGGGAACTGCATCTCCTGCCCTGGCGCCAAGGTCTGCTCGTCGAAGCAGAAGCACGCTGTCTTGTGGAAGTATGTCCCGGCCTTTTCCGGCGTCACGTTGTAGGTGGCCACGCCGGTGACGGGTTGCTGCGACCGGTTCTGGCCGACATAGAATGCAAGCCTATCCTCTCCAAGCTTGACCGTCACCTCGGACTCGCCCGGCGCGAAGCGCCAGGGCAGGTTGGGGCTTGTCGTGGCGTTGAAACGGACGGCGATGGATCGCCCCGTCGCGCCGGGGCCGGCAGCGCCGCGCAGCCGCGGCGTCCCGGCATAGCCCGTTGCCTCGCAGAACATCCGGTAGAGCGGGACCGCGGCGAACGACAGGCCGGCCATGCCGCCGATCAGCGTGATGAGGGTGCCGGCGATCAGGCCGTTGCTTCTGGTCTTCATGGCATGGATGTCGGCATGACTGACCCGGGGGCAAGCCGTGTTCAGGAGACTTTGAATCGGACCATCGAGATCGCATAGAACAGCCCGGCGAGCGCAATCAGCACGACCAGCAACGCAATGTTCTTGCCTCGCTGCCGTCTCCGCAGCTCGGTGGCCTGGGCAGGCGACAGCGGCGGCGGGAACTCATCCAAGATGCGGCACCGGCAAGACGTGGTCGAGTGCCATCATGGTGAACAGGGCGAACAGGTAGATCAGCGAAACGCGGAACGCCCAGCGTGCCGGGGCGTCGCGCGTCAGGCTGACGCCATTCCCGTCCTGGCGGTCCCAAAGGACGCGCAGCGACGCGACCATGAACCAGATGCCGAGGCCAACGGCGGACACCCCGTAAACCGGCCCGGCGTAGCCCAGCATCCAGGGCAGCAACGAAGCCAACACGAGCGCCACCGTGTAATAGACGACCTGCAGCCGCGTCGTCCGCGCGCCGGAGATGACCGGAAGCATCGGCACCCCGGCCCGCTCATAATCCTCGGAAGCATACAGCGACAGCGCCCAGAAATGCGGCGGCGTCCAGAAGAACACGATGGCGAACATCAGCAGCGGCATGACATCAACCGTGCCCGTCACCGCCGCCCAGCCGATCACCGGCGGGAACGCGCCGGCCGCGCCGCCGATCACGATGTTCTGCGGCGTGCGGCGCTTCAGCCAAACCGTGTAGACGAACACGTAGAACAGGATCGAGAGCGCCAGCAACCCGGCCGCCACGATATTGGTCGCCAGTCCCATGACGATCACCGAAGCGATGCCAAGCGTCACGCCGAACCCCAGCGCCTCCCCCGCCCCGATCCGGCCCGCCGGGATCGGGCGCTTCGCGGTACGGCGCATGACGGCGTCGATGTCGCGGTCATACCACATGTTGATCGTGCCGGCGGCGCCTGCGCCCACCGCGATGCACAGCACCGCCGCCAGCGCCAGCACCGGGTGCAGCGGGCTGGGCGCCAGCAGCAATCCCACAAAGCCGGTGAACACCACCAGGGTGATCACCCGCGGTTTCAGCATCGCGAACCAGTCGCGCGCCTCCGCCGGCATCACCAAAGAAGAAAGGGGAGCCGAAGCTCCCCCCATCTTAGTCACCGGGTCAACCATCACCGCACCCGCGGCAACTCGGTGAAGGTGTGGAACGGCGGCGGCGACGTCACCGTCCACTCAAGCGTCGTGGCGCCCTCGCCCCAATAATTATCCGCCACCTGCACCTTGGACGTGAACGTGCGGTAAATGACGTAGAGGAAGATCAAGACTGAGAACGCCGAGATATAAGACCCGATGGACGCCACATAGTTCCAGCCGGCAAAGGCGTCGGGATAGTCGGGATACCGGCGCGGCATGCCCGCGAGGCCCAAGAAGTGCATCGGGAAGAAGGTCAGGTTCACGCCGATGAACGTGACCCAGAAATGCACCTTGCCCCAGAACTCCGGATACTGCCGGCCCGACATCTTGCCGATCCAGTAGTAGAACCCGGCGAAGATCGAGAACACGGCACCCAGGCTCAGCACGTAATGGAAGTGCGCCACGACGTAGTAGGTGTTGTGCAGGATCTGGTCGATGCTGGAGTTGGACAGCACGATGCCGGTCACGCCCCCTAGCGTGAACAGGAAGATGAAGCCGATGGCGAACAGCATCGGCGTCTTCAGCTCGATCGAGCCGCCCCACATCGTCGCGATCCAGGAGAAGATCTTGATGCCGGTCGGCACGGCGATGATCATCGTTGCCGCGACGAAGTAGGCCCGCGTGTCAACGGAGATGCCCGAGACGAACATGTGGTGCGCCCAGACGACGAAGCCGACGACGCCGATGGCGATCATGGCGTATGCCATGCCGAGGTATCCAAAGATTGGCTTCTTCGAGAAGGTCGAGATGATATGGCTGATCATGCCGAAGCCCGGCAGGATCATGATGTAGACCTCGGGGTGCCCGAAGAACCAGAAAAGGTGCTGGAACAGCACCGGGTCGCCGCCACCGGCCGGGTCGAAGAACGCCGTGCCAAAGTTGCGGTCGGTGATCAGCATGGTGATCGCACCGGCCAGCACGGGAATCGACAGCAGCAACAGGAACGCCGTCACCAGCATCGACCACACAAACAACGGCATCTTGTGCAGCGTCATGCCGGGCGCGCGCATGTTGAAAATCGTGGTGATGAAGTTGATCGCGCCCAGGAGAGAGGACACGCCGGCCAGGTGCAAGGCAAACAGCGTGTAGTCCATGGCTGGGCCGGACTGATACGTGGCATTGGACAGCGGCGGGTAAAGCGTCCAACCGGAACCGGCGCCGTCCCCGCTGTGCAGGCCCAGCATGATCAGGGCGAATGCCGGCACCAGCAGCCAGAAGCTGATGTTGTTCAGCCGCGGGAACGCCATGTCCGGGGCGCCGATCATGATCGGCACGAACCAGTTGCCGAACCCGCCGATCATCGCCGGCATCACCATGAAAAAGATCATGATGAGACCATGCGCCGTGACCGTGGCGTTCCATGACTGGCCCGATGCGAAATACTGCAGGCCGGGGCTTTGCAGCTCCATCCGCATATGGACCGAGAGCGCCACGCCCACGATCCCTGCGATGATGGCGAAGATCAGGTAGAGCGTGCCGATGTCTTTATGGTTGGTGCTGAACAACCAGCGGTTCACAAAGTTCGGGGCATGCCCGTGATCGTGGTCGTGGGTCGTCGCCGACATGTCCTGTACTCCCTCGCATCAACCGATGTGGGTCAATGCCGTGTATTCTCAACCGCCGCCAGGCGCCGCTCGCCATCGCCCGAAACCGGCTCGCCTCCGGCCGCGAACTTCGTCTTGGCCGCCGCGATCCAGGTCACGAAATTCTGTTCGGTCATCGCCTCGACCGCAATCGGCATCGCGCTGTGGTTGGTGCCGCAGATTTGGTTGCACTCGCCGTAATAGACGCCGGGCTCATCCACTTTCACCCATGTCTCAATCGTGCGTCCAGGGATGGCGTAACGCTGCACGCCAAGCGACGGGATGAAGAAGCTGTGGATCACATCGGCGCTGGTGGTCAGGATGCGGATGTTCTTGCCGGCGGGCACCACCACGCGGTTGTCCACCTCGAGCTGGCGGAGCTGGCCGGGCTTCAGGTCATCGGCCGGCACCATGTAGCTGTCAAACTTCACGTCGCCATGGTCGGGGTAGTCGTATTCCCAATACCACTGGTGGCCCACGACCTTGATGGTCATGTCCGCCGCCTCGGTCCGATCCTCGAAGTAGATCATCCGGAACGACGGGATGGCGATGATCACCAGGATCAGCACCGGCAGCACCGTCCAGGCGACCTCCAACGCGGTGTGATGGCTGACGCGGCTCGCCTTCGGGTTGGCCGACGCCCGGAAGCGCCACACGCAGTAGCCCAGCAACGCCGCAACAAAGATGGTGACGGCCGCCATCAGCCAAATCACCATCGCGTGCAGCCCCTCGATCCCTTGCTGGACCGGACTGTGCGCCGTCTGGAAACTGAGCTGCCAATTATGCGGCGCCTGCGCCCAGGCCGGCCCGGCGCCGGCCATCAGCAAAGCGGCGAAAGTCGCGGCGCGGAGCCGCTGGCAAACCTGCATCGTCGTCCATCCCACCTGCATCATGCCCGGACCAAGCCCGGGGCACCCGGACGACGTATCGGACAGCTTGCGCCAGATCAAGCCGCAGCCCGGCCTGACCATGCTTAGTTGGGCAGGCTCACCAAGGTGAAAAGGCCCAGCGGCGGCACGGAACTGAATTGTGCGTACGCCTGGTCGGCCTCCGGCAGCAGCGCGTCGCGCGCGAAGTCGGGATGCCACCCGAGCTTGCGCGACGCCGGCGCCAAGGCCCGCTCCACCCACCAGCGCGGGCCGCGCTCGGCTGCGAAATGGTTGACGAACAGCAGGTGCCCGCCCGGACGCACCACCCGGCGCATCTCGGCGAGCAGCAGCCGCGGGTTCGGCACGACGGACGCCACGAACATCGCCACCGCGATGTCGAACGACCCGACCTCGAAGCCCGTCGCCTCCGCATCGACCTCCACCAGCGCCTCCACGTTGGCGAGCCTCGATGACTTCACCCGGGACCGCGCGAACGCCAGCATCTCGGCCGAAAGGTCGATGCCGGTGATCCGCTTGGCGCCCGAGTAGTGCGGCAAGGCGAGGCCGGTGCCGACGCCGACCTCCAGCACATGCACCCCCGGAAGCGCGTTCACCGCCTCCACCGCGCGGCGCCGGCCAAAGGCCGAAACGCCCCCGAACACCATGTCGTAAACCCCGGCCCACCGGCGGTAAGCGGCTCGGACGGAATCGGCATCGAGGGCGGTGTGGCGCTCCCGCGGAAGGGCAGTCTCGAATGGCGGCATGATTTCTCCGCGTAACCCCTAGACCGCGGCTCCGCCGGGATCAAGGGCGGGGACCGAACATCCCCACGCGCGGAGGCGGGAGGGCGCTACGCCGCATCCTCCCGACGGTCGCGCACCTTCACGTAGGCCAGCGCCGCGTGCTGGGCGCAGTACGGCTTCCCCGTCATCGCGCCGTCGTCGCAGAAGCGGAAGCTGGCGGTGCCGGGATCGCCGATAGGCCAGCAGCAGATCGCCACCCGCACGCTGGCCCGCGGCGCCGGCACGGCGCGAAGCTGCACCTGCGCACGCGGCGACGGTATCTGCGGCGGCGTCATGACCGGCACGGGCATCGCAGGGTCAGGAACCGCGGCGGCGAGCGCCGATGCCGCGACCGGCGGCAGGTTCGGCGCCGGCAGGGTCGAGCCGGTCGCGCGCCGGGGCGCCGACCGCCGCGGCACGTGGCCCTCCGGCAGGTCGCGGCGGATCGGCGATGGGCGGGGCGACAGCATCAGGCGGTGCGCCTTGCCGACCACCGCGTTCTTGGTGACGCCCATGCGCCGGCCGATTTCGGCCGTGGAATGGCCGTCCTGCCAAAACTGCCGCAGGCAGGCGATCGTCTCCTCGTTCCAATCCATTCCGGGCCTCCTAACCGTTCATTTCCGCAACGGATGATAGGGCTGCGGGCCTGCGGGGGATAGGCGCAAAACGTTAACATGGTGCAAACAGTTGTGGATAACTCCGCTAAAATAACAGCCCCTTACGCAGCATGCCATGCACCCCCTTCTCACCGTTCACCGTTTGCGTGACGTGGAAGTCCACCGCCATGGAGCAGAACTGGTAAGCCTGGTCCGGCGACAGGCTGGACCGGGCGCAGATGAAGGCGATCATCTCGCGCAGCGCCTGCTTCATCGCGAGGTCCAGGTCCTCGTTCAGCCCCATCGAGATGTAATGCGTCGGGGATTCCGCGCGCGGGAAGCGGAACGGCGTCGCTTCCGCCTTGTGCAGCACGAAGGTGAACGTGCCCGTCAGGCAGGTCTCGAGCGCGTTGATGCAGACCTCGCCGTCCCCTTGCACGCCGTGGCCGTCGCCCGTGGAGAAGTTGGCGCCGGGCACCCAGACCGGCAGGAACAGCGTGGACCCGGCGCCGACCTCCTTGTTGTCCAAGTTGCCGCCGTGCTCCCGCGGCTCCTTGGTCGAGATCGCGCCATAGGCGGGCGGCGGCGCCACGCCCATCACGCCGAAGAACGGCGACAGTGCCAGCTCGGTGCCCCAGGGCATCCGGCAGGTGCCGGCGGCGCGGTCGATGGCGATATGGCTGAGGAACCGGTGCGGGAAATCCTCCGGCAGCGTACCGGCGAGGGGCCGGTGCCCGCAGAACCCCCAATCGGCCCCAAGCTCGATCCTGTCGATGCGCACCTCAAGCGTGTCGCCAGGCTCGGCGCCGGCGATGGCCACCGGACCGGTCAGGATGTGCGGGCCGAGCCGGGGCGGCTTGGCGGCGTGGATGGCGGCAAGCGCCGGGGGCACCACCATGCCGGAGCTTTCCGACGGCATCACGTCCGGGGCGCCCGTGACGCACTCCAGCACGACGGTGTCGCCGCTTTGCACCGTAAGCACGGGCGGATAGTCGGCGCTGAACGTGCCCCAGCGGACGGTCTCAGGCGTGGCGGGGACGCGGTGTTGGGCCATGGCTGCGCTCTCTGTTCCGGCTTGGGTTGCGGGCGGGTTCGTGCAATTCGCGTACCGTAGTCCCGGAAGCTTGTGGCCCCAGAAGCCTACGGCACCGGCGGCCAGGCGTCGGTCTTGCCAAGCTGGCCCGGCACCGCGTGGCCCAGCACGCCTGCCAGCCACGGGTCGAGCGCCGCCACCGCGCCGCGCCCGATGCCGTGGCGAACTCCCAGGCCGTCCAGCAGGAACAGCAGGTCCTCGGTCGCGATGTTGCCGGTCGCGCGGGGTGCGAAGGGGCAGCCGCCGATGCCGCCGGCGCTGCTGTCCAGCACCGTGGCCCCGGCCAGCAACGCCGCATAGGCGTTGGCGTAGCCGGTGTTGCGCGTGTTGTGGAAATGCGCTCGCATCAACGCCGGCCTTGTCCCGGACGAGGCGACCGCCGCCCGCACCCGCCCGAACAGGTCCAGGACCTGCCGCGGCGTGCCGACGCCGATGGTGTCCGCCAGGCCGATCTCCTCAGGCCCGGACCGCAGGACCTGGCGGGCCATGTGCTCGACGCGCGCCGGGTCCACCGCGCCCTCGAAGGGGCAGCCAAAGGCGGTGGCGATCATCACCGTGGCGCGGCGCCCGGCGGCGCGGGCCATGGCCGCAACCTCGGCCCATACGATCAGGCCCTGCTCAATGGTTTGGCCCTGGTTGCGCTGGGCGAACGCCTCGCTGGCGACGACGGTGAAGGTGAGTTCATCGCACCCGGCGGCAATGGCGCGCTCGGCACCCCGGCGGTTGAGCACGAGGCCTGAGAGGGTGACGCCGGGCACGCGCGGCAGGCCCGCCATCACCGCCTCCGCATCCGCCATCTGCGGCACGCGGGCCGGGTGGACGAAGCTCGTCGCCTCAATGCGGCGGACGCCGGCGCGGATCAGGCTCTCGATCAGGTGAAGCTTGTCCACCGTGCCGACCGGCCGGGCCTCGTTCTGCAGCCCGTCGCGCGGGCTGACCTCAACGATCTCCACCATGTCAGGCAGCATGGGGCAGGGTCCGGCCGATCACCCGCGCCGCCTCCAGCTCCGCGAGCCGCCCGGCGTCGAGGCCCAGCACGCCGCGCAGTACCGCGTCGTTGTGTTCGCCAAGCTCCGGCCCGGCATGGCGGATGCGCCCCGGCGTGTCCGACAGCCGCGGGGCGACGGCCTGCATGCGCAACTCCCCGAGCGTCGGGTGCATTACCCGGGCGATGGCGTCCCGCGCCTTGAAGTGCGCGTCCTCCAGCATCTCCGGCCCGCGATAGATGTCGCCCCGCGGCACCCCGGCGTCGTCCAGCCGCGCCCCGAGCGCCACGCGGTCCTGCCCGCGAGTCCACTCGGCGATCAGCGCGTCCAGCTCCGCCTGGCGCTCGCCGCGGGCGTCGTGGGTGCTGTAGCGCGGGTCGTCCGCCAGCGCCGGCCGGCCCATCGCCGCGGCCAGGCGGCGGAACACGTTGTCCTGGTTGGCGGCGATCAGCATGTAGGCGCCGTCCCGGGTGGGATACACGTTGCTCGGCGCGATGTTGGGCAGGATGGCGCCCGTGCGCTCCCGGATATAGCCGGTGTGGGCGTACTCGGTGACGAGGCTTTCCGTCACCGCCAGCACCGCCTCGTAGATCGCGCTGTCCACGACCTGCCCGCGACCGGTGCGCGCGCGGGCGTGGAGCGCCATCATGCCGCCCAGACAGGCAAAGGTGGCGGCCAGCGTGTCGCCTATGGAAACGCCCATGCGGCTCGGCGGCGTGCTGGGATCGCCGACGACGTGGCGCAGCCCGCCCATCGCCTCGCCGATGGCGCCGAACCCGGCCTTGTGCGCATAGGGACCGGTCTGGCCGTAGCCGGACACGCGGATCATCACCAGCCGCGGGTTGACGGCGCTGAGCGCGTCGTAGCCCAGCCCCCACTTCTCCATGGTGCCGGGCCGGAAGTTCTCGATCAGCACGTCGCTCTCGGCCACCAGGTCGCGGATGAGCGCCTGCCCCTCCGGACGCCGCGCGTCGATCTCCACGCTTTTCTTGCCGCGGGCGATGACGGACCACCACAGAGACACGCCCTGCGGCTTCTCGTGCCCCCATTCGCGCATGGGATCGCCCTTGCCCGGCGGCTCCAGCTTGATCACTTCCGCGCCGAAGTCCGCCATCAGCTGGCCGCAGAACGGCCCGGCGATGAGTTGCCCCATCTCGATGACCCGCAGGCCCTTGAGCGCCCCTTCGGGATCTGAGCCGGCCTGGTGCATTGCGCATCCTGCAGAATGGGTCGAAGATGGTGGCGGTCGCAATGCGGTCGTGTCAAGGCGCCGGAACGGCCTATGCCATCCAGGCCGGGTCCGGTTCCAGCAGGTCGAGCCGGGTGAGGTCGGCCGTCGTGTGGCCCGAGGCGTCCCGCGTGATCGCGTCGGCGAACCGCTGCCCGAACAGGACGTCGCCGGAGCCATAGGTCCGCACGTCCTGGATTTCCGCTCCGAGCGACTGGTCCCGCGCGGTGATCGACAGGAACAGCCGGGCGTCCTCACGCGCGAGGCGGTCGGCATCATAGCCGTGCAGCGGGCTGGATGCGTTGATCGTATGCATCAGAGTCCAGGTCGGCACGAAGACTTGGATATCCGCGCGCTGCAGCCGCAGGTCGTGCACGCGCCGGAACGTCTGACCCTCGCTGCTGGTTTCGGCCAGCAGGACGCCGAGTTGGGCGGTCAAATGGGTGAGCAGGGTGAGCCGCCCGTTGCCCAACCGCAGCATCAGCGTGGGCTGGCCGTTATGCGCCGCCACGACGGCGTGGGCGGCATAGAGCACCCTGGATTTCGGCCGGGAAAACCGGACGAACAGCAAGCCGGTCAAGACCGCGGTCAGCGCCATGCCGGTGAGGATTTCAAACGCCGAGACGACGTGGCCGTAGGTCGTGCCGGGCGACATCGCGCCGTAGCCGACGGTGGCCAGGGTTTCCAGGCTGAAGAAGGCGTCGGCAAAGGCTCCGGGCCGCGCGTTGGCAATGGCACCGGGCTGCGCGAGGTAGAGCAAGGCAAAAACAACGTTGACCGCGATTTCCGCAAGCAGGGCCGTCAGCGCGAAGCCGGGCCAGGAAGGGCTAAGCGCGACGTAGTACGGGTCGCGCGGGTCGAAGCGGGACGCGCCCCGCTTCGAGACCTCGAACGCGCCGACCTGAATGCGGCGCGCCGCGTTGCGCCGCGGCGGGATCAGCCTGGCTGCTTGGGCGCGTCGGCCGCGGGCAGCGGCTCGGGATTGGCGGCCAGCGAACGGAGATAGGCGATCACGTCCGCCCGCACCTTGGGGTTGGCGATGCCGGCGAAGCTCATCTTGGTGCCAGGCGCATAGGCGCTGGGCTTAAGGAGCCAGTCGTTCAGTTCCGCGTAGGTCCAAGGGCCTGACTTGGCCTTCAGCGCCGCGGAATAGGCATAGCCGTCCATGTGGCCGTGCGGCGCGCCGACGACGCCGTACAGGTTAGGGCCGATGCCGGCCTTGCCGCCCTCGTTGAAGCTGTGGCACGCGACGCAGCCCAGCTTGGCCGTGCTCGACTTGCCAGCGTCCACATCGGCCGACGCCAGCAAGGCAGTGATGTCCGATGCGGGAGCCGGAGCGGCAGGATTAGGTGAGGCTGTGGCGACGGCCGCACCGGCTGCCGGCGCCGCGGCGCTGGTCTTCTGCGCTGGCGCTGCCGGGAACGGCACCGGGTCCTTGGCCAGGGTATGCAGGTAGTCGATGATGTCGGCGCGCTTCTTCGGGTCAGCCAGGCCGGCATAGCTCATCTTGGTGCCGGGTGCGTAGGCGCTGGGCTTCTTCAGCCACTCGTTCAGCTCGTCGTAGGTCCAGGAACCTTCCTTGCCCTTCAGCACCGCCGAGTAGGCATAGCCCTCCATATGGCCGTGCGGCCCACCGACGACGCCATACAGGTTGGGGCCGACGCCGGCCTTGCCGCCCTCGTTGAAGCTGTGGCACGCGACGCAGCCGGCGCCCTTGACGCCCGCCTCGCCACGGCCGGGATCGGCGGAGGCGAGCAGGACGGCGACCGGCGGCTCCGCCTCGGCAGGGGCTGCGGCAGCGGTCTGCTCGCTGGGCAGATCAACCTTGATGGCCGTGCCCTTGATGGCTTTCGGATGGACCAGGGCTTCGCTGATCAGCCCGGATCCCATGAAGGCGATGCCCGCGATCAGGAACGCGGCCACCGCCTTGTTGATCTCCATGCTGTCCATGCGTGACCCCTGCCCCTCGTCAAGATCCGATCCCCATGGAAGCGGTCGCACGGCAGGCCGCCTATCGCAACCCACCCCACGCCAATTCCAGGATCAAGAGCTTATCATGGTGAGAAACGGAGGACCATCAAGGGAGGCAAGCGGACGGGGCAGGGCCGTAGCAGCCCTGCCCCGTCCTTGGTCAGGCGTCAGTTGCTGGGCCTTCCCTGCTCTCCAAGCTTTTCCTGGTCCATTGGCTGCGCAGGGGTCCAGGACGCATTGAGGTAGGCCAGCCCTGTCCCCCCGGGATGCGACAGTTCCGGGAAGTCCTTCAGCATGCTCACGCCATAGAGCGGCTTATAGACGCCCTGGTGGCAGGTGGCGCAGGCGAGCTTCGGCGAGTCGCCGGTGGGACCCAGCCGGTTGGCCGGCCACGCATTGACGAGCGACTTCAGGTAGTCGTTGTTGAGGTCCCGGGTCATGTTGATGCCGTGCCACGCCACCACCTTGGCCGGGGTGCTCTGCGACCAATCGCTGAACGCCCGGCTGTTGTGGCAATACGTGCAGTTCACCCCGAGCGAGTTGCCGAAGTAGTTCATCAGCGCAAACGTCCACTCCGCCTCCTTGATGGAATGCCGGTTGGAGCCGGGCAGCGCCTCCTCCCCTTGCACGCGGATCGAGTGGTCGCCTTCCAGGAACGGCGTGAACGGGTCGTACGGCAGCGAGGCGTAGCGTACCGATGCGGCCGCGATGTTCTTGCCCACCGCCGGCCCGGCGGAGATCATGCCGCCGCCCGGCGTCTTCGTGCCGGGATCGTTGAACCAGATGTTGTTCGGCACCGGGTTGCCGCGGTGGCAGGTGTAGCACGTCACCCCCGTGCCCTGCACGTGCGGCTGCCAGTCGGCATTGATGTGCTGCGTCATCTGGAACATCCGCCGCGACACGATCTTGGTGTACAGGCCGTCCTCGGCCATGTTGGCGGTGTTGTGGCAGTAGGCGCAGCCCTGCTTCGGCGACACCCAGTTGGTAATCGAGACCATCAGCCGGGTGAACTGGCCGACGCTGAGGTCGCCCAGCACCTGCACGTTCTTATAGACCGCCCCCGCCTTCGGCCCGGACGCCGGCGCCTGCGGCAGCGACCCCGGGACCTTGTTCTCCGCGAGGTAGCTCGCGAGCTGCTTCTCGTTGTAGTTCACCTGCATGGCGGTGCCGCGGAAGCCGCGCTGCACGATCTCCAGGCGCGGCGCCTGGAATTGCGAGATCGCCACGATCCCGAGCAGCGAGACGCCTACCGCGCCGACGAGGCCGAGAGCAAGCTTGACGCCGGGCATCATTTGGCAGCTCCCTGCGGAAGGGCCGGGTCGGTCACGGTGCCCCACACGGCGGGATAATGCGCCGCGATCCCGTGCTTCTCGCCCCACAGATACCAGTTGTCCACCACCGTACCGGTCAACAGGATGCCGATGCCGCCGGTCAGCGGGCAAAGCACGGCGAACCACCAGGCCCAGCGGTGGATGCTCTCGGCCGTCGCGGCCCAGCCCATCGTCCAGCGCCAGAACAGCGTGCCGCGCTCGAACGCGGTGCCGCGGTCGATGATCTGCTCCAGCTCGCGCTCCGCGCCGAAGCGGCTGATGGCGAGCACGGTCGCGCCGTGCATGGCGAACAGCAGGGTCGAGCCATACAGGAACACGATCGAGAGCA
>CAXSHI010000128.1:0-12953 GCA_964236755.1 uncultured Acetobacteraceae bacterium
GTCATGCTGCTCACCCAAAGGCTCGGTCGTCCCATGTGAGTTCCGAGACGGACCCTAAGATGCAGGGTTGTTTTGATGACGATACTCATTCTCCCGACAGACAAAGCCTCTGGTCTTATAGAGATGCTTGCCGTCCGTATCGGGCACCCGCAGCCTATAAGGCTCTACTGCAACTCGGGTTACGAGCTCTTCGCACAGTTCGGTCTGGGCTGCGACATAGCAGCGCGGACCGTGTGCTTCCACTGCTGCCGGTTTCTCGATCTCTACTTACAGCCCGGTGCTCTTCTCGACTTGCTAGAGATGCTGAATGACAGCGACGAGCGCGTGCGGATGGCAACACTGCACACATTGGCTTGCGATCGATGCAAGGAAAGATCACGTCGGCCAGAAGAGGTTGACGTCCCGCCACGGGTAATACAACTGCTAGCGAGTGACCCAAGCTCCCATGTGCGCGCAATGGCAATCGAGGTCGTAGGGCAATTTGTTCACCGCAGCTCAGATGCTGCAGGTGCGATAGAAGCAGCAGTGCGATCAGACGAGAGTTATACTGTCCGGAAAAAGCAGGATGGTATGTCCCAGGAAGGACTATCTACGGAAGGTTCGCGCCGAAGAAACACAGAAGAGTTTTGGACGGAGCGCTCAACGCCCATCACAAGAACTGCTTTGGGTTGATGCCCGCCATTTCGCCGGAGAGCATTAAGCGCGTGGTTTTGACTACTAGGTCTGATAAGCCTTGCTCGGCGCCATCGACGCCGCGTCCGCGCCGGTCCGCGCCGGCACCCGCCCGACCCGGTTCCAGGCGGCATACAGCGCCGGCACAAAACACAGCGTCAAGGCCGTGGCGCTCACCAGCCCGCCCATAATCGCAATCGCCATCGGACCCCAGAACACCGAGAACGCCAACGGCACCAGCGCCAGGATCGCGGCCGCGGCCGTCAGCACGATGGGCCGAGTCCGGCGCACGGTGGCCTCGACGATGGCCTCGGCCATGGGCAGGCCGGCCCGCGCGTCGGTGTCGATCTGATCGACCAGGATCACCGAGTTGCGCATGATGATCCCGGCCAGCGCGATGAAGCCCAAGGTGGCGACGAAGCCGAACGGCGCGCCGGTCAGCAGAAGCGCCGCGGTGACGCCGATCAGGCCCAGCGGCGCCGTCAGGATCACCATCGCCACCCGGCCGAAGCTCTGCAGCTGCAGCATCAGCAGGGCGATCATCACGAACACCATCAGCGGCATGACCGCGTTCACGGAGGCCTGGCCCTTGGCGCTTTCCTCCACCGCGCCGGCAGTCTCGATCGAGTAGCCCTGCGGCAGCGCGGCCTTGATCGCATTGAGCGTCGGCAGCACCTGCGCGGTCGCGACCGGCGCCTGGGTGTTGTCCGCGATGTCGGCGCGGACCAGCAGCATCGGCGTGCGATTGCGGCGCCAGACAGTCGGCGCCTCGATGCCGTAGGAGATGCGCGCCACCTGGCCCAGCGGCACGGTGCGCCCGCCGGCGGCAATCGGCAGCTCCGCCAATTCCGCAAGGTTCCCGCGCTCAGCCACCCGGGCACGCACCAGCACGGGGATCAGGTCGGTGCCTTCCCGGTACTGGGTCATGGTCACGCCCTGCAGCACGGCCTGGAGCGCGGTCGAGACGTCCTCGCTGGTCAGGCCGAGCAGCCGGGCCTTGTTCTGATCGACCTCGACCTGCACGGACTTGGCGGCGTTGCCCCAGCTGTCGCCGACGTTGCGCAGGTGCGGGTTGGCGCGCATCTGCGCCCGCACCAGGTCCGCGACGCCGCGCAGCACGAGCGGGTCGGGGCCGAGGACGCGGAATTGCACGGGGTAGCCGACCGGCGGTCCCAGCTCCAGCCGGCCGCTGCGCATGCGCACGTCGGGAAACGCGCCGCTGTCCGACATCGCGTGCAGCCGGGCGAGCGTCGCCTCCCGCGCCGGGATGGAGCGCATGTTGACGACCACCTGGGCGAAGTTCGCGTTCTCCAGCTCGGGCGCAGACCCCAGGAAGAAGCGCGGGGCGCCGCTGCCGACGTAATCGACCCAGGACTTCACGCCGGAGTCGGCGGCCAGCACGGCGTCGAGCCGGTTGACCTCCGCCGCGGTGGCGGCGTAGGCGCTGCCCTCCGGCAGGCGCACGTCGATGATGACCTCTCGCCGGTCGGAGTTCGGGAAGAACTGCTGCGGCACCCCGGCGAAGCCCACCACGGCCGCGGCGAAGGCCAGCACCGTCGCGCCGATCACCACCCAGCGCCGGCGCACGCACCAGCCGACGACCCGGCGCACGACGCGATAGCCGCGCGTGCCGTACACGTCGTGGCCCGCATGGGCGCGGACCTCCGGCAGCAGGCTCGCGCCCAGCAGCGGCACGAACAGCACGGCGACGATCCAGGACAGCACCAGCGACAGGCCGACGACGCGGAAGATATCTTGGGTGTACTCGCCGGTGCTGGACTGCGCGAGGCCGATGGGCAGGTAGCCCGCCGCCGTCACCAGCGTGCCGGTCAGCATGGGGAACGCCGTCGAGGTGTAGGCGAAGCTGCCGGCCCGCACCCGGTCCCAGCCCTGCTCCAGCTTCACCGACATGGTTTCCACAGCGATGATCGCGTCGTCCACCAGGAGGCCCAGCGCGATCACCATGGCGCCGAGCGAGATGCGCTGCAGGTCGATGCCCAGCAGCTTCATGCCCACCAGCACGCCCGCCAGCACCAGCGGCACGCTGACGGCGACGACGATGCCGGTGCGCCAGCCGAGGCTCGCAAACGACACCAGGAGCACGATGGCCAGCGCCTCCAGGAAGCTTTCCTGGAAGTCACCCACGTCGGCCGCCACCACCTCCGACTGGTCGTGCACCCGGCCCATCCGCACGCCGAGCGGCAGGGTGGGCGCCAGCTCCGCCACCCGCGCCTCGACCCGGCGGCCGAGATCAAGCAGGTTGCCGCCGTCGGCCATCGAGATCGCGATACCCAGCGCAGGCTTGCCCCCGAACCGCATGGAGGAGACCGGCGGATCGACGGTGTTGCGCGTGACCTCCGCGACGTCGCCCAGCGGCACCAGGCGCCCGCCCGCCTGCAAGGGCAGGCCCTTCAGTTTCGTCACGCCGTCGATCCCGGCACCGGTGCGCACGAAGATGCGGTCGCGCGCCGTCTCGACGAAGCCGCCGGCGACCACGCTGTTCTCCCGCTGCACCGCCGCCGTGACATCCTGCAGCGACAGGCCGAACTGCGCGAGGCGCCGGGGGCTGAACTCAATGGTGATGCGCTCGTCCTGCTGGCCCACCAACTGGACCTTAGCGACGCCGGACACGGTGAGCAGCCGCTCGCGCACGTCTTCGGCGACGTGCTTCAGCTCCGGCAGGGTGAAGCCGTCCGCGGTGAGGGCATACACCAGGCCGAACACGTCGCCGAACTCGTCGTTGAAGAACGGCCCCTGCACGCCGGGCGGCAGGCTGGGCGCGAGATCAGCCAGCTTCTTGCGGACCTGGTACCACAGGTCCGACGTGCGCCGCGGCGGCGTGGTGTCAAGCAGCGTGATGATCGTCGTGCTGGCGCCGGGCTTGGTCTGCGTTTCCGCGTGGTCGAGAAAGGGCAACTCCTGCAGCTTGCGCTCGATCCGGTCGGTGACCTCGCGCGCCATCAGCTCGGCCGACGCGCCGGGCCAGTTGGCGATCACGACCATGTTCTTGATGGTGAACGGCGGATCCTCGGCGCGGCCGAGCTGGAAGTAGGCCCAGACGCCCGCTGCCGCCATGGCCAGCATGGCAAACCAGGTCAGCGTGCGGTGGCGCAGCGCAAGGGCGGAAAGGTTCATCGCTGCGCTCCGGCCCATGCGACGACGGACAGGTCGGGATCGAGCTGCGTCACCCCCGCCGTCACCACCTGGTCGCCCGCCTGTAGCCCGGAGGCGATGGCCACGTGGTCTTCCTGGTAGGCCGCGACTGTGACCGGGCGGGGCGCCGCGCGGCCCTGCTGCTCGTCGAACACCCAGACGCAGGGCTTGCCGTCGCAGTCGCCGAGTGCTGCGGCGGGCAGGATCGCGACCGGCCCGGCGCCGCGGCCGGTGAGCCGCACCGTCGCCGTGCCGCCCAGCGCCAGCTGCTCGCCAGGTGCCCGCACCGCGATGCGGACGGCGAAGGTGCGGCTGGCCGGGTCGGCGCGGGCTGCGACCTCGCGCACCTGGCCGGCGAACGTGCGGGCCGGGTCCGACCACGGCACGACCGTGATCTCGTCGGCGGCGCGCAGCTCGGGCAGCCGGTTCTCCGGCAGATCGACCTGCACCTCGGTTTCCGCGGTCTGCGCCAGGGTCATGACGGTCTGGCCGGACGCCACCACCTGGCCGACCTCGACCGGCAGCGCCACCACGACGCTGTCCGCGTCGGCGTACAGGGTGCCGTAGTTCTGCTGCGACAGCGCCAGCGCGTATTGCCGCTGCGCCTGCGACAGGCGGGCGTTGGCCATCATGTTGGCGGCCACGCGCTTCTCGCGCTCGGACGCTAGGAAGGAGGGCGACGCGCGCCCGAGGTTCTCGTAACGCTGGAACTCCAGCCGGGCGTTCGTCGCGTCGGCGGCGGCGGCGGCCATGGCGTTCTGCGCGGCCCCGGCCGCAAGCGTGAGGTCCGCAGGGTCGAGCCGGGCGAGCACGTCGCCGGCATGGACCCGCGCCCCCAGGTCCACGGAACGGGCGATGATCTTGCCGCCGACCCGGAACGCCAGGTCGGCCTGGCGCCGGGCCTGGACGGTGCCGGAATAGGTCAGGGTGGCCCGCGGCTCGGTGAACGCCACGGCCTGGACCCGCACCGGCCGCGGCGACGCGGCCGATTGCGGAGGGGCCGGCTTGTCGCAGGCGAGCAGCGCGAGGCAGGCAAGCAGGGCGGCGGTTCGCATCGGCGGCGTCCCCAGGAAATCCACAGTGGAGCTTAGATCACCGCCGTTAAGTTAACAATGGTAATTCATGCAGCCGACAGGCCCCGGACCGCCGTTTCCAACACGGTCTCGATCAGCAGGTCCGGCGGGGACTCGACATGGGCGGACAGGTCGATGAGCAGGGCGGTGACGCCATGCAGGCTCGCCCACAGCGCCTCTGCCACCAGGAGCGGGTTGCCGGGCCGGAACTGCCCGGCCTGCATCAGCTCCGCCACCCCGCGCTCCAGGATGGCGAAGGAGCGGTCGGCGGCGTCGAATTCCATGCACTCCATCGCTCGCCGGCCCGGCGAGGCCGGCGCCAGCATCTTGGCCAGGAACGTCAGCCGATAGGCGTCGGGCCGGGCGCGCCCGAAGGCCACGTAGGCGTGCAGGCCGGCGCGGAACCGCTCAATGGGCGTGAGCGCCGCATCCTGGCTGGCCTCAAGCGCGGCCAGCATCTCGGCAAACGTCGCCTCGGCAATGGCCTGCAGGATCGCGTCCTTGTCGTCGAAATAGACATAAAGTGCGGTCGCCGACACGCCCACCGCCTCGGCCAGGCGGCGCATGGTGGTGTGCTCGAACCCTTCTTCCAGGAACAGGCGCTGCGCCGCGAGCAAGATTTCGGCCCGGCGCGTCGCACCTTGGCCACGCGGCTTGCGGAGGCGGGAGACGGTGAGGGTTGCATCCATAGTTGGACGTTGTTTGGTCACAATGCGAACCAGGGGTCAATGCGCATAAGGGACTGCATGGCGGCGATGCCGGCCAGCACGCCTGGGCGGCGCCGCGGTTGCCGATAGGCCGCGTGGCCTGCATATTGCAGCGCAGCACGACGGGCCGGGCGTCATGCCTGGCCAGGATGCCCCGGTTTCCGTGCCGGGCGAACGGATAAGGACAGCGGCTGTGCAGCACTCGGAAACCGCCTTGCAGCTCGACACTCCGCCCGCCCCAGCGCCCGACTTGGAGCGCGACCCGGAGCACGGCGCCGCCGCCCTGCTGCACCTCATCAGCGAGACCCGCGCCCGGGCGGTGCAGGACCCGTTCGGCAACCCGGTGCTCACCGCGGCGCTGGCCATCAGCCGGCAACTGGACGAGGGCCGCCTGGACGAGGCGCAGCTTGCCGGCATCGTCGCCTTCCTGCGCGACGCGGCGGCGGGCGAGCGTGCCGGGCGGCTGTCGGACTACGTGGGCGGCGCCGAGCTGGCCGCCTCCCAGGTGGCGCTCGCCCAGTTAGCGGAGCACCTCGTGCGGCCCAACCCGGAGGACAGCCCGCTGCCGCTCCGCGAGGTGCGCGCCCTCATGGAGCGTCCGCGCTACGCCTGCGTGTTCACAGCGCATCCCACCTTCGCTCTGGCGCCCCCCGTGTATGCTGAAATCGCCGAAACGGCGAGCGGTGGGCGGCCTGGCGGCTACCCGCCCTCCCACCGGCCATCGAGGCCGACGCTGGAAGAGGAGTTCCAGGCGGCCAACGCCGCGATCTCGCATGGGCGGAATGCGCTCGATGCGCTGTGCGGCGCGCTGCTGGACGCGGCCGGCGCGGCGTTCCCGCAGGCCTGGACCGGGCTGAACCCGGCGCCCGTGGTGCTCGCCTCCTGGGTCGGCCTCGACACCGACGGGCGCACGGACATCGGCTGGTGGGACAGCCTGCGGCTGCGGCTGCGCATGAAGCGCCTGGGCCTGGCGCGGCTCGCCGCCGACGTCGCCGGCCTGCCTTGCGCCGCCATGCTGCACGCCCGCGTGGAGCAGGCCCTCGCCACCGTGGACGCGCAGCTCGCCCTGGCGCCGTCCGGCCCCGACCCGGCGGCGGTGGAGCCGTTCGCCCGCGCGCTGATCGACGGACGGGAGGAGGCGCTGCTTTCGCCGGAGCCGCTGCTGCCGCTGTTCGCCGGCGCCGTCGCACGGGCGGACCGGGCGGCGCAGCGCCGCCTGTGCGTCGCCCGGGCGGGCGTGCTCGCGCACGGGCTGAGCCTCGCCCGCGCGCATTTCCGGCTGAATGCGGCGCAGGTGCACAACGCCGCCCGGCTGCGCCTCGGCCTCGACGACCCGCCGGCCGACCGCTCCCGCCGCCGCACGCTGCTGGCCGGCATCGACGACGCGCTCGACGCCGTGGAAGCGCAGCCGGTCGATTTCGGCGCGCTGCTCGACGAGCAGTCGTCGGCCATGCGGCTGATGATGCTGGTGGCGCAGATCGCCAAGCACATCGACCGCCACACCCCGGCGCGGTTCCTGATCGCCGAGACACGCAGCGGCTACACCCTGCTGGCGGCGCTGTGGCTGGCGCGGGTCTGCGGCGTCGAGAACCAGATCGAGATCAGCCCGCTGTTCGAGACCGCGGATGCCCTGGAGGAAGGCGTGCGCGTGCTGGACGAGGCGCTGCGCTCGCCCCACTACCGCGCCTACGTGCGCAGGATCGGCCGGGTGTGCCTGCAATTCGGCTACTCGGATTCTGGCCGCTACCTCGGGCAGCTTCCGGCGAGCTACCTGGTCGAGCGCCTGAAGCTCCGCCTGGTGGAGGCGCTCGGCCGGCACGGCCTGGGCGATGTCGAGGTCGTGCTGTTCGACACGCACGGCGAGAGCATCGGCCGCGGGGCGCATCCCGGATCGCTCGCGAACCGGCTCGCCTACCTTTCGCCGTCCGCCGCCCGCGCCGCGCTGTCCACCGGCGGCCTGCGGGTCCGCGAGGAGAGCAGCTTCCAGGGCGGCGACGGCTACCTGCTGTTCGACACCCCGGCCCTGGCGCTCGCCACCATCGCCCGGGTGGCCGAGCACGTGTTCCAGGCGCCCCCGACCCGGCCCGACCCGATCTATGCCGAGGGCGACTTCGCCGCCGGGTTCTTCGCCACCGCCTCGAACGCCATGCAGGAACTGGTGGAGGACCCCGGCTATGCCGCCCTGCTCGGCGCGTTCGGCCCGGCGCTTCTGGACACCACCGGGTCCCGCCCCAGCGCGCGGCAAAGCGACTCCGGCGGGCCGGCCGCCATCCGCCACCCGCGGGAGCTGCGGGCGATCCCGAACAACGCGATCCTGCAGCAGCTCGGCTGGTGCGCCAACGTGCTACACGGCCTGGGTGCTGCCGTGGGGCGCGACCCCGAGCTGTTCGCCGAGCTGCGGCAGACCAGCCCGCGCTTCCGCCGCGCGCTGCAGCTGGCCGAACATGCCGCCCGGCACTCCGACCTCGACGTGCTGCGCGGCACGGTGTCGATGCTTGATCCCGGCTCCTGGCTGGACCGGGCGGCGCACGCACGGCTGCCGGGCCGGGCGGTGCAGCTTGTGGATGTCGCCAACGCGCTGACCGGCCTCGGCCTATGGGTGCCGATGCAGGGCACCATGCGGCGGGCGCAGGCCGACCAGGTGCAGTTGCGCCGGGTCTGGCCGGACCTGCCGCACATGGCGGACCGCGAAACGCTGCTGCATGCGCTGCGTCTGGCGATCATCAGCCGGGTCTGGCTGCTGGCGGTGCAGGTGCCGGACTTCTCGCCGCGCCACGGCGCCACGCCGGAGGGTCTGCGGGCGCGGCTGCTGCGCTTGGACGTCGTCGCGACGCTCGACATCCTGACCGAGATCTTCCCGCGCGACAGCGGGGCCGCGGCCCAGCGCGACTTCGGCGAGCCGCCCGGCCCCGGCGCCCACGCCTCCTATGCCGGCGAGCATGAGCGGATCTTCGAGCCGATGCACCGCCTGTTCGGCCTGACGCGCGAGATCACGGCGGCGCTGTCGCACGAGGTCGGCGCGTTCGGCTAGGCATCATTCTGCGAAGCGTTCCATACGCAGCAAATAGAATGATGCGTCTCGAACAACTCTTCAGCAGGCACTCGTGGCTCGGGCCAAGAATGCCTGCTTAGGCGGCGCGCCAGCGGTCCCCAAGACGGGTCAGGCGCCGGAGGCAGGCCGCACAGGTGATCTGCTGCCCCGGCGGCTCAGCCCAGTGCGAGCCGGGTCCCGGCTCGTCGGCGCAGAGCGACATGCGGCAGTATGGCGTCACGGCGTGGAACACCCGGCTCTTGCTGCCGGACACGTGGCCGGATTTTCGCAAGGCGACGAAAACACGGCCAGCGCGCACGACGGCATCCTCGGGAATTGGCTCCAGCATGCAACCCACTCTCAAATGTCCCTGGAGGCAGGCTTTACCCGCATCAAGATGGGTTTTGCTAGAGAATATTGGTCAAAGAGTTACTGCCTCTGGTTGTGGATGCTCCCTGAAGTTCTGTGCTTTGTAGGAATATCATTCCATTCATGGTGGTCCTTTGCCTGCCGTATTGATAACGTTGCGAATTGCTCAGTGGCGCGTGTCGAAACGGGTCGCAGCGGCAAGGTCCGCCGTATCGGCGCCCGGCCGCATCGCGTCCTGGCGACTTCTGCGCTCTCGGAAAGGGCCGTCCCGCTCCTCGCATGCCTCCTCTCGGCCGATGCGCTGCAACCCCGGCCCCTGCTGCGGCATTACAAAGAGATAGCAAGAGGCAGGACCCCATGGCAGACACGCCGAACACCACCTCGTCCGAAGTCGAACAGCTCCGTGCCCAGCTCGATGAGCTGCGCGCGACCGACCCGGCGCCGTTCCTGGCGGATGCCAAGCAGCGCGCCGCCGCCGCCGTATCCAACGCCGCAGCCACAGTGACGGAAACGGTGGCGACGCCGATCCGTCGGGGTGCCGACCAGGTGCGCGGCGCCGTCGCCGGCGCCCGCCGGACGGCAGCCCAGGTCGATGCGCAGAAGGAGAGCCTGTCGGAGCAGGTGCGGATGCGGCCCTTTGCGGCCCTGGGCGTCGCAACCGCGGTCGGCTACGTGTTCGGCCGCATCGTCCGCTAGGCGGGCCGTATCGGCGTCCTCCGCCAAAGGGGCCGCCGATCATGGGTAGGTTCGGCGCACCGCGCGTCCGGCATCTCCCTAGTCTGCCCACGGGGACAGGCTGGGAGGGAATGGTCGTGTCAGCCAGGCCACGGGCCGCACGGTTCATGCCGCGGCTGTTGACCTCCTCACGGGCGCTGCCTACCACATGATCACAGCATGGGCCGCGGCCAAGCGGCGATGCGCCAGCGGGAGGATGTTGAACGATGGCAGGCCAAGGCTCCGGGACGCCCCCTCGCGAAGCGGCATCCGCCCCAGCGCAGGACGGACGCAGCGATGTGGAGCGCGACCGGGCGGGTGCGGCTGTCGGGGTGGTTCCGCCGGGTGCCGAGATGATGCTCGGCCTATGGACGTCGTGGGCAGAGGCAGCCTCGAAGCTGGGACGCGGCATGGCCCCGGCGCCGGACGGCACGCCGGGACAGACGGCCTGGCAGACGCGGTCCGACCAGTTCGCCGGCGGCCTGCTGCAAGGCAGCCTGCGGCAGCTTGGCGAGATGCTGGCCCGCGACCCGATCCTGCGCGCCACCGAGGACGCGCTCAACGCCAACCCGCTGCACCAGGTGATCCCGGTCGATTGGGCGGAGATCGCGCGGGCGCTCCGCACGGTTTGGCTGCACTCCATGAGCCGGCCTGACAAGGCGCTCGCCGCCGCCGCCGAGTTCAACACGCGAGTTTGGCAGTCGGCGATGGACGCTTGGAACGAGGCCGGCCAACGGTGGTGGGGGCAGCCCGGCACGGTGCCGGCAGGGACCGGCGGCGCCGGCGACAAGCGGTTCGCCGCGCCGGAGTGGCAGAGCAATCCCGCCTACCGCACGCTGAGGGACCTTTATCTGCTCGCGTCGGACTGGCTGCTGCGGCAGGCAGGCGAGGCCGACGGCCTGAGCACGGCGGAGCGCCAGCACCTCAACTTCCACCTGCGCCAGTTCGTCGATGCGATGAGTCCCACCCTGCAGCTTGCCGCCAACCCGGCGGCGCTGAAGCGCGCCGTGGAAACCGGCGGCGCCAGCATCGCCGAGGGTGCCCGCAACCTCCTGCACGACATCAAGGAGGGCAAGCTCAGCATGGTGGACGTCACGGCGTTCGCGCCGGGGCGCAACCTGGCGCTGTCGCCGGGCAAGGTGGTGTATCGCAACAAGCTGATCGAGCTGATTCAATACACGCCGAAGGGCGGTGCCGTGCACGAGGTGCCGCTGCTGATCCTGCCGCCCTGGATCAACAAGTTCTACATCCTCGATCTGCAGCCGAAGAACAGCATGGTGCGCCACCTGGTGGAGCAGGGCTTCACCGTGTTCATGGTGTCCTGGCGCAACCCCGACAGCACCATGGAGGGCACCACCATCGAGGACTACGTGGACCTCGGCCCGCTCGCCGCGAGCGACGTGGTGCGGGAGATCACCGGCAGCCCCACGGTCAACGTCATGGGCTACTGCATCGGCGGCACGCTGCTGGCCATGACGCTGGCCTGGCTCGCCGCCCGGGGCGACGAGCGGTTCGGCGCGGTGACGTTCATGGTGTCCCTGCAGGATTTTTCCCGGGTCGGCGACACCGCCATCTTCCTGGGCGAGCCGACCATCGACTTCATGGAGCAGCAAATGATGGAGCGCGGCTACCTCGACAGCCGCGAGATGTCCAACATGTTCAACCTGTTGCGCAGCAACGACCTGATCTGGTCGAACGTGGTGAACAACTACCTGCTCGGGCAGAAGCCGCCGGCCTTCGACCTGCTGTACTGGAACAGCGACGGCACCCGCATGGCCCGCACGGCGCACGGCTGGTACTTGCGCAATACCTATGTCGAGAACAACCTGATCGAGCCTGGCAAGATCCAGCTGAAGGGCGAGGCGCTGGATCTTGGCCGCATTTGCCAGGACATCTATGCCGTGGGTGCGGAGAAGGACCACATCGTGCCGTGGAAGGCCGCCTGGCGCGTCACCCATCTCACGGGCGGCGCCGTGCGCTACGTTGTGGCGTCAAGCGGACACATCGCTGGGATCATCAACCCGCCCGGCGGCAAGGGAACCTTTTGGACGAACGAGGATGCGGCCCAAACGCCGGAGCAATGGCGCGCGGCGGCGCAGGCCAATGACGGGAGCTGGTGGACGGATTGGTTCGCTTGGCTTGCTGCGCGCTCCGGTGAGAAAGCCGCACCGCCCACGCTGGGCGGCGGGCGCTACCCGCCTTTGCAGGATGCGCCGGGGAGTTATGTGCTGGAGAAATGACGCTGACGCGCGCCTATCCCGCCGCCTTGATCGGCTCAGCGGCGCGATGCAGCTCATCGAGGGGTGATTCGTCCGGGATGCGGGCGAGCCGGTCGCGTTCCTCGATGAGGGCGTCGCGCTCCTTTAGCAAGATTGCATTGGCAAGGAGCGCCGCATCGATCTGCGTCCCATGGTCCGCCGTCTGCCGCGCCGCGGCCTCAGCCAGTTGGTCCCGCTCCCGCCGCAGCACGCGGCATTGCTCTTCCAGCACGCCCATCTCGGCGGAGGCGGCCCGAAGCTTCAGCTGCATCGAGTTCTGGTCGGCGCGCAGGTTGTCGCGCTCGTCTTGAAGGCGCCGAACCGCTGGGAGACGCTGCAAAAGGCGGAATAGCGGGGTCAACGTGGTTCCTCCTCGCCTGCAACGATGCCCGCGACGTCATCGGGAGCCGGCACCGGCCGGCATGGCATACAGCCGTTGTCGCGGGACCAACGCAAGGACCTATCGGGTTCATGCGCTGCCGGACTGAGGCCGGCCTTAGGGCATCTCCGCCGGTGGCGCCGTCGGGGTCCCGTCCCGCGCCGTCACCAGAAGCGGCGCCGAGTGCAAATGCTGCGCGTCAAGCATCTTCGCGGCGGCGGTGTAGGTGTTGCCGACGGTCAGCGGATGGCCGTCCTGCGCCAAAAGCCCGGCGTTGCGCATCACCTTCAGGCTCGCCACCCTCAGGCTGGACTCGCTCGGCCGCTTGGCCAACGCTTCAAGGAAGCGCATGGCGCCGGTTGGGCCGAGAACATGCATCAGATAAAGATCCGCCGACCTCACCCGGCGCCCAAGCTGCGCCTCCATCGCGACGCGCTCCCGCCGCATGTTGTCCGCGGCCAGCTTGGCCGAAAGGACGGGGTTGCTGCGCATCTGCAGGATGGCCGACCGCATCTCGTCGGGCACCACGAGGTCGCCGGACCGGTTGGTGTGGATGGCCGCCGCATAATCCGCCACGTCGTGCTCCGAGCCGTAGTC
>CAXSHI010000129.1:0-12791 GCA_964236755.1 uncultured Acetobacteraceae bacterium
AGGGCGACTGCGGGCCGATGCTGGCCGAGGCGCTGAAGGCCGCGCTGGCCGGCCTTGCCGCCGCCTATGGCCCGCAGCCGGACGGCTGGCGCTGGGGCAGTGCGCACCAAGCTATTTTTTCGCATCCGCTGCTGGGAACGTTGCCCGTGCTCGGCCGGCTCACCACGTCCAGGATCGTACAGCCCGGCGACGATACGACGGTGTATCGTGGCGGGATGCGCGGGGATGCCTGGACATCGGTGCATGGCGCCGGCTATCGCGGAGTCTACGACTTGGAAAACCTCGACCGCAGCCTGTTCGCCTTGACGCCTGGGCAGTCCGGCAACCCATTCCTCCGCACGGCCACCTCCTTGATGACGCGCTGGCGGGATGGCACATCCATCGTGATCGGCCCTCAGCCCGCCGCCGTGGCGGACCGCATAGGATTGGTGCCATGAGCGCATACTCCACCGGACAGGCCATGGACGACGCCCCGCTGCTTGACGGCGTGCTGTTCCGCCGAGTTTGGGCTTGGCTGATCGACCTGCTGCTCGCGGGCGGGATCGTTGCGGTGCTGTGGGTGTTGCTGGTCGGCTTCGGACTGCTGACCTTGGGGCTGGGGCTGCCGCTGCTCGGGTTGCTGCCGATCGTGCCGCTTGCCTACCATGTCTTGTTCGTGGCCAGCGCGCGCAGCGCCACGCCGGGCCAGGCGATGATGGACCTGGCCGTGCGGCGGGACCAGGATCTGGGTCGCCCGTCGCTGCTGCAGGCGATCCTGTTCACCGCCGGGCTGTGGCTGACGCTAGGCGCCGGGGTGGTGTGGCTGGCGGCGGCCTTGCTGACCACCCGGCACCGGACGCTGCATGACCTGGTGTCGGGCGTCGTCGTGGTCCGCGCCCGGGCGTTGGACGGGGCGTTGACCGCGCCCGCCGATTTCGGGAACATGCCCCGGGGATCCGGATACGCATGACCTACAAGCCGCCGCGCCGACCGCAGTTCTTCTACACCACGGCTCCGCTTCCCTGCCCCTACGTTTCGGGCCGGACCGAGCGCAAGGTGGTGACGGAGATTACTGGGCCGGACGCCGACAACCTGCATGACCGGCTGTCCCGGGCCGGGTTCCGCCGCAGCCACAACATCGCCTATGCCCCGGTCTGCCCGTCCTGCCAGGCCTGCGTGCCGATCCGGATTCCCGTCGCGACCTTCGTGCCCGACCGCGGCCTGCGCCGCATCGGCCGGGCCAACGCCGGGGTCGAGGGCTACAACATGCCCGCGCGCGCCACGGCGGAGCAGTTCCAGCTGTTCCAGCGCTACCAGCAGGCGCGGCACGGCGACGGCGACATGGCGACCATGAGTTTCTACGACTACCGCGCGATGATCGAGGACACGCCGATCGAGACCACCATCACCGAGTTCCGCGGCCCGGGCGAGCGGCTGATCGGCGGCTGCCTCACCGACCGGCTCGGCGATGGCCTTTCGGCGGTATACAGCTTCTTCGCGCCGGAATGCGAGCGCCAGTCGCTCGGCACCTACGCGATCCTTTGGCTGATCGAGCGCGCCCGGGCGCAGAAGCTGCCTTATGTGTATCTGGGCTATTGGGTGCCGGAAAGCCGCAAGATGGCCTACAAGGCCCGGTTTCGGCCCTGCGAAATCCTTGTGCAGGGCACTTGGCGCACGCTGACGGACGGAGAGGCGGACCAGACCGCAGGCGTGGCGGCCGACCTCGTGCCGGAGACCGCCGGCTAGAACCGCGCCGACAGCGCCAGCGAGCCGAAGTTGAACAGCCCGCTCTTCTGCCCCTTAAACGAGTCGGTCTGCCAGGTCTGCGTGTAGGTCACGCGCACGCCATACAGCATGGCAGCCAGGCCGGCCTGGAACTCCCCCAAGTAGGGCCGCTTGTCGACCGACGGGCCGCGGGCGCGAAACGTGCTGCCGTCCAGGAACACGTCGCGCGCGATGCCCTGGCCGTCGGCGCCGGCGAACACATACCAGGCAAACGGGCGCGTGGGCGTGTAGGCGTCCGACCCGCTGAGGCCGGGCCGGATGCGCGGCGCGCCGAAATCGCTGTCGAGTCCCTGGCCGAGCCGGAAGCTGACGCCTGCCTGTACGTAGTCCCGAACGGTGCCCACCCCGGCCGTCAAGGCCGGCAGCGCATCGGTCTCGACGCCATGGAATTGGGCGATGGGCAGGCGATATGTCCGCTCCGCCAGGAGTTCGATGGCCGGCTCGTCCTTGAGTTGCGCCGACCAGCCGCGGTTGGGCGTGTCGCCGATGAGGTCGTGGAACCCGTTCTGCACCTGGCGTCCAAGCGCCGAAGGCCCAATCACGCCAAGCGACAACGCCAGCAGGCTGCGGGCGTTGTCGCTATCGTGCAGCAGCCCAAGGGTCGCGTTCAGGTAGCCGGCGTAGGGCCGGTCGCGCGGGTCCGGCGGGCTGATTTGCGTGTAGCGGGGCGTGAAGATGGATTGGCTGATGTCCAGGCTGATCCGCTGCACCCCGTCGCCCCACACGGCGCGGCCCAAACCCGAGAGCGCGTCTGGAACCGCGTTGGTGCCCGATGTGTAGCCGAGCCGCAGGCCGCTGGTGTAGTACTGGTCGGACGTACCCTTCAACGTCGATGCCGCATCGTTCTCGGCTTGCAACGCGAGGATGCCTGCGGGGTCCTGGGGCGGGGCAGCAAGACCGGGCGCCGCGATGAGTGATGCCGCTGCGAGTCCGACCACGGCGTTCCGAATCAACATGCTGCGTCCTGGCGTAATGGGCCTGCCCAGACTACCGGTAACATGCCGGAGGTTAAACCCCCTGGTCTACTTACGCCAGATCGTTATGAGTTCTCTCGATAAGCTGAGCGGGTTTACTACTGCCGATTTCGACAGCGAAGGCCGCGACCAAAATAAATTGCCAGCATGCAACGGTGATGGCAGGCCTGGCGTCCCGTAGGGGATTCGAACCCCTGTTACCGCCGTGAGAGGGCGGTGTCCTAGGCCTCTAGACGAACAGGACATGGCCGAGGGCTAACTAGGGCAGGCACTCCAGGGAATCAAGCGCCTTTCGTCGGGAGCTTTCGGCGCGCCGCGTCGCGCCGGCCGGTGCGGCAGGCGTCGGAGCAGAAGCGGACCTCCTCCCATGACGCCGCCCATTTCTTGCGCCAAGCGAACGGGCGTCCGCAGGCGGCGCAGACCTTGGTCGGCAGGTTCGGCTTCTTGTGTGCCATCAGCGGGCCAGCGCCACGTGGCCCAGCACACGGCCGGACTTCAGATCGACCAGCACCACGCGGTCGGGACCGCCGCCCGCAAGCTGCACCGCGATCCGGTCGGCGGCAGCCGAGGCGCCAGCGATCCGCGTGCCGGGCGGCTCGTCCAGGGTGACACTGGCAATCGGCCCGGCGCCGGCCGACATACGCTGGGCGAGCACGACGAAGAGGCCCACCGTGCCGACGACGATCAGGACACCCATGACGATCACCGCGGCTTTCAATGCGCCCAACGCTGCCCCTCCAGTCCGGCCCCTGCCGGAAGCGATCAAGGTCGTCGCCGGCCCAAGCGCGTGCGGGCAGCGGACGGACCGGTTCCTGGCGGACGCCATCGGCACGTTGTCGCGCTCCCGCGTCAAGTCCCTGATGCAAGACGGCGCCGTGCTGCGCGACAACGTGGCTCTCCATGATCCCGCCGAACCCGTGCGGCCCGGCGCGGTCTTCGTCGTGCAGCCCCCGGTCTCCGTCGCTGCCCGTCCAGAGCCGCAGCGCATCCGGTTCGAGATCCTGCACGAGGACTTCGACCTGATCGTGCTCGACAAGCCGGCCGGCCTCGTGGTGCACCCGGCGCCCGGCAACGAGGACGGCACGCTGGTCAACGCCCTCTTGGCGCATTGTGGCGACAGCCTGCCGGGCATCGGCGGCGAGCGCCGGCCCGGCATCGTGCACCGGCTCGACAAGGACACGACGGGTGTCATGGTGGTCGCCAAGACGGAGCAGGCGCTGGCCGCGCTGTCCGCCGCGTTCGCTGCCCGCGACATCGACCGCGCCTACCACGCCCTGGTCTGGGGCATCCCGACTCCGGCGGCCGGCGAGATCGAGGGTGCCATCGGCCGGGACCCGCGGGAACGCAAGCGCATGGCGGTGGTGGCCCGGGGCGGCAAGCCGGCCTTGACCCGGTATCGCACCCTGCGCACCTGGCCGGTGTCCGTCACGCTTGTCGAGTGCCTGTTGGCGACGGGGCGGACGCATCAGATCCGCGTCCATCTGGCCAGCGCCGGGCACCCCGTGGTGGGAGACCCCGTGTATCTCCGCCGGGTGCCGGCGGCTGCGAAGTCGCTGCCCGATCCCGCGCGCGCCGCCCTGCTCGACTTTCCGCGGCAGGCGCTGCATGCGGCCCGACTTGGTTTCACTCATCCGCGCACAGGGCGGACGCTGCTGTTCGAGCGGCCCATGCCGGCCGACATGGCGGCGCTGGTCGCAATGCTGGATCGTTAGGCCATGGATCTTCGCGACTTGATTGACAGGACCTGCGTGGTCCTGTATAAGCATTCAACTTGACGTGGCGGGCGTGCCGCGTTGGGGCCTGTCCAGTATGATCATCGCTGCGGGATGGTCTCTGGGACGTGATGGTGATCCCCGCGCCTATCTTCAATTCCGTCGCAACCGATTGTGTCGCAGCGCCGTATAGGGTTGAGACTGATCATCGAGGCGAAAGAGGCCCCACATGGCTGCTGCCATTATCAACGTTGCCCCTGAGGGCAATTTATCGCGGTATCTGCAAGAAATCCGCAAGTTCCCGATGCTCGCTCCTGAAGAGGAACTGGAGCTTTCGCGGCGGTGGCGCGACCACGAGGACATGGGCGCCGCCCACCAGCTCGTCACCTCGCATCTTCGCTTGGTTGCCAAGATCGCGATGGGCTACCGCGGCTACGGCCTGCCGGTAGGCGAACTGATCAGCGAGGGCAACGTCGGCATGATGCAGGCGGTGAAGCGGTTCGACCCGGATCGCGGTTTCCGCCTGGCGACCTACGCAATGTGGTGGATCCGGGCGGCGATCCAGGAATACATACTGCATAGCTGGTCGCTCGTGAAGATGGGCACCACGGCCGCGCAGAAGAAGCTGTTCTTCAATCTCCGCCGATTGAAAGGCCAGATGCAGGCCATCGAGGACGGCGACTTGCAGCCGGAACAGGTTGCAAAGATCGCGCGGATGCTCGCGGTACCTGAGCAGGACGTGGTCAGCATGAACCGGCGCCTTGCGGCGCCGGACAACAGCCTGAACGCCCCGGTCCGCGCCGACAGTGAGGGTGAGTGGCAGGACTGGCTGGTGGACGAGAGCGATAGCCAAGAGAGCATGCTTGCCGACCGCGAGGAGTTGAGCGGCCGCAAGGCGCTGCTCAGCGGCGCGTTGAAGACGCTGAACGAGCGGGAGCGGCATATCCTGATCGAGCGGCGGCTCAAGGACAACCCGACGACGCTGGAGGATCTGTCGCAGCAGTATGGCATCTCCCGCGAACGGGTGCGGCAAATCGAGGTTCGGGCGTTTGAGAAGCTGCAGAAGGCTATGAAGACCCAGGTTGCCGAGCGTCGGATGGCAACCCAGCAAGCGGCCTAGGTGGCGGTGCCCCGCATGGCCGGCGGGGCAGCCTAGCTTTCAAACGGGTCGCGCATCAGGATCGTGTCGTCCCGTTCCGGGCTGGTGGACAGCAGCGTCACTGGCGTCTCGACCAATTCTTCAATGCGGCGCACGTACTTGATTGCCTGGGCCGGCAGCGCCGCCCAGGACCGTGCGCCCCGGGTCGATGCGGCCCAGCCCTCTATCGTCTCATAGATCGGCTTGGCTGCGGCCTGGGCTGCTTGGCCTGCGGGGAGATGACCCAGCCGTTGCCCGGCGATCTCGTAGCCGACGCCAATCCTCAATTCCTTCATGCCGTCCAGCACGTCGAGCTTGGTCAACGCCAGACCCTGGATGCCGCCAACCTTGACCGCTTGCCGGACCAGCGCCGCATCGAACCAGCCGCAGCGGCGCGGGCGGCCGGTGACGGTGCCGAACTCGTGCCCGCGGGTGCCGAGGTGGCGTCCGGTGTCATCGTGCAGCTCCGTCGGGAATGGCCCGGCGCCCACGCGGGTCGAGTAGGCCTTGGCGATTCCTAGAACGAAGCCGATCACCGCCGGGCCAACGCCTGATCCGGCCGCCGCGGTCGCGGCGATCGTGTTGCTGCTGGTCACGAACGGGTAGGTCCCGTGGTCCACATCCAGCATCACGGCCTGTGCACCCTCGAACAGAATGCGCCGGCCTGCCCGCCGCGCCTCGTCGAGGCGTTCCCACACGGCCTCGACATGCGGCAGCAGGCGTGGTGCCAAACCGAGCAGCAGACCCAGCAGCTCCTGCTTCTGCGCCGGCTGCGCGCCCAGGCCGGTCAGCAGCGTGTTGTGGTGCAGCAGCAGCTCGTCGAGCTTGTCGGACAGCACCTCGGGTTCGGCGAGGTCGCAGACGCGGATGGCGCGGCGCGCGACCTTGTCCTCGTAGGCCGGGCCGATGCCGCGGCCGGTGGTGCCGATCTTGCGGTCGCCGCGGGCAGCCTCGCGGGCGCGGTCCAGCGCCCCGTGCACCGGCAGGATCAGGATGGCGTTCTCGGCGATGCGCAGGTTGTCCGGCGTCACGTCCAGGCCCTGGGCGCGCACCCGGTCCATCTCGGCCAGCAACGCCACAGGGTCGATCACGACTCCGTTGCCGATAATTCCCAGCTTGCCGCGCACCAGTCCGCTGGGCAGGAGAGACAGCTTGTAGGTTTGATTGCCGACCACCAGCGTATGCCCGGCGTTGTGCCCGCCCTGGAAACGCACCACGACGTCGGCGCGGCTTGCAAGCCAGTCCACGACCTTGCCTTTTCCCTCATCGCCCCACTGGGCACCGATCACGGCAACGTTGGGCATTCAGCTCTCCGCGGTGAGCGGGACGACTGCACCGTCCCGCAGGATGTGGGTGCATCCGAGGCGTCGGGCCTCGTCGGCCGGGTCAGGCCCGTCTGCCAGCGCCGGAAGCGTCGCGTAGCCCTTGTCGCGCAGGGCGGCCCCCTGGTCGCGCGGCGTGTTCCAGGGCAGGAACGCCCGCCGCCGCGTGGCGTGGGCCGGCAGCGCGCGCAGCATCGCATCGGGGTAGAGCGTGAGGCCGGCCGCCGGCTCGCCGTCTCCGGAGACATAGCGGCCGCCGCGGCCCAGCTCCTCATGCCGGCCCGGCGCGAACACCGTGACGCAGACGCCGGTATGGTAGCGGAACCCGCGGAACTCGATGGGGTCGAGGGTCAACCGGATGTGCGGCGCCTGTCGCAGGATCGCCTGCACCGTTTGGCGCAGGCGGGAGCACAGCGTCGCGGCCAGGGGCGGCAGCCGGGCAGCCTCCAGCACTTCCAAGGCGGGCGCGACCGGCCCGGCAACCAGCAGCAGATCGGTCAGCAACCGGGCAAGCGCCCCGCCATGCTCCGCGACGGCGGCTGCATCCTTGCGGTCCAGCGCCCGCGTCAGCGCGAGGCGGGACGCGCCGGCAAGGCCGGCCTCGTCCAGCAAGGTCGGCGCCAGCTGCGGCAGCGTCAGGTCGAAGCTGACCCGGCCCATGCCGACCCCGGCCAGCGCCTCGGCACCCACCAGCACGATCTCCGCGTCGGCCGCAGCACTGTCCACGCCGAGCAGTTCCAGCCCAGCCTGCGCCACCTGCCGCTCCGGCGCGATCTGGCTACCGCGCACCCGTAGGCACTGCCCGGCGTAGGACAGCCGCAGCGGGCGCGGGCTGCCTCCCAGCCGGGTGGCGGCGATGCGGGCCACCTGCGGCGTCATATCGGCCCGGACGCCCATCATGCGGTGGGTGTCCGGGTCCATGACGCGGAAGATCTGGTCCGTCACCGCCGCGCCCGATCCCGCCAGCAGCCCATCCTCAAACTCGATCAGCGGCGGCTTCACGCGCTGGTAGCCATGGGCGGAGAACGTTTCCATCAACGCGGAAACGGTCGCGGCCTCGGCCTCCGCCTCGGGCGGCAGCAGGTCGCGCAGGCCGGAGGGCAGCAGCGCCGGGTTGGGGAGCGTGTCTTCGGTCATGGGCCAGCCGGCTTATAGCCTAGAATTCCAGCGGCGTCGCCTGCATGACCAGCGGCAGGGCGCGCACCGACGCCAGAACAGCATCCGGAACCGGCTGATCCACGCTGACCAGGCAGATCGCGTCGCCGCCGGTCTCGGCGCGCCCGAGGTGGAAGGTAGCGATGTTGATGCCCGCATCCGCCAGCGTCGCACCGAAGCGGCCGATGAAGCCGGGCCGGTCCTGGTTCGTGACGTACAGCATGGACCGGCCGAAATCGGCCTCGACCTTGATGCCCTTGATCTCGACCAGCCGCGGGCGTGCGCCGGCGAACAAGGTGCCGGCGACGGAGCGGGTCTGCCGGTCGGTCGCGACGGTCACGCGCACGAGCGTTTGGTACTCGCTCGGCCGGTCATGCACGGTCTCCGCCACGTCCAGGCCGCGCTCGCGGGCGATCACCGGCGCGTTCACCATGTTGACCCCAGCCATCAGCGGCGTCAGCAACCCCGACAGCAGCGCCGCCGTCAGCGGCCGGTGGTTGAGCGGCGCGGCCAGGCCCTCGTACTCGACCGACACGCTGCGCAGCACGCCCTCCCCCGCCTGGGTCATCTGCCCGGCGAACAAGCCCAGCAGCCGGCACAACTCGATGTACGGCTTGAGCCGCGGCGCGTCCTCCGCCGAGACGGACGCCATGTTGATCGCGTTCGACACGGCGCCGGTCAGCAGGAAGTCGCTCATCTGCTCGGCGACCTGCAGTGCGACGTTCTCCTGCGCCTCCGATGTCGCGGCGCCCAGATGCGGCGTGCACACCACGTTGTCCAAGGCGAACAGCGGGCTGTGGGTCGCAGGCTCCGTCTCGAACACGTCGAGTGCCGCTCCGGCAACCTGGCCCGACTTGAGCGCCTCCGCCAACGCCGCCTCGTCCACCAGCCCACCGCGGGCGCAGTTCACGATCCGCACGCCGCGCCTGCACGCCGCGATGGCGTCGCGCGACAGGATGTTGCGCGTCGCATCTGTGAGCGGCGTGTGCAGGGTGATCACGTCGGCCCGGGCCAGCAGCTCCGGCAGCTCCACCTTCTCCACGCCCAGGTCGAGCGCCCGTTTTTCCGTGAGGTAGGGATCATAGGCGATGACCCGCATGCGCAGGCCCAGCGCCCGCTCCGCCACGATGGAGCCGATGTTGCCGCAGCCGATCAGGCCGAGCGTCTTGGCCGTCAGCTCCACGCCCAGGAAGCGGTTCTTCTCCCACTTGCCAGCCCGGGTGCTGGCTGTCGCCTCCGGGATTTGCCGGGCCAGGGCGAACATCATGGCGATGGCGTGCTCGGCCGTGGTGATGGCGTTGCCGTTCGGCGTGTTCATGACAACGACGCCGCGGGCGGTCGCGGATTTCACGTCCACGTTGTCCACTCCGATGCCGGCCCGGCCGATGATCCGCAGCCGAGGCGCCGCATCCAGCAGCTCGCGCGTCACCCTGGTGGCGGAGCGGATGGCGAGGCCGTCGTAGTCGCCGATGACGGCGCGCAGCTCCGCGGGCGCCAAGCCGGGCTGCAGATCGACCGCAAGGCCGCGCGCACGGAAAATCTCGACCGCTGCGGGCGAGAGCTTGTCGCTGATCAAGACCCGGGCGGTCATGCCGGCCGCACCTGGGCGTAGGCCCAGTCGAGCCAAGGCAGCAACGCCTCGATGTCGGCGGTTTCCACGGTGGCGCCGCCCCAGATCCGCAGGCCCGGCGGCGCATCGCGGTAGGAGGCGATATCGAACGCGACGCCCTCCCGGTCCAGCAGGGACGCCAGCCGCTTGGCCGCCTTCGCCTGCTCGTCGGGTGCCAGCCCAGCGAACCAGGGCGCGGTGATGCGCAGGCAGATAGACGTGCAGGACCGGGTCGCCGGGTCCGCCGCCAGGAAATCGACCCAAGGCGTGCGCTCCACCCAGGCGGCGAGGGCAGCGAGGTTCGCCTCGCTGCGCGCGATCAGCGCCGGCAAACCGCCGATGCCCTCCGCCCAGCGCAGGCCATCGAGCGCGTCCTCGACGCAGAGCATGCTGGGCGTGTTGATCGTCTCGCCCCGGAAGATGCCGGCACTGAGCTTGCCGCCGCTGGTCAGGCGGAACACCTTCGGCAGCGGCCAGGCCGGCTTGTAGCCTTCCAGCCGGGCGACGGCCCGCGGCGACAGGGCCAGCATGCCGTGCGCGGCCTCCCCGCCCAGGACCTTCTGCCAGGACCAGGTGACGACATCGAGCTTTTCGTAAGGCAGCGCCATGGCGAAGGCGGCCGAGGTGGCATCGCAGATCACCAGGCCCTCGCGATCCCGGGCGATCCAATCGGCATGGGGCAGCCGCACGCCAGACGTCGTGCCGTTCCAGGCCAGCACCATGTCACGGGCGGAATCGACCTGGGCAAGATCCGGCAGTCTACCATAGGGCGCGGTCAGCACCCGGGCGTCGGCCAGCTTGAGCTGCTTCACGACATCGGTGGCCCAAGCCTCGGAAAAGCTCTCGAACGCCAGGATGTCCACGCCGCGGGCGCCGAGCATGGACCACATCGCCATCTCGACCGCGCCGGTGTCGGAGCCGGGAACGATGCCGAGCACCCAGTCCTGCGGCAGGCCCAGGATGGCGCGCGAGCGGTCGATCACCTCGGCCAGGCGCGCCTTCGGCCCGGCCGCGCGATGGCTGCGGCCCAGCAGAGCGCCGGACAGCGCCTCATGGCTCCAGCCGGGGCGCTTGGCGCAGGGACCGGACGAGAAGTCGGGATTGGCTGGGCGCAGATACGGCTTTGCCGCAACCGGCGCCGCGTCGAGTGCGAGCGTCATGTTCGCTCTCCCTTTCAGAAGAGAAGCGTCCCGGTGGGGGGACGTGGCCCGCCGCGAGACTTAGCCGCGGGCCGGCGTCCAGGCAAGCCGGCCGGGATCGACGGTCACGCCATGCCCGAGCGGCCCGTGCCCGGCGCCGAACCCAGGTGCTGCCAGGATCGCCGCGTGGACATAGGCCGTGCCGCGCCATACCGCATCCGAAAGCGTCATGCCCTGCGCCAGCCCGGAGGCGACCGCGCTGGCCAGCGTGCAGCCGGTGCCGTGGGTGTGGCGCGTCTCGACGCGCCGGCTCTCGATCACCTCAAGGCCGCCCGGCGTCGCCAGGATGTCCTGCACCACCGGCCCGGGCAGGTGCCCGCCCTTCAGCAGCACGGCCGCGGCACCCAGCTCCAGCAACGCCTGCGCTGCATGGCGGGCGGCGGCGTGGTCGGCGATGGAGAGGCCGGTCAGCGCCTCCGCCTCCGGCACGTTGGGCGTCAGCAGGGTCGCGAGCGGCAACAGGTCGCGCCGCAACGCCGCGACTGCCACGTCGTTCAGCAGGCGTGCGCCCCCCTTGGCGACCATGACCGGGTCCACCACCAAGGGTATCAGGCCGCCGCGCCCACGGAGCGCTGCCGCTACCCCCTGCACCGCCTCGGCGCCGCCCAGCATCCCCGTCTTGATCGCATCCGCGCCGATGTCGTCCAGCACAACGTCGATCTGCAGGCGAATGAAGTCCGGCGGCACCGGGAGCACGCCGTGCACTCCCAAGGTGTTCTGCGCCGTCAGCGCCGTGATCGCGGTCGCGGCGTAGCCGCCCAAGGCCATGATCGCCTTGATGTCTGCCTGGATGCCCGCGCCGCCGCCGGAGTCCGAACCCGCGACGACCAGGACCCGGCCGCGGGGCATGTCGCTCACGCGGCCTCGTGCGTCGCCGTACGGATCGTGTCGCAAAGCCGGGCGACGATCCGGCTCACCATCGCCTCATCCTCGCCCTCCGCCATGACACGCAGGAGCGGCTCGGTGCCGCTCAGCCGCAGAAGCAGCCGGCCGGTCTGGCCCAGCTCGGCCTCGGCATCGGCCACCGCCGCGATCACGTGGGGGTCCTTCAGCGGCGAGCGCCCGGTGAAGCGCACGTTGCGCAGCATCTGCGGCAACGGGTCGAACAGCTTGCACGCCTCGCTCGCCGGGCGGCCCTGCTTGATCAGGACGGCCAGGACCTGCAGCGCCGCCACGAGGCCGTCGCCGGTCGTGGCGTAGTCCGACAGGATCATGTGGCCCGACTGCTCGCCGCCGACGTTGATGCCGCTGGCGCGCATGCGCTCGGCCACGTAGCGGTCGCCGACCTGGGTGCGATGCAGCGCGATGCCCTCGGATGACAGGAACCGCTCCAGTCCCAGGTTGGACATCACCGTCGCGACCACGCCGTCCCCGGTCAGCCGTCCGGCCCGGCCCCAGTATTGCGCGATCAAGCCCAGGATCTGGTCGCCATCGATAATTTTGCCGCGCTCGTCGCACAGCAGGAGCCGGTCCGCATCCCCGTCGAGCGCCAAGCCGAGGTCCGCGCCGTGCTCGACGACCTTGGAGCACAGAAAAGACGGCACGGTGGAGCCGCAGCCGCTGTTGATGTTGAACCCGTCGGGTTCCACGCCCACGGAGACGATGGTGGCGCCGAGCTCCCACAGCACGGTCGGCGCGACGCTGTACGCGGCGCCGTTCGCGCAATCCACGACGATCTTCAGCCCGGACAGCGTGACGCCCCGGGGAAACGTCCCCTTGGCGGCCTCAATGTAGCGGCCGCCCGCGTCGTTCAGCCGGACGGCGCGGCCGAGCTTCGACGGGGAAGCTAGCTGGGCGGAGCGGTCGGCCGCCATCAGCATCTCGATCTCCAGCTCGGTCTGGTCAGACAGCTTGAACCCGTCCGGGCCGAACAGCTTGATGCCGTTGTCCTCGAACTGGTTGTGCGACGCCGAGATCA
>CAXSHI010000130.1:0-12631 GCA_964236755.1 uncultured Acetobacteraceae bacterium
TCGCCATCGGGCTGGACGAGGCCGGGATCAACGACGACCGCGACATGCTGCAGGAGATGCGCCTGGTGCTGCGCGCGCACCGCGTGCCCGGCATGGCGGAGGACGACGTGCCCACCATGGACCAGGTGCTGACCATGGCGACGGTGGGCGGGGCGCGCACCACGGCGTTCGGAGACCAATTGGGCACGCTGGAGGTCGGCACGGCGGCGGATCTGGTGCTGCTGGACTGGCAGCAGATCAGCTATCCCTACCTGGACGAGGAAACGCCCGTGCTGGACGCGGTGATCCAGCGGGCGAAGACGGGCGGCGTGCGGCACGTCATGTGCGGCGGCGAGACGCTCTACGCCGACGGGCGCTTCACCCGGGTGGACCAGGCGTCGGCGCTGAAAGAGCTGCATAGCGACCTGGCGCGCGCCCTGTCCGACGATGAGGTGCAGCGGCGCCATCTGTCCAAGGCGCTGCTGCCGCATATCAAGCGGTTCTATGCCGGCTACATGGACCCGGCGCAGCACCAGCCGTTCTACCGGCCCAGCTCGATGGCGTAGGGCGCAAGGCGGGACGCCATTGGTGTCGGTCGGCGTCTGGTGTAAGCAGGCGCGCTGCTCGCATCGGAACGCCACGACGCCGCATCGAATGGCACATGCATTGCAGGGCAGCCGGTCATGGTCACGAGTGCAGTCAGCGGGGCGGTGGACGGAATCGCAGCCGCGCCGCCAAGCCTGGCACCGGCGCGCCGGCTCCGCATGCCGGCCCAGGCGTTCGGCGCGGCGTCGGTCGCGGCCATGGTGCTGGCTTGGTGGGCGATCGCGTGGAGCGGGGCCGTGTCGCGCGATCTGCTGCCCTCGCCGGCGGACGTCTGGGCGGCGGCGGCGGAGATCCTGCGGGACGGGTATCGCGGCACCACGCTGTGGGGCAATGCGCTCTCGACGCTGGGGCGGCTCGGCGCCGGGTTCGGGCTGGCGGTGCTGGCGGGCGTGCCGCTCGGGCTGTGGATGGGAACCAACCGCGTGGCCGCGGCGGCGCTCGACTGGATCATCCAGTTCATGCGGCCCTTGCCGCCGCTGTCCTACATGATCCTGCTGATCCTGTGGCTCGGCACCGGCAACCTGTCCAAGGCCGCGCTGCTGTTCCTGACGGCCTTCCCCATCATCGTGGCGGCGAGCGCCGCCGGCGTCCTGGGCGTCAAGCAGCAACGCATTCAGGTGGCCCGCGCAATGGGTGCCAGCCCGGCCCAGGTGTTCCGCCACGTGGTGCTGCCATCGGCCGCGCCCATGGTGCTGACGGGCCTGCAGGTGGCGCTGGCGGCGGCGTTCTCCACCGTCGTGTCGGCGGAGCTGCTGGCGGCGACGGACGGGCTGGGCTGGATGGTGATCTCCGCCAGCAGCTTCCTGCGCAACGACGTGATCGTGCTGTGCATCTTGGTGCTGGGCGGGCTGGGCGTGACGCTGGCGTGGATGATGCGGGTGCTGGACCGGCGGCTGGTGCACTGGCGCGGGCGGGACTGATGCTGCGGTCGCGACTGACGCCGCGGGCGCTGCCGTCCTGGGCCATCACGGGCCTGAGCGCCGCGCTGCTGCTGGCGCTGTGGATCGGCGTGACCAGCGGCGGGCTGGTGCGGGACCTGTTCCTGCCGGGTCCGCTCGACCTGTGGGACGGGCTGACCGAATTGGTGCAGGAGGGATACAAAGGCCGTACGATCTTTGAGCATATGGGCATGAGCCTGCTGCGCGTCGGGGCAGGCTTCCTGACCGGCGCCGCCGTGGGCACCCTGCTGGGCCTCGGCATGGGCTACGCCCCTCGGGTGGACGCGGCCGCTGCGCCGTTCATCGAGTTCCTGCGGCCATTGCCACAGCTTGCCTACCTCGTGCTGCTGATCGTCTGGCTGGGCATCGGCGAGACCAGCAAGATCACCATGCTGTTCCTGGCGGCGCTGCCGGTGACGGCGGTCGCGGCGCGGGACGGGGTGCGCAACGTGCCGCCGGACCGGCTGCGGGTGGCCCGGGCACTTGGCGCCAGCGACTGGCAGGTGCTGCGCCACGTGGTGCTGCCGTCGGCGCTGCCGGAGGTGCTGATCGGCGCCCGGCTCGCCGTCGGCATCGTGTACGGCACGCTGATCGCGGCCGAGATCATCGCCGGGTCGAACGGCATCGGCTGGATGATCATGGACGCCGGGCGCTTCCTGCGGTCGGATTACGTGTTCGCCGGCATCGCGATGATCGGGCTGGCGGGGATTGCCATCGACCGCGTCCTGGTGCTGATCGAGCGGCGCGTGGTGCATTGGGCTGGACGATAATCACACAAGAGGATCTGCAATGAACGGTATGCGATTGACCCGGCGCGGCGCCCTGCTCGGCGCCGGCGCGTTGGCGGCGCGCACGGCCCGGGCCGCGGCGCCGCCGGGCGTCAACATCGGCTTCTTCACCGAGACCAAGCCGACGATGATCGCCAAGGGCCTCGGCTGGTTCGAGGACGGCGCCGGCGCCAAGCTCACCTGGACCGAGATGGGCAGCGGCGCCGACATCAACACCGCCATCACCGCCGGAAGCTGCGACATCGGCCTGGCGACCGGCTCCGTCGCCACTGCGGCGGCTATCAGCCAGGGCCTGCCGCTCCAACTGGTCGGCATCGTCGACAACATCGGGCCCGGCGAGGACATGACCGTCCGCACCGCCGCCAGCATCAGGTCGCCCGCGGACTTCAAGGGCAAGAAGGTTGCGACGCCGTTCGGCTCCACGAGCCACTTCCGCCTGCTGGGCTTCCTCAAGACCAACGGCCTGACGCAGCGCGACGTAACGGTGCTGGACATGAAGCCCGCCGCCATTCAGGCGGCGTGGTCGCGGGGCGAGATCGACGCCGCCTACGTCTGGCCGCCGGCCCGCAGCAAGATCGCCGAAAACGGCGGCACGCCCTACAAGACCTGGGACACGCTGGAAAAGGCCGGCTACGTCGTCGCCGACCTGATCGTGGTCCGCACGGCGTTCGCGCAGCAGTATCCGGAGGCCCTGATCGGCTTCCTCAAGGCCTACGACCGCGCGCTGTTCATGTGGCAGGAGAAGCCGGACCAGGCCGCGGTGATCGTGGCCAAGGAGGCCGGCGTGACCCCCGCCGTCGCCATGGCCGACATGAAGGAATACGACTTTGTGCCGTTCAACCAGCAGGCCGGGCCGCAGTGGCTGGGCACCCCCGGGGCGCCGGGCAAGTTCGCCGAGGTGCTGAAAAGCACGGCCGACTTCCTGGTGGAGCAGCGCAGCATCCGCACCGCGCCGGGCCTGGACGCTTTCCAAAAGGCGATCAACACCGAGTTCCTGCGCAAGGCCGTGGGTTGAGCGAGTTCGTCCAGTTCGCCGGCGTCTCGGTCCGCTACGGGGCTGGGGCGTCGGCGGTGCAGGCGCTGGAGCGGGCGGACCTCGGCTTCGCCCGCGGGGACTTCATCTGCATCGTCGGTCCCTCCGGCTGCGGCAAGACGACGATGATGCAGACGCTGGCTGGGTTCTTGGCCCCCACGACGGGGGTGGTCAGCCTGGACGGCCACGCGGTGACGGGGCCGGGGCCGGAGCGCGGGGTGGTGTTCCAGCAGCCCGCGCTGTTTCCCTGGATGACCGTCGCCGGCAATGCGGGCTTCGGCCCGCGCATGCGGGGGGAGGCGCCGGCTGCGGCCTCCGCCCGGGTGGAGCAGTGGCTGCGCACCACGGGCTTGTGGGAGTTCCGCGGGCGCTACCCCTATGAGCTGTCGGGCGGCATGCAGCAGCGCCTCGCCATCGCGCGCGCCCTGTGCAACGAGCCCAAGGTGCTGCTGATGGATGAGCCGTTCGGCGCGCTCGACGCGCTGACGCGGGAGCGGATGCAGGAGGAGCTGCACGCCGTCTGGCGCCGGACCGGCATGACCGTCGTGTTCATCACCCACAGCGTCGAGGAGGCCGTCTATCTCGGCACGGAGGTCGTCGTCATGTCGCCCCGGCCCGGCCGCATCGTCGCGCGCCTGCCCATGCCGTTCGCCCGCGGCCATGCGGCCGAAGGCATCCGCGCGGTCAAGAGCCGCCCGGACTTCGTGGCGGCGCGCGAAGAGGTGCTGTCCATGATCTGGGAAATGGCCGATCATCAAGCCTGAATTGGAGACCGCCATGACCCCCAACTCCCTGCATGCCCGCGACGTCGCGAGCCTCGTCCACCAGCAGACCGACCTCGACCGCCATGCTCGCGAGGGCGCCGTGCTGATCGACCATGGCGAGGGCTGCCGGGTATGGGACACCGAGGGGCGGGAGTACATCGAGGCGATGGCCGGGCTGTGGTGCGCGAGCCTCGGCTTCAGCGAGCGGCGCCTGGCGGATGCGGCGCACCGGCAGATGCTGAAGCTGCCGTACTACCACACGTTCTTCCAGAAGGGGCACGAGCCGGCCGTGGAACTGGCGGAGCGGCTGCTGGCCGTGGCGCCGCCCGGCATGGCGCGGGTGCTGTTCCAGTGCAGCGGGTCGGAGGCGAACGACGCCGCGATCAAGCTCGCGTGGAACTACTGGGGCGTGCAGGGGCAGCCGCAGCGGCGGAAGTTCATCGGGCGCGTCCGCGGCTACCACGGCAACACGGTGGCGACCGCCAGCCTGTCCGGGCAGCCGCACATGCACCAGGGGTTCGGCCTGCCGCTGCCGGGCTTCGCCCATGCGGACAACCCGAACTACTACCGCTTCCACGAGGCGGGCGAGAGCGAGGAGGCGTTCAGCGCGCGCATGGCCGCGAACCTGGAGGCGCTGATCCAGGAGGAAGGGCCGGACACGGTCGCCGCCTTCTTCGGCGAGCCGGTGCAGGGCGGCGGCGGCGCCATCACCCCGCCGCGCGGCTACTGGCCGGCGATCCAGGCCGTCTTGCGTCGCCACGGCATCCTGCTGGTCGCCGACGAGGTGATCTGCGGCTTCGGCCGCACCGGCAGCATGTGGGGCTGCGAGACCTACGGCATCGAGCCGGACATGATCGCCTGCGCGAAGCAGCTTTCGGCGGCGTACCAGCCGATCTCCGCCCTCCTGGTCAGCACGGGCGTGCACGAGGCGCTGCTGGAAGCCAGCCGGCGCCACGGCACGTTCGGCCACGGCTACACCTATGGCGGCCACCCCGTCGCCTGCGCCGTCGCCATCGAGACGCTGAAGATCTACGAGGAGCGCGACATCGTGGGCCACGTGCGCGACGTGGCGCCGACGTTCCTGCGCGGGCTGGAAGCGTTCCGCGACCACCCGCTGGTCGGCGACGTGCGCGGCGTCGGCCTGATCGCCGGGGTGGAGCTGATGGCCGACAAGGCGGCCCGGCAGCCCTTCCCCGCCGCGGCCGGGGCGGGCGGGCGCGTGCAGGCGGCGTGCGAGCGCCACGGCCTGATCGTGCGCGCCATCGGCGACCGCATCGCGTTCACCCCGCCCTTGATCCTGGACCATGCGGAGGCGGCGGAGCTGTGTGCCCGGTTCGGCCGCGGCCTGGACGCCGCCTGGGCCGAAATGCAGGGCGAGCCAGCCCGGGCCGCGGCGGAGTAGGGCAGGAAGCGGCTTTCGGCGCATCGAGGCTATGGCCCGCTCCCTCGCCGCACTCCAGGCGGTTCGGCGCTGTCAGGCGCTCCGGTCAATTGAGGGGAAGCCCGGCGGCACGTCAGAGCTGTCCGGCGTCAAGGGATTGGCGCCGGCGGTCAGGAAGGTGGCCGAGCCAGCCTTGTAGTTCTGGACCGTGATAGAGTCGCCAGACGACCTCAAGGTCATGGTCAGGGTGGTACCATCGAGCGTAGCGTCGATGTCGCTAGCCTTGGTGGCGCGCAGATCGAAGATGGCATGCGGGGTGATTGCTTCGCTGGGCGGTGTGAGCACCACCGTGTCATGGCCATCGCCGCTGCCGAAAGCCACGTACATCCGTGCGACGGAGCCTTGCTCGATGCGGTCGTCGCCTTTTCCGCCGATGGCGAGGGTCGCTCCTCGAATGGTGTCGTTCCCGTCCCCGCCGCATGCAGTCTCGACACCTTCGATCAGATCGTTGCCGTCGCCGCCATTGACAAAGACGTCGTTCGGACCGGTCGCCCGGATCACGTCGTCGCCCGCACCCGTGCTCACCACGGCAGTTCCGGTCCCGCTCACGGACACCAAATCCCGCCCATTTCCGGTCGTGATGCTGGAAATCCTGTCCAAGCTGTTCGATTGAGGAAACGACTCTGCCGTGAAGCGGGCATTGATCGTGTTGTTGCCGTCCTTGGCCTCGATGGTCGCGCCGGTGTTGGTGTCCACATCAATCTTATCATCCCCCGCGCCGGTATAGACGAATACCCGGCCGGCATCGCCGTTCGGCGAGATCCCGGTCGTCTGGAGCGACACGCTGACCTGCGCATCGGCATTGCCCGTGGTGACGCTGGCGCTCGCGTCCGGCCCAGAAGCGTCATACCCGGACCCGTCGGCCGAGCGCACATGGACCGACACCTGCGCAGACCATCCCGACGCCTCGGATGCCTGTGCCGCCGCATCCAGGCGGTAAAGGCGGTCCGTCAGGGCATCTGTCCGCTGCTGCTCGACCGGGTTCCCGTTGGACATGACGCGCATCGCGACCAGCATGCCTTGCGCCTGGGGCGAGAACGTCACCTGATCTTGAGGGGTGCCGGGTGCGGACTCACTCGCCCGGCTTCCAACGGCTGACGCCGTGGTGGAAGGTATGGCAACTCTCTGCAACGTCGTCACTTGGCCGATTGCCTGCATCGTGCTGCCTCCTTCCGGCAGCTTGGGGCCAGCCGATGAAGATCACGTTAAGGCGGCGCACCGGCCGAGACGCACCGCCTTGCGGCGACTTGTCGGAACACGTCGGCTCGTCACCGCAAGAGGCTGAGGTGCGGTGCTGCTCGGGCGCCGTCTATTTGGAGGAAGTTGTCTGCGCGCACGACCTGAACAGGTGATTTCGAGCAGGCCCTGAGAGTGGTGGAATGGCCGTTGCACCGGCCCCATGTCTCTCGATGAGAGCGTGCCAGGCACAACGACGCGGCAATCAGGACGATTCATGGACGACCAGCGCGAGATCACGAAGCGGCCCGAGGATGATCAGAACTCCGCCGGCGCGAGATCGCGCACCCCGCCCGCCGGCGACGTCGACCCAGGCAAAAGAAAGGTCGATGAGAAAGACAGAGGCAAGGGCAACGATCAAAGCAAGGAACAGTCCGACAAGAACGATGGAGACGGGAAGGACAAGAATTCCCGGCTCCCGCTGATCATCCTGGCCGTCGTTGTCGTCGTCGGCGCGATTGCCGGCGGCGTCTGGTGGTTCCTGCACCGCAACCAGATCAACACGGACGACGCCTACACCGAGGGCCGTGCCGTCATGATTGCGCCCCAGGTCAGCGGCTACGTCGTGACCCTGGCCGTCAACGACAACCAGTTCGTCCACAAGGGCGACCTGCTCGTGCAGATCGACGCCCGGCCCTACGTCGCCGCCCGCGACCAGGCGCAGGCGCAGCTCCAATCGGCGCAGGCGCAGCTGGAGAACGCGAAGGCCAACCTAGAGCTTGCCCGGGACACTTTCCCGGCCCGGCTGCGCCAGGCGCAGGCGCAGGCGGACCAGGCCCGCGCCCAGCAGGAGAAGGCGCAGGCGGACTTGAAGCGCCAGCGCAGCATCGATCCCCGCGCCACCACGCAGCAGGAGATCGACGCCGCCGTGGCCGCGGCGCGCGAAGCCAGCGCCACCTCGGGGTCTCAGCAGGCCAACGTGGACATCAACCGCCCGATCCAGCTGAACATCGACTTGGTCCAGGCTCAGGTGCAGCAGGCACAGGCGCAGGTGGCCCAGGCGCAGGCGCAGCTTGAGCAGGCGGACTTGAACCTGGACTACACCCACCTTGTGGCGCCGCAGGACGGCTGGGTGACGCGGCGCAACGTGGAAACGGGCAACTACCTGCAGCCGGGCACCCAGATCATGGCCCTGGTGGCCCCGGAGATCTGGGTGACGGCGAACTTCAAGGAGAACCAGCTGACCCGCATGCGGCCGGGGCAAAGGGTGGAATTTGAGGTCGATGCCTACCCCAGCCTCAAGCTGCGCGGCCACGTGGATTCCGTCCAGCTCGGCTCCGGCTCCCGCTTCAGCGCCTTCCCGGCGGAGAACGCGACGGGCAACTTCGTGAAGATCGTGCAGCGCGTGCCGGTGAAGATCGTGATCGATGCGGGCCTCGACCCCGACCAGCCCTTGCCGCTCGGCCTGTCCGTCGTGCCCACGGTGTTCTTCGAGTGAGCGAGGCCGCCGGCGCCGAGCGCGAAGGCAAGCAGCAGTGGAAGTCCAGCCACAACCCTTGGCTGGTCGCCGTGGTGGTGACGCTCGGCGCCTTCATGGAGGTGCTGGACACCACCATCGTCAACGTGTCCCTGCCGCACATCGCCGGCAACCTCGCGGTCGGCTACGACGAGGCGACCTGGGCGCTCACGTCGTACCTGCTGGCCAACGGCATCGTGCTGACGATCTCCGGCTGGCTCAGCAGCGTGTTCGGGCGCAAGCGGTATTTCCTGTTGTGCATCGCCGGGTTCACCGCCTGCTCCTTCCTGTGCGGCGCGTCCACGAGCCTCGGCGAGCTGATCGTGTTCCGCCTGCTGCAGGGTTTCTTCGGCGGCGGGCTGCAGCCCAACCAGCAGTCCATCATCCTCGACACCTTCGCGCCGTCGCAGCGGGGCAAGGCATTCGCGATCACCGCCATCGCCACCATCGTCGCCCCGGTGCTGGGGCCGACCCTGGGCGGCTTCCTCACCGACACCTACTCCTGGCGCTGGGTGTTCTTCATCAACGTGCCCATCGGGGCGGCGACCTTCTTTGCCGTGCAGGCGCTGGTCGAGGACCCGCCCTGGGCGCGTGCCCGCCCGGCCGGGGTGGACTACATCGGGCTGTCCTTGATCACCATCGGGCTGGGCTGCCTGGAGGTGGTGGCCGACCGGGGCGAGGACGAGGACTGGTTCGGGTCCCGCTTCATCGTGACCATGTTCATCCTGGCGCTGCTCGGCATCGCCGGCGCGATCGCCTGGCTGCTGGTGGCGAAGAAGCCCGTGGTCAACATTCGGGTGATGGCGGACCGGAACTTCGGGCTGGGCTGCCTCATGATCGCGGCCATGGCTTCCGTGCTGTATGCCAGCGCCGTGGTGATCCCGCAGCTGGCGCAGCAGCAGCTCAACTACACCGCGACCTGGGCCGGGCTGATCCTGTCGCCAGGCGGCGTGGTGGTGATCTGCCTCATCCCAATCGTCGGACGGATCGGCAGCATCGTGCCGCTCAAGTACGTCATCGCGACCGGCTTCTTCATCATGGGATGCTCGCTGGTCTATTCGCACTACCTGGTGCCCGACATCGACTTCAAGACGCTGGCCACCATGCGCGCGGCGCAGTCGGCCGGCCTGGCCTTCCTGTTCGTGCCGATCAGCACCATCGCCTTCTCGACCTTGCCGCGAACCGCGAACGCCGACGCCTCGGCGCTGTTCACCATGTTCCGCAACTACTTCGGCTCGCTGGCCATCTCCGCGGCGACGGCGTTGGTGACGGAACGCAGCCAGATCCGCCAGGCCTACCTCGTGGCGCACACCTCGCCGCTGGACCGCGGCTACTCGATGACCATGAACCAGTTGCAGGGCGACTTCCTGGCGCAGGGCAACCCGGCGGCGGGAACCGCGCGGCAGGCGACGAACTGGCTGTATCAGCAGCTTCACACGCAGGCCTCGATCCTCGCCTACAGCGACGTGTTCATGATCACCGCCGCCTTTTCCTTCATGATCGTGCCGTTCTGCTTCCTGATGTCCAGCAACACCGGAGGCGGGAGCAAGCCGGGGGCGCACTGACGCCCCGTGCGGGTCAGGCGACCTGGAAGCCGTGGGCGAACGGGTCGCGGCTGTCGATGAAGATCGTGTTGTGGCCGGTCAGCCGCGCCCAGCCGGCGACCGACGGCACGATGGCGTCCAAGCCGCCGACGCTGGCCCGCGCCTCGACCCGGCCATGGAACAGCGAGCCGATGATGCTCTCGTGCACGAAGGCGTCGCCGGGCTGCAAGCGGCCCTGTGCCGCCCACTGCGCCATCCGCGCCGAGGTGCCGGTGCCGCAGGGCGAGCGGTCGATGGCCTTGTCGCCGTAGAACACGGCGTTGCGCGCGGTCGCCTCCGGATGCCGCGGCGCGCCGGCCCAGAGCAGGTGGCGCAGGCCGCGGATCTCCGGGTGCTCGGGATGCACGAACTCGTGCGCCGCCAATGCCTCGCGTAGCGCCAGGCTCCAGCGCACCAGGTCGGACCCGGTCACGTCGGCGATGTCGCGGAAAGCGGGCTGCGGATCGATGATTGCGTAGAAGTTGCCGCCATAGGCGACATCGACCGTGACGGCGCCCAGCCCCGGGCAATCGACGACGAGGCCGCTCCGGTGCAGGAACGACGGCACGTTGGTGATGCGCACCTCCTCGACGTGCTCGCCCTCCTGGCGGTACGTGGCCCGCACTGGGCCTGCCGGCGTGTCCAGCCACAGCTCGCCTGGGCTTCGCGGGCGCGCCAGCCCGTGCTCCAGCGCCATCGTCACCGTGCCGATGGCGCCGTGCCCGCACATTGGCAGGCAGCCCGTGGTCTCGATGAACAGCACGCCGATGTCGCAGTCGTCGCGGGTGGAGGGGTAGAGGATCGCGCCGGACATGAGGTCGTGCCCGCGCGGCTCGAACATCAGCCCGGTGCGGACCCAGTCGTACTCGGCGATGAACTGCGCCCGGCGCTCCAGCATGGTGCCACCTTGGAGCTGCGGCGCGCCGCCGGCCACCAGGCGCACCGGGTTGCCGCAGGTATGGCCGTCCAGGCAGAAGAAGGTGTGGCGCGACATCGGGCGGCTCCCCAAGGAAAACGGGCGTCAAAAGCGGCCCGGCCGGAACGGGCCGAGCGGGAGGGGCGGCGGGCGCCCGGCGATCAGGTCGGCGACGATGCGCCCGGTCGCCGCCGCCTGGGTCAGGCCGAGATGGCCGTGGCCGAACGCATACACCACCCGCGGCGTCATGGAGGCCGGGCCGATCACCGGCAGGCTGTCCGGCAAGGACGGGCGGAACCCCATCCACTGCCTCCCGCCCTCCGTCCGCAATCCCGGGAGGAAGGCGGTGGCATGCCGCAGCATGGCGTCGGCGCGGGCCATGTTGGGCGGACGCCGGAGGCCGCCAAGCTCGACCGCGCCGCCGACCCGCAGCCCCGTGCTGAGCGGCGTGACCACGAAGCCGTGACCGCCGAAGATAAGCTGGCGCTTCAGGTCGAAGGCGCCGGGAGGCAGGGTGGTGTTGTAGCCGCGCTCGGTTTCCAGCGGGATGCGATCGCCGAGCGCCCGGGCCAGCGGGCGCGCCCAGGCGCCGGCGGCGATGACGGCATGGCGGGCCGTCAACACCATGCCGTCCGCGCAGCGCACGCTGACGCCGCCCTCCGCCGGCGCCACCGCCCGCACGTCGCGCGTTTCCACCTTTCCGCCGCGCGCCGCCACGTGCTCCGCCAGGCGACAGGCGACATCGTACGGGTCGGAAACCGTCTGCCAGCCCGGCACGAAGGTGCCGACGGTGAAACGGGAGTGCAGGCCCGGCTGCAGCTCCGCCAGGCGCTGGCCGCGCACGTGCTCGAACGCGATGCCGTGCCGGACGCGAGCCTGCCAGCCCGGCGCGGCGTCCGCCAGCTCCGCCTCGCTCGCATAGAGTTGCAAGGAGCCGTCACGCCGGACCATGTGCCCGGCGCCGGCCCGACCGAGCATCCCCGGCGTCTCCGCCGCCGCCAGCGCCATCAGCCCGGCCTGCGCCGCGAGGCTCGCCGCCGCCCGGTCCGCCCGGCTCGCGCGCCAGAACCGGACCAGCCAGGGAAGGATCGCGGGCAAGTACGCCGGCGGGATGGCAAGCGGCCCCAGCGGGTCGAGCAGCCAGCGCGGCGCGTGGCGCATGATGCCCGGCGAGGCGAGCGGCAGGATGTCGGAGAACGCCAGCGCCCCGGCGTTGCCCCGGCTCGCCTCCCGTGCCACGCCGCGGCGGTCGAGCAGCACGACTTGGCGCCCGTCGTCCTGCAAGGCCGCGGCGACCGCCAGGCCGACGATCCCGGCGCCGATGACGGCGACGTCGTGAATGGTGTTCAGCTCCGGCAAGTTGAGCGGCGTGCGCGCTGCGCGTCCCGCGCGATGCTAGGCCGGTGGTGCGCTGCCGGGCAATGGCGCGTCGGCTGGCCGCCTTGCGCCCTGGCCTGGATGTGGACTCTATGGCGCGCTGCGGCATGGCGGCGAAGGGGAGGACGGGGCATGGACTTCACGGGCAAGGTGGCGCTGATCACCGGGGGCGCGAACGGCATCGGGCGGGCGGCTGCGCTGGGCTTCGCGCGGCGGGGGGCGCGCGTCGTGGTGGTGGACCAGGACTTGGCCGCAGGCGAGGCGGCGGCCGAGTCCATCCGGGAGAACGGCGGCGAGGCGCGGTTCGTGGCTGCCGATGTGACCCGGTCCGCCGCGGTGCAGGCCTATGTGCAGGCGACGCTCGACGCTTTCGGAGCCATCGACTGCTTCTTCAACAACGCCGGCATCGAGGGCACCGTGGCGGCCACCGTGGACTACGAGGAGGCGGTGTTCGACGCAGTGATCGCGGTGAACCTGAAGGGCGTGTTCCTCGGGCTGCGCCACGTGCTGCCGG
>CAXSHI010000131.1:0-12615 GCA_964236755.1 uncultured Acetobacteraceae bacterium
CGGTTGGCGATGAAGCCCGGCGTGTCCTTGCAGCGCACGACGCCCTTGCCCAGGCTCACGTCGCACAACGTTGTCAGCTCCTCGCCGACCTCCGCCCGCGTGTCGGGGCCGGTGACAAGCTCCAGCAGGCGCATGTAGCGGGGCGGGTTGAAGAAGTGGGTGATGCAGAAATCTCGCTTGAACGCGGCCGACTGCTTGGCCGACAGGGCGCGCAGCGGGATGGTGCTGGTGTTGCTCGACACGATGCTGCCGGGCTTGCGCACGGCGTCGATGCGGTCATACAGCGCCCGCTTCACCGCGAGGTCCTCGACCACCACCTCGATGATCCAGTCGCATTCGCCGAGCTTCTCCATGTCGTCGTCGAGGTTGCCCGGCGTGACCAGCCGGGCGTTCTCCGGCAGCATGAACGGCTGCGGCTCGGCCTTCATCATGCGCGCGATGGCGGCGGCGGCGATGGCGCTGCGCGGCCCTTCCTTGGCCGGCAGATCCAGCAGCAGCACCGGCAGGCCGGCATTGGCCAGGTGCGCGGCAATGCCGCTGCCCATTAGCCCGGCGCCGAGGACGGCGCAGCGTTCGATTGCCATGGCGGTCAGGCCCGCGCCAGGATGGTGGCGATGCCCTGGCCGCCGCCCACGCACATGGTCGCCATGGCATGCTTGCCGCCGGTGCGCGCCAGCAATGCCGCGGCCTTGCCGGTGATGCGCGCGCCGGATGCTCCCAGCGGATGGCCCAGCGCGATGGCGCCGCCGTCCAGGTTCACCCGGGCGTGGTCCAGTATCAGGTCGCGTTCCACCGCCAGCGCCTGCGCGGCGAAGGCCTCGTTCAGCTCCACGACATCCATGGCCGACATCTCCAACCCGGCGCGGACCAGCGCCTTGCGCGCCGCCGGCACCGGGCCGATGCCCATCACGTCCGGGGCGCAACCAGCCACCGACATGGCGGCGATGCGCGCCAACACCGGCAGGCCGTGCTTCTCCGCATAGTCGGCGCTCGCCACCAGGACGGCCGACGCGCCGTCGGTCAGCGGCGAGCTGGTGCCCGCCGTCACCGTGCCCGTCGCCAGGAACGCCGGCTTCAGCGTGGACAGCCCGTCCTCCGTGGTGTCGGCGCGGATGCAGCCGTCCTGGTCCACGGTGCCGGCCTTGGTCTGGATCGGCACGATCTCGTCGGCGAAGCGCCCCTCCGCCTGCGCCGCCGCAGCGCGCTGCTGGCTGGTGACGGCGAACTGCTGCTGCGCGGCGCGGTCGATCTGGTAGCGTTGCGCCAGGTTCTCCGCCGTCATGCCCATGCCGACGTAGCTGTCGGGCTTCTCCTTCTGCAGCCGCGGGTTCAGCACGGGGTTGAAGCCCAGCATGGGCACCCGGCTCATGCTCTCCACCCCGCCGCAGACGAACAGCTCGCCCGCCCCGGCCGCAATGGCGCCGGCCGCCATATGCACCGCCGTCATGCTGCTGCCGCACCAGCGGTTGACCTGGCTGCCCGCCGCGGTGATCGGCAGGTCCGCCAGGAAGCCCACGACCCGGCCGATGTTGAAGCCCTGCTCCCCCTCCGGGAAGGCGCAGCCGATGATGATGTCCTCGATGTCCTCCGGCTTGGCCCCGGTGCGCTCGATCAGCGCGCGGACCACCTGCGCCATCAGGTCATCCGGCCGCACGCGCGACAGGGCGCCCTTGCCGGCCGGGGTGAAGGGAGAGCGGGCGAAACCGGCGATCACGGCCTGGGTCATGGTGCGGTCCTTTTGCCATCGGTGTTGCCGCGCGAAGCGGGTTGGGTCGCCGGGTGCGCGGACACGTAGGAGGCGATGTCGCCCTCCATGTCGCGCAGCTCGGCCAGGGTCACGGTGATGTCCTCAAGCTGCTGCTCAAGGTCGGCGATGCGGGCGCGCGTCCGCTCCAGCGTCATCGCCATCTGCCGGCGGTTGGTGCCGTCGGCGTCGTACAGGTTCAGGAACTCGCGGATGTCGGCAATCGAGAAGCCGAGCCGCTTGCCCCGCAGGATGAGCTGCAGCCGGGCGCGGTCCCGCTTGGTATAGACGCGCTGCGTCCCGGCACGCTCCGGCGCCAGCAGTCCCTGATCCTCGTAGAAGCGGATCGCCCGCGGCGACAGGGCGAAGGCCGACGCAAGCTCGCCGATGGTGAACAGCTCGAGCATATGCCGTAACAGTCATGTAGTTGACGCTTGCGTAAGATAGCGCGCAGCGGCCGTCAAGCGGCGCCTTGCGACGCCTCCCACTTCGCCCGTTCCTCCGCCACCAGCTCCTTTTTTGACAGCTTGCCGATCAGGGTGCGCGGCAGGGTGGGGCGGAACTCGACCTGCTTGGGCATCTCAATGGGTGAAAGGTGGTCCTTGAGGAAGGCCAGCAGCGCCGAGGCAGTCAGCGCGGCGCCGGGCCGCAGCACGACGAAGGCCTTCACCGTTTCCCCGCGGTAGGCGTCGGGCACGCCGATCACGGTGCACTCGGCCACGTCGGGGTGCTGGTACGCCGCGTCCTCGACGACGCGGGGATAAACGTTGTAGCCGCCGGCCAGGATCAGGTCCTTGATGCGGTCCACGATGAAGACGTAGCCCTGCGCGTCCATCACCGCGATGTCGGCGGTGCGGAGGAAGCCGTCCGGCGTCGTGCTGGCCGCGGTGTCCGCTGGCTGCCGCCAGTAGCCGAGCATGACTTGCGGCCCCTGGATGCACAGCTCGCCGCGCTCGCCCGGGGCCACCCGGCGCGTGGGGTCGGCGGGGTCGCGCAGCTCGACCGTCGTGCCGGGCATGGGCAGGCCGATGGAGCCGGTCTTGTTCAATCCGCCGGGCGGGTTGCAGACGGCGCAGGGGCTGGCCTCCGTCAGGCCGTAGCCCTCCACCACGATGCAGCCGGTGCGCGCCTCGAAGCGCGACTTCACCTCGGGCGGCAGGGGGGCGCCGCCGCTGATGCAGAACGCGATGCTGGTCAAGTCGGCGTGGCCCTTGAAGCCGGCGATGGCGTTGAACATGGTGGGCACGCCGGGCATGAAGGTGGGGCGGCGCCGGGCGATGGCGCGCACCGCCGCCTTCACCTCGAAGCGCGGCAGCATGACGATCTCGGCGCCCGAGTGCACGGAGAATAGCAGCACCGTGGTCATGGCGAACACGTGGAAGAACGGCAGCGCGGCCAGGGTGCGCTCCTGCCCCATGCGGGTGTCCTTGAACCAGCGCACGCCCTGGACCGTGTTGGCGTACAGGTTGGCATGGCTCAGCATGGCGCCCTTGGGCACGCCGGAGGTGCCGCCGGTGTATTGCAGCACCGCGAGGTCCAGGTGTGGGTCGATGTCCACCGGGGCGGGCGGATCACCGGGTGCTGCGAGGTCGGCGAACCGGACATGGGCGTCGTCCCGTGGCGTCGCGGCCCGGTCCCGCCGCTTCAGCGCACGGAACAGCGCGCGCTTGGCCCCTGGCAGCATGTCGGCGAACGGGCAGACGATGATGCGGGCCGTGGCGCCCGCGGCCAGCAGCGCCGCCGCCTTCGGGTAGGTCGCGAGCAGGTCAAGCGTGGCGATGGCCCGGATTTCGGCGTCCCGCGCCTGCGTCTCCAGTTCCCGCACGGTGTAGAGCGGGTTGAAGTTCACCACCGTCAGCCCGGCCTGCAGCGCGCCGAAGAACAGCAGCGGATAAGCCGGGCAGTTCGGCAGCAGCAGCCCGACGCGGTCGCCCTTGGCAAAGCCCAGGCGCTGGAACCCGGCGGCGATCCGCGCCGCCTGATTTGCGGCCTCGGCCCAGGTGGTGCGGCGGCCCAGGAAGTCGAAGGCGGGCCGCGGGCCGAAGCGCGCGCCGGCGTCCTGCATCAGCGTGTGCAGCGGCGCCGCGGGGATCGGCGCGTGCCAGTCCACGCCGCCGGGGTAGTGGTCGAGCCAGGGGTGCCGCGGTTCCATCCCGGGCGTGCGGCGCCTAGGCCGCCGCGGCGCTGAAATCCGGCGCCCGGCGTTCCAGGAACGCGGTGAAGGCCTCGCGCGCCTCGGCGCTCCGCAGCGCGCGGGAGAACGCGGCGGACTCAAGCTCCATCTGGGCGAGCAGCGCGCCGTGTTCGCCGCGCATCAGGGCGCGGGTCGCCGCCAGCGCGGCCGGCGGCTTGGCCGCAAGCTTCTGCGCCTTGGCGCGCGCGTGCCCGCGCACGGCGTCGGCGGGAACGAGCGCCGTCACCAGCCCGGCGGTGCGCGCGGCCTCCGCGTCCATCGGCTCCCCCAGCATCAGCAGCGCGGCGGCCCGGGCATAGCCGATGCGCGACGGCAGCAGCATGCTGCTGCCGGCCTCCGGCACCAGGCCGAGATCGACGAAAGGAACCAGGAGGCTGGCCTCGGGGCTGGCATACACCAGGTCGCAATGCAGCAGCAGCGTGGTGCCGATGCCGATGGCCCGGCCGTGCACGGCGGCGACCAGCGGCTTGCCGAAGGTGGCGATGGCGCGGATGAACTGCGCGGGCGGGGCGCCGGCGAGGCCCCCGGACATGGCGAGGAAATCCTTGATGTCGTTGCCCGCGGTGAAGATGTCGCCCTCCCCCGTGATCAGCACGGCGCGAACCGTGGGGCGCGCCATGGCGTCCGCCAGCGCCGCGGTCAGCGCGCCGTACATCGCCCCGGTGATGGCGTTCTTCTTCTCCGGCCGGTTGAAGCGCAGTTCCAGCACGCCGTCGGCCTCGTGGATCAGGATCTCTTGCGTCATGGGGGCACCTTTGGCGATGTTGCAGCCGAACGACTGGATAGCGCGCAGCATGGCAACGGAACAATACCAGGCGCTGGTTGGCGAGGCCTTTTCAAAGGAGGTGCGGTTCGACGCCGCGGGCATCGCTGAGTTCGCCCGGCTATGCGGCGACACCAACCCGCTGCATCACGATGCGGCCTATGCCGCCGGGTCGCGGTTCGGGGGCATCATCGCGTCGGGGCCGCAGGTCACGTCGCTGATGATGGCGATGATCGCGGCCTTCTTCGCGTCGCGCGGACCCGGCGTGGGCCTGGGCTTCAGCTTCCGGCTGCGCTCCGCCGTGCGGGCCGAGGAGGTCGTGACAATGGGTTGGCGGATCACGGCGGTGAAGGAGAAGCGGTCGCTGGGCGGGCACGTCATCTCGCTGGAGGGCGAGGCCGTGCGCCCGGGCGGGACCGTCGCGGTGGCCGCGACGGGCGAGGTGCTGGGGATGGACGCGCCCTGAGCTTCGACGACGGCCGAGGGGCTTGCTGGCCCGGGGCTGTTTGGCCACTCTGCCGCGATGCAAAGCAACACCTACGAACCCGACACCGAACGCTTCATCGAACGTTTCCTGGCCGACCTGCATGCGCTGCGCCGCATCGGCGCCTTCCGCACCGGGGTGCACCGCCCGACCTACACGCCCGAGGACATGGAGTCGCGGGAATGGCTGATGGCGCGGATGGCCGAGGTGGGCCTCGTGCCCGAGATGGACGGCATCGGCAACGTGCTGGGCCGCCACCCCGAACCCGGCCCCAAGCTCCTGGCCGGCAGCCACATCGAAAGCCAGAACGAGGCCGGGTGGCTGGACGGCGCGCTGGGCGTGGTCTCCGCCCTGGCGCTGGCCCGCGCCGGCCTGCCGGTCGATGTGATCGCCTTCGCCGACGAGGAAGGGCACTACGGCTCCTTCTTAGGCTCCCGCTCCTTCACCGGGCTGCTGTCGGAGGCGGAGATCGACGCGGAGGTCAACCGCTACCACGGCAAGCCATTGCGGCAGGCGCTGGGAGAGGCCGGGCTGGCGGGCCGGCCGCGGATGGCGATGGAGGCCGGGCGCTACAAGGGATTCGTCGAGATGCACATCGAGCAGGGCACCACGCTGGAGGCGGCCGGCGAGCAGGTCGGCGTGGTGACGGGGATCGTGGCGATCTGGCAGTACCGCATCGCCATCCAGGGCCAGCAGGACCACGCGGGCGGCACCACGATGGCGGAGCGGCGGGACGCCGGGCTGGCCGCAGTGCGGCTCTTGGCGTGGCTGGATGCGGAGTTCCCGAAGCACGCGGCGGAACGGACGGTGTGGACCTGCGGGCGGATCGCGCTGTCGCCCGGCGCCGCGTCGATCATCCCGGGGCGGGCGGAGGTGCTGTTCCAGTTCCGCGACATCTCGGTGGCGGTGCTGGAGCGGCTGGACGGGGTGCTGCGCCGGGGCGTGCAGGAGAGCAACCGGCGGGAGCGGTGCGTGGCGACGCTGGAGGTGCTGGGGCAGTCGGCGCCGGCGCTGTGCGACGCCGGTTGGCAGGAGGCGCTGGCCGGGGCGGCGGAGGCGCTGGCGCCGGGGAAGTGGCGGCGGATGCCGAGCGGGGCGGGGCATGACGCGCAGTACATGGCGCGGGTGATGCCTTCGGCGATGCTGTTCGTGCCGTCGATTGGGGGGGTCAGTCACCATTGGAGCGAGGATACGAAGAGGGAGGATTTGGCGATGGGGGTGCAGGTGTTGGCGGAGGGGGCGCGGGGGTTTTTGGCAACTTAGGTATAAAGGTCCATAAAGAGGTGGAAAAGCCATCAGCTTCGGTTTCGGCAGACCAGAGTACTTATGTGACTTGACTATACTTGAAACAGGCAATCAGGAGCACTTACCTACTATCACCAAACTGAAAGGATCTGAGGTGACAAAAAGGTGCTGCGCAGAATGCGGGGCGGAGATTGAAGGTGTCCCAAGGTTCTGCAGCGAGTGCGGGTGCGGCCTTCAAAAAGCAGGCGATGCGCAGAATGTCACGGGAAATTACGGCAATGCTTTTAACGTTGCTGGCAGCGTAAGTGGTGGGATCAGACTCGTTAACAACGTAGAGCCGAGCCCTTATAAAAGGCCACCTCTTGATCTCACGCCATCAACACGCAACAAATCTATATTCAGCGTCGATCAGGCAATCGGTATTACAGCGTTAGTCAACGTAATTAGTATTGTATCTGGTGTATTTACTATATTTGGTTTGAACATTTACAATGTTTTGGAATTCATTCGTACGCATCACCTTCCGCCCGATTGGCATATTGGCGAATGGCTAATAACAAGCGTAATATTCTTTGTATTTAGCATGTTGCTGCTTGTATGGCTAACCTGGCTGAAGTATGCGAAGTCATTTGGCTGGTTTGGTACCGAGTGGTTTAATGCAAACGGGACTATATACTCTTTTCGCTACAAATGTGTGTGCCCATACTGTCGGGGCACTATGGACCCAAAAATAGTACCAACGAAGGAAGATAATAAAAAATCTGAAATGAAATGGGTATGTCGAACCAATGAAAAACACCAGATGGACTATGACCCAACTCAAATACATGAAGCAGCAAAGAATGGAAAGCTGAACTTTCTTTTCAAAGGAGTGCAGCTTTAACTTTGTCACTTTAATTTGGTGTGTTTTGATGTTTCGCCAGTTGGTTTTGTGACTCCGAAGCCACAACACACCACGGCGCAAGCTGGCCTGCCTAAAAATCTATGGAGTCGGCGGCGGGAGAGAAAGCGGCCTCACATCTTGTCGTGCTCAACTGCGAACGGTGAACATGCAAGTTGGCGCGGCACTTGGCACTGGTTTCCAGCTTATAAGACGTGCATACTTGAGGCATGTCGAACACTGTCAACCGCACTGCCACTCCCGCCGAATGGTCAGAAAGCCTTACTCGGAGCAAGGTCCAGATTGCGACCGGTCAAACCGTGCCGCTCCTGCCCATCTTGGATCGCCTGCGTGCCTCGGCAGAGCGCCTTGAAGCAGAACAGGGTTTGACCCCAGACGAAATCAAGCAAACTGTCGGGCAGTGATCGCCCTTACGCCGGAAGCGAGCGCCCAACTCGAAGCCCTCGAACGGTTCTACACCGAAGAGCAGCGGCCCCAGGCTCTCCGCAACCTTGGCTATGCGCTTGCGGAAGCAAGCCTCATTATCCTCAATGCGCCCGAACGCGGTTTGCCAGCACCACGTCCCTATCCTGAACTCTCTGCATTTGCTCTCTCGTGGCTCAAGCGCGGCCGATATTGGATTGCCTATGACCCGATTGGACCCATCATCGCCGGTGTATTCTTCGAGACTGATGACATTCCCAATCGGCTCCGATGATGCAGCCTGACACCCACTTTCCGTTAACGGCGGTGCGCTGACAGGATTTGCCCCTTAAAGCATCTCCAACGCCTGCTTCCGCCGAGGCGGCGGAAAAGCCGCATCGATCTCCGCCAAATCCCGCTCCGTCAACCGCAGCGCCGCAGCTCCCGCATTCTCCCGCACATGCGCCGCATCCCCCGCCTTCGGGATTGAAACCACGCCGTCCTGCCGCAACGTCCAAGCAATTGCCACTTGCGCCGCCGTCGCTCCATGCCGCTGCCCAACTTTCACCAGCACCTTCGACCGCAGCAAGGCCCCGCCCTGCCCTACCGGCGAATACGCTATCACCGGCATTCCCCGCGCATGACACCAAGGCAGCAAGTCGAACTCGATCCCCCGCGCCTCCACATTGTAAAGCACCTGGTTCGCCCCGCAGCCCGGCGGCAGCTCCGCCATGTCGGCCACGTCGAAGTTGGACACCCCCCAAGCCCGGATATGCCCGGCCTCCCGCAGCGCCTCGAACCCGGCCACCGTTTCCGCCAGCGGCATCCCGCCCCGCCAATGCAGCAGATACAAATCCAGCCGATCCGTCCGCAGCCGCTTCAAGCTGCGCGCGCAAGCCGCCGCGACCCCGGCGCGGCTCGCGTTCTGCGGATACACCTTGGACACCAGGAACACCCGGTCCCGCTGCCCGGCCATCGCATCGCCCACGACCTCCTCGGCCGCGCCCTCCCCGTACATCTCCGCCGTGTCGATCAGCGTCATGCCGAGGTCGATGCCGAGCCGGAGCGCCGCCGCCTCCTCGGCGCGGGGCCGCAGCCCCTCCCCCATGCGCCAGGTGCCCTGCCCCAGCCGCGGCATCGCGTCAGCCGGCATCGGCCACCTCTTCCGCGCGGCGCAGCAGGCGCAGGAAGTTGCCGCCCCACAGCGCCGCGATCTCGGCAGCACCATAGCCGCGGCGCACCAGCTCGGCGGTGAGATTCCCGCTCTCCGATGCATCGCGCCAGCCGGAGAACCCGCCGCCGCCGTCGAAGTCCGAGCTGATGCCGACATGCGCCAGGCCGCACCGCTTCACCACGTAGTCGATGTGGTCCACGTAGTCGGACACCGTCACGCCGTCGCCGCGCCCGCCGGGCCGGACGAAGCTCGGCACGGCGGTGATGTTCACCATGCCCTCGCAGTCGCGCAGCGCGTCCAGCATCAGGTCGTCCACGTTGCGCGGCACGTTGCACAGCGCCCGCACGCAGGAATGCGTCGCCAGCACCGGCGTGCGCGACAGCATGGCCGCCTGCAGCGCCCCCTGCGCCGACACGTGCGAGATATCGACCAGCATGCCGAGCCGGTTCAGCTCAAGCACCGCCGCCCGGCCCAGCTCGCTCAAGCCGCCGTGCAGCGTTTCCGCGTCTCCCAGGTCCTTGCGCGGGTTGCTGCTGTCGGCCAGCGCGTTGTGCCCGTTGTGGGTGAGCGTCAGGTAACGCGCCCCCTTGGCCCGGAATGCCGCAAGCATCCCGAGGTCGTCCCCCATCGCGTGGCCGTTCTCGACCGCGGGGATGATGGCGGTGGCGCCGTCCCGGTGCGCCGCCTCGACCGCATCCGCGGTGCTGGCGACACGGGCGCCCCCGTCGCGTCCCATGGCGTTGATCGCGTCCAGCATGGCGAGCGCCCGGCTGCTCGCGGCCTCCCACCCTTCCGGCGTGCGCGGCCCCTGAGGCACGTAGGCGGCGAAGCAGCCCGCCTTCATCCCGCCCGCCCGCATCTTCGGCAGATCGACCCGGCGCCCCGTCTGGTCCCGCGGGCTGTCCGCGAGGAAGTCCGGGCCGGTGGGCCACGGGATATCGATATGCGTGTCGAGCGCCAGCAGCGTCGCGTGCAGGGCGGCCGCATCCATTCCCTCGCTCATCGTCAAAACCCCACGCGGTCCCCGCCCTTGAGATGCAGGATCGCCCGCGCCTCCGCGGGCGTCGCGATCTCCAGGCTCAGCTCTTCCAGGATGTGCCTGATCTTCGCGACCTGCTGCGCGTTCGAGGTCGCCATCCGGCCCCGGCCGATGTACAGGCTGTCCTCCAGCCCGACGCGCACGTTGCCGCCCAGGATGCCGGCCATGGTGGTGAACGCCATCTGGTGCCGCCCGGCCGCCAGCACCGACCACACGTAGTCGCGCCCGAACAGCCGGTCCGCGGTTTCCCGCATGAACAGCAGGTTGCGGTGCTCCGCGCCGATGCCGCCCAGGATGCCGAAGATCGTCTGCACGAACAGAGGCGGCTCGACGACCTTGCGCTCCAGCAGGTAGGCGAGGTTGTAGAGGTGCCCGATGTCGTAGCACTCGAACTCGAACCGCGTGCCGTGGCCGCGGCCCATGGTGCCCACGATGTTCTCGATATCCCGGAATGTGTTGCGGAAGATGTGGTTGTCGGTGCCGGCGAGGTACGGCTTTTCCCACTCGTGCTTCCAGTCGGTGATCTTGTCCCCGGCGCGGGAGATGTTGAAGTTCATCGACCCCATGTTGAGGCTGCACATCTCGGGCTTCGCCTGCATGGGCGCGGCCAGCCGCTCCTCCAGCGTCATCTTCAGCCCGCCGCCGGTGGTGATGTTCAGCACCGCGTCGGTGGATTGCTTGATGGTGGGCAGGAAGCGCATGAACACCGCCGGGTCGGGGGTCGGCTCGCCGGTCTCAGGGTCGCGGGCGTGCAGATGGATGATGGCGGCGCCGGCCTCCGCGGCCTCGATGGAGCTTTGGGCGATCTGCTCCGGCGTGATCGGAAGGTGGTCCGACATGCTGGGCGTGTGGATGGCGCCGGTGATGGCGCAACTGATGACAACCTTGGACATGGGCGATTTCCTCGCGACGGCGTTGCCGCAAGTCTGCACCGCCCCGCGCCCCGCCGCCACCCTTGCCGGCGCGCGCCGAATACCTGTAGGATGAAGGAGTGTGTCCGCGTAGCTCAGCAGGATAGAGCACAGGATTCCTGGTTGCGAAATTGGGCGCGGCGCCCGGAAACGGCGCCGTGGATCCGCTCAAAGTCGGGGAACGCTTCGGCCGCTTGCGCCATGCCGATCCCGAGCCAAGCCGCGGCCCCTGCCGCGGACGGTGTAGAGACTGGACGGGCGGCGCCTAACGGCCTCGGCGAGAGCCGCGGCCTACGGCGAAGGGACAGTCCAGACCACAAACGTCCCGATCTGCGAAATGGCGTGACCATTTCGCAGGGGGCGGCGGCGAAAGCCGAAGTGGGATGAATCCTGGGGTCGTGGGTTCGAATCCCGCCGCGGACACCAATTTGATCAGCCTGCGGGCATCATTGTCGAGATAGACCAGTGATGCCAGGGTTGGATGACGTAGCGTTACAGGTCAACGTACAACCAAGCTTATCCGTGCCATGATCCTCGTCATGGCAAGGCCATGGACGCCCGTGGCGGCATTTGGCGGGAGGTCGTGCGGACGCTCCAGACGGCCAATTTCAGGGAAGCCCAGCGCCGCCGGGAGGAAGGCTCGCGGGCAGCCCGGGATATGGTCGACGCGGCTTTGGCATCATTTGAAAACCCATGAAGGCGCCCCTCGCTAGAAGCCGTCGGACTGTCCGCAGTCTTCTGCCGGATCGCCAGGGGCGCCATAGCGGAACGCCGGGCAGAACGGGGGGCGAGACTATCCAATGCGGCCTCTCCGCTTGAAGCGGCCTATGGTGCTGGGCTGTCCGCCGGGGCTACGCCAACGTGAACCCGTGAACAGAAAGAAATGTCACCAATAACCAATCCGAGCCTGCTTTTGCCCGGCAATGCAACGCTCGATCCGGCGCTTGCGATCATTGTGTTGTTTTCGGCACCCGTACTTCTGAACGGCAAGCGGAAGCCGGGCCTGATCATGGGGCCGTGCAGGACGTGAACTCAGAGACACCGGCAAGCGCTGGTCCAGCGCAGCGTGCGGCCGCGCAGCCATCAAGCCTGGTCAGGCGCCTGGGCCCAGGATTGATCACGGGCGCCGCGGACGACGACCCGAGCGGGATCGCCACCTACAGCCAGGTGGGGGCGCAGTTCGGCTATGGCCTCGCCTGGACCATGCTGTTCAGCTTGCCCTTCATGATCGTCATCCAGGAGATCAGCGGCCGGATCGGCTGCGTGACGGGACGAGGCATCTCCGAGAACCTCCGCCGCCACTACAATCCATGGCTGGGCCGGGCGATCGTGCTGCTTCTGCTGATCGCCAACGTGATCAACCTTGGCGCAGACCTCGGGGCGATGGGCGCCGCCTTGCGTCTGCTGCTTGGCGGCAGCGACCGCCTTTACACCGTGGGCTTCGGCCTCCTGTGCGTCGTGGCGGAGGTCTTCATCAGCTACGCCCTGTATTCGGGGGTGTTGAAATGGCTGACCTTGTCGTTGTTCAGCTACGTCGCCGTCGTCCTCACCGTGCATGTTCCTTGGCGTGAAGCCGTCCTGGACACGGTCGTCCCGCACCTGACCTTCGGGCACGAGGCGGCGATGGCGCTCGTGGCCGTGCTCGGCACGACGATCAGCCCTTATCTGTTCTTCTGGCAGTCCGCGATGGAGGTGGAGGAGCGAAAGCGCCGCAGGGAAGCGCCGCTCTGCCTCACGCCGCGATCCGCCAGGCCGGAG
>CAXSHI010000132.1:0-12599 GCA_964236755.1 uncultured Acetobacteraceae bacterium
CGTGGGAGATGGAGCGCACCGGCGGCGCCTTTGCCGAGCAGGTCATCCGCCCCACCGGCCTGATCGACCCGGTGACGGAAATCCGCCCGGTCGAGCGCCAGGTGGACGACCTGCTGGCCGAGGCCCGCGTGGTGATCGCCCGCGGCAGCCGCATCCTGGTGACGACGCTCACCAAGCGCATGGCGGAGGACCTCACGGAGTACCTGACGGAGAACGGCGTCAAGGTGCGCTACCTCCATTCGGACGTGGACACGCTGGAGCGGATCGAGATCATCCGCGACCTGCGGCTCGGCGTGTTCGACGTGCTGGTGGGGATCAACCTGCTGCGGGAGGGGCTGGACATCCCGGAGTGCGCGCTGGTGGCGATCCTGGACGCGGACAAGGAAGGGTTCCTGCGCAGCCAGACCTCGCTGACGCAGACCATCGGGCGCGCGGCGCGCAACGTGGACGGCCGGGTGATCCTGTATGCCGACGTGATGACCCGCAGCCTGCGCGCTGCCATCGAGGAGACGGAGCGGCGCCGGGCGAAGCAGCGGGCATGGAACGAGGCGCACGGCATCACGCCCACCAGCGTGCGCAGCCACATTGGCGAGGCGCTGCAATCGGTGTTCGAGCAGGACTACGTGACCGTCGCCCCGGTGAAGGACGCAGGCGTCACGGAGTTTGTCGGCAAGGACCTGAAATCCGCCATCGCCGAGATGGAGAAGCGGATGCGCGCCGCCGCCGCCGACCTGGAATTCGAGACCGCGGCCCGGCTGCGCGACGAGATCCGTCGGCTGGAGGCGCTGGACCTCGGGCTGCCGGCGCCGCCGGCAAGTGCGGCGGCGTTCGGCGGGCGGGGGAAGAAGGACACGACGCCGGAGCCGTTGGGGCCTGGCGGGGGCGGGTATGACCCGGCGAAGAAGAAGGTTGGGCGGCGTCGGGGGCGGTAGGGGTTCGGTGCTGTCACTTCGGCGGCGGGCTGGGGTGATGAATGCCATCACAGAACTTGGTTTTGCTGGGGCTTCACCGTTGTCCGTGGCGTCGTCAGCATCCGCCGCAGCATCTCGTCCTGGCAAGCATCGTTCGAACAGTGAAATTTTTTGGCTATGTTCAACCTTCAAAAGTCGGGTTTCGCCGTATCTGCTTTACGACGCATGAACTTACCGTAGCATGTCATTACGGTGGAACATTCCCCCTTGGCCAGAAAGGGGCACTAGGAATGCCGATCCGGTTTACCGGGCGGTTGGGGTGGCCCTGAGCGCCTGGGAGGAATTGGAGCTTAACCTGCCGAGGTTGCTTGGCGCATTTACAAACACGCCTGCTTTTAAAGTGGTTCACGACCCACGATACGCAGCCGCCTCAAAGTTTATAGACCGCACTGCAATCGTTAAGTTTGCGGCTAAAACTTACTTTCTACAATATTGCAATCAGGAGTTGGAAGGAAGATTTCACGAACTGGTCAAGGAAGCCACGCTGGCCTCCAAACGTCGTAACGACATAGCCCACGGCGTTGTTAAAACAACGATGCACATCAAGTTTTATCGACGGGAGGAATTCCTATTGATGCCGTCAACCTATAAGGTGGCCCATTTTGATGAGTATGGGTTCCCAGCTTTCCTCTACAACTCACAAATGATCCTGGACTTTGCTAGGAGATTTCATGGCCTTTGCCTGCCGGCAATGGAACTGTGCGTTGCGGTTACCCGCGCGCGAGCAGGACTGCCTTACTGATTCCCTCTCCGAGGTTGCGGGCCATATAAGGTTTCATAGCCGGCGTCACCTCCGCATTTTGCCATTTTACCCGGCCCATCACGCTCAACCATAGTGCAAGTCCTAATCTGCTTTGCCAAAAGGCTGATTACGCCAAAATTTTGAACAACCCTGATCCAGTCGCCATGCGTTCCAGCATTGGAAAGCCCCACTAGCCGCCGCCACCCACCCCGGCTAAGCACCCTCCATGCCCGTCGCCTTTCCCCCCGCCCTCCCCCGCGCCGCCCTCGTGACCGGCGGCGCGCGCCGGCTGGGGGGCGCCATCGTGTCGGCGCTGGCCGACGCCGGGTTCGACGTGGCCATCCATTGCCGCCACAGCGGCGCGGAGGCCAAGGCGTTGGCCGCGCAAATCCGCTCTCGCGGCCTCCGCGCGGCGGTTCTGACGGCCGACCTCGGCGACGAGGCCGCCGTGCAGGGCCTGCTGCCCGCCGCCGCCGCCGCGCTCGGCCCCATCGGCGTGCTGGTCAACAACGCCAGCACGTTCGAGCGCGACGAGTGGGACGACGCCACCCGCGCGAGCTGGGACGCCCACATGGAACCCAACCTCCGCGCCCCCTTCGTGCTGATGCAGGCCATGGCGCGGGCGCTGCCCGAGGAGGCAAGCGGCGCCGTGGTCAACCTCCTCGATCAGCGGGTGTGGTCGCTGACCCCGCACTTCGTGTCCTACACCGTGTCCAAGGCGGCGCTCTGGGCGCTCACGCAGCAGATGGCGCTGGCGCTGGCGCCGCGCATCCGGGTCAACGCCATCGGACCCGGCCCCACCCTGCCCAGCCCGCGGCAGACCGCCGAGCAGTTCGCCCGGCAATGCGCCTCCGTCCCGCTGCGCCACGGCACCAGCCCGGCGGAGGTGGCCAGCGCCGTCCTCGCCATCCTGGCGCTGCCGGCGATGACCGGGCAGATGATTGCGCTGGACGGCGGCCAGCACCTGCAATGGCAGCCGGGCGGCGGGGACGTGGCCGAATGAGCGGGATCGCGGCGCCCGGCGTCCGCCACGTCTTCCTGCGCGACATGGTGCTGCAGGCCGGTATCGGCTGGTATCCGCACGAGCACGGCAGGGCGCAGCGCGTCCGCATCAACATCGACCTCGGGGTCGAGGAGGGCGCCGACACGTCCGACCACCTGGGCCGGGTCGTCAGCTACGAGACCGTGGCGTCCTCGGTCCGCGCCATCGTCGCCGCCGGGCACATCAAGCTGGTGGAAACGCTGGCCGAGCGGATCGCGGCGGCTTGCCTTGCGGACCCACGGGTGTTGTTTGCCCACGTGCAGGTTGAGAAGCCTGACGTGTTCCCTGACGCCGCCTCGGCAGGCGTCGCGATTGTCCGCCGCCGCGGCGACATCAATCCCTGAAGCCGGACTGGATTTTGTCCACGGGACTGCATGCATTCCCAATGATTGCAGGGACATGCGTGACTACGTTAAGCATGGCGAACGTTTTCTGCGGGAAAGCCAGCGAATACAACTCTCTAAAGTACTTGCCTAAAGTTTGGGCAATCCTGCGCAAACCCTGCGAATCCACAGCGAAACGCCGTTCATCCGCAGCTTTTCCACAAAGTTCTCCACAGCTTCCGTGGATGGAATACCTTCCTGGCAGCATGCGCTGCGTTGGCCCGGGCACTTGAGGCTGGGGCGTCCGCGCCCCTATTGAACCTCATGCACGACGCCGATCCCTCGCTCGCTTCCCCGTCCGCACCTGCCCCAAATTCCGCGTCGGCCCTGGCGGTCGGCCCCGGCGACGGCCCGAAAGGCGTCGTGGTGATCGAGCGCGCGCTGCTGACCATGCCGCTCAGCCCCGGCGTGTATCGCATGCTGGACGGCCGAGGCGACGCGCTCTACGTCGGCAAGGCCAAAGCCCTGCGCAAGCGCGTTTATTCCTACACCCAGCTCGCCCGGCTGAACGAGCGGCTGCGGCGCATGGTGTCGGAAACGGTCTCGATGGAGATCGTGACGACGCATACCGAGGCCGAGGCCCTGCTGCTGGAGGCCAACCTCATCAAGCGGCTGAAGCCGCGATTCAACATCGTGCTGCGGGACGACAAGAGCTATCCGTGGCTGATGCTGACGGAGGACCACCCGTTCCCGCAGATCGTCAAGCACCGCGGGTCGCGCACGCGCAAGGGCAGCTACTACGGGCCGTTCGCCTCGGTGTGGTCGGTGAACCAGACGGTCAACGCCATGCAGCGCGTGTTCCTGCTGCGGTCCTGCCAGGACAGCGTGTTCGCCAACCGCAGCCGGCCCTGCCTGCTGCACCAGATCCGCCGCTGCTCCGCCCCTTGCGTCGGCCGGGTCGGCGCGGAGGAGTACGGCCACCTGGTGAGCCAGGCCCGCGCCTTCCTGGGCGGCAAGGCCAACACGGTGCAGCAGGAGCTGGCGCGCGAGATGGAGGCAGCGGCGGAGCACCTGGAATACGAGCGCGCGGCGGCGATCCGCGACCGCATCCGCGGCCTGACCAACGTGCAGAGCACCGCGGTCATCAACCCGGCAAGCCTCACCGACGCCGATGTCATTGCCGGGCACCAGATCGGCGGCCAGACCTGCGTGCAGGTGTTCTTCATCCGCGGCGGGCGCAACAACGGCAACCGGGCCTTCTTCCCGACCCACGCCCGCGACATGGAGCTGGACGCCGTGCTGGCCGCCTTCGTCGCGCAGTTCTACGACGACAAGCCCGCGCCCGGCGCCGTGCTGCTGAACCACGCGCTGCCGGAGGGGGAGCTGGTGGCGGAGGCGCTGTCGATGCGGGCCGGCCATAAGGTCGCGCTGACGGTGCCGGCCCGTGGCGAGAAGCGCGCCGTCGTGCTGCACGCCGAGACCAACGCGCGGGAGGCGCTGGAACGCAAGCTGGCCGAGACCGCGGGGCAGGCCAAGCTGCTGGAGGGCGTCGCCGAGCTGTTCGGCCTCCCCGCGCAGCCCGCCCGGATCGAGTGCTACGACAACAGCCACATCATGGGCACCGCCGCCTATGGCGTGATGGTCGTGGCGGGGCCGGATGGGTTCCAGAAGAACGCCTACCGCAAATACAGCATCCGCGGCCCGATTGCGCCCGGCGACGACTTCGCGATGATGCGCGAGGTGTTGGAGCGCCGGTTCGGCCGTGCGCTCAAGGAGCAGGCGGCCAGCGACAACGGCGAGGGCGAGGCGCCGGCCCTGCCGGACCTGGTGCTGATCGACGGCGGCGCCGGGCAGCTTTCGGCGGTGCGCGGCATCATGCAGGACCTCGGCATGCACACGATCCCGCTGGTGGCCATCGCCAAAGGCCCGGACCGCGACGCCGGGCGCGAGTGGTTTCATGTTGAAGGCCGCGCGCCGTTCCAGTTGCCGCCGCGCGACCCGGTGCTGTACTACCTGCAGCGCGTCCGCGACGAGACGCACCGCTTCGCCATCACCACCCACCGCGCCGGCCGCAGCAAGGCGCTGGTCACGAGCGAGCTTGACGAGGTGCCGGGCGTCGGCAGCGCCCGTAAGCGCGCATTGCTGAACCGGTTCGGCTCGGCCCGCGGGGTCAAGGCGGCCGGGCTTGCGGATCTGGAGGCGACGCCCGGCATCAACACCGAGACGGCGCGGCGCATCTATGCGCATTTCCACCCGGGCACGGCGCGGGAGGCCGGCTAAGCCTCGGGACAACCATGCGACTATGGGGAGGACGGCAGCATGAACCAACTCGACCTGAAGGGCCGCACGGCCGTGGTCACTGGCGGCGCGCGGGGAATCGGCCGCGCCATCACGGAGCGCATGCTCGCGTCGGGCGCCGCGGTGGCCATCTGGGACCTGGACGCGGCGGCAATGGCGCAGACCGCGGGCGAGCTGGCGGCGCAGGGCACCGTCAGCACGCACGCAGTCGAGCTGACGGACCAGGCCGCGGTGCGCGCCGCCACGGAGGCCACGCTGGCGCGGCATGGCGCGATTGATGTCCTTGTCAACAACGCCGGCATCACTGGCGGCAATGCGCCCACCTGGGACCTCGCGGCCGACGCCTGGCGCCGGGTGGTCGAGGTGAACCTGATCGGGCCGTTCCTGGCGTGCTCGGCCGTCATCCCCGGCATGGTGGCACGCGGCTACGGGCGGGTGATCAACATCGCCTCCGTCGCCGGCAAGGAAGGCAACCCCAACGCCTCGCACTACAGCGCCAGCAAGGCCGGGCTGATCGCGCTGACCAAGTCGCTGGGCAAGGAGCTGGCCGGCAAGGGCGTGCTGGTCAACTGCGTGACGCCGGCCGCCGCCAAGACCGACATCTTCGCGCAGATGTCGCCGGCGCAGATCGACTACATGCTGTCGAAGATCCCGATGGGCCGCTTCGTCGAGGTGCGCGAGATCGCCGCCCTGGCCTGCTGGCTCGCGACGGAGGACTGCTCGTTCAGCACCGGCGCCACCTTTGACATCACCGGCGGGCGCGCGACCTACTGATCTTGGCGGCGTGCGGGCCAATTGGCTGGCTGACCTCGATGGGAAACCGTTCTAAGGTGCGCGGGCATGCTGACCGACCTAGCCAACCTGCTCACCCTGTCCCGCATCGCCGCGATTCCGCTGCTGGTTGGGATCGTTGCGGTGCGCACGCCGGCGGCGGACTTCCTGGCATGCGTCGTGTTCTCCGCCGCCGCGATCACCGACTACTTCGACGGCAAGATCGCGCGCGGGCGGCGGCAGATGTCGGATGTCGGCCGCATGCTGGACCCCATCGCCGACAAGCTGCTGGTCGGCGCGGCGCTGATGCTGCTGGCCGGGCAGGAGCGGCTGTCGGCCTGGGGCCTCTACCCCGCCATCGTCGTCCTGCTGCGCGAGATCCTGGTCAGCGGGCTGCGCGAGTACCTGGCGGGGCTGCGGGTGGGCCTGCCGGTCACGGGCCTTGCCAAGTGGAAGACCGGCTTCCAGATGGGCGCGCTCGGCACGCTGCTGGCGGGAGACTCATCGGCCCGGCTGCTGCACCTGCAGTTCCTGCCGGTCGCCGCAATCGGCGAGGCCATGCTGTGGGTCGCGGCCGGGCTGACGCTCTGGACCGGCTGGGACTACCTCGTGGCCGGCCTGCGGCATGCGACGGTGCCGCAGGCGGACGCACAACGGGCGCAAGGCCCGTGAGTGCGCATTGCGGCCATAAAGGCCACCGGGACCCTTGAGAACCGGGTTCAACTCGTCTTGAGCATTTCCCATTGCCCATGCACAATCCCGACGGCCCAGTGGCCGCGACAGGAGCCTTCATCCAAATGCGGCGCATCGTTATGCTCGGCCTGATTGCCCTTCTGCCCGGCTGCACGGGGTTCGGCGCGTTCCTCGACCACACCTTTACCCTACCCGGCGAGAACCCGAACCGTCCGATGGCGGACAGCGAGAACGTGCGCCGCTCGCTCGGGCGGGAAACCGACATCACGCCGCTGACGCCGGAGCCGGGCAACGTCTGGCCCGGCCCGCAAGCCCCCGAGCCGACGCTGACCGACGTTCAGCAGCAGCCAGGGGGGAGCGACCAGGACACGACGGTGCCGGGCGCCCGGCCGGGTTTGCCGGCCGGACGGCAGCCGCGGCCCGCGACGCGAGGCAGCTCGACGCCGCCGGGTTCGATCGAGCCGGGCTTGCCGTCAGCGCCGAGCGCCGGCGTGTTGCCCCCGGCGCCGCGCTCGTCCGTTCCCGGGCCGGGGCCGACCGGCCAGGTCGTGCAGACGCCGCAGGGTCCGGCGGTGGACGCCGGCGGCACCAGCGGCTACCGCCAGCTCACGACACCGCAAGGGCCGGGCGCAATCATGGTGCCGAACGGCAACGGCACCAGCACGATCATCAACCCGAACGGCACCATCCAGACCGTGCCGACGCCGCGCTGATGGCCCGCATCCTTTATTTCGCCTGGCTGCGCGAACGGATGGGCCGCACGGAGGAGGCGCTGCCGCTGCCGCCGACCGTTACCACTGTGGGCGAGCTGGTCACGCTGCTGCGGCAGCGCGATGACGCCGGCGCTGCGGCGTTCGCCCATCCAGCCATCGTGCGCGCCGCAGTGAATCAGGAGTTCGCCACGCCGAGCACCCCGGTCCAGGACGCGGACGAGGTCGCGTTCTTCCCCCCAGTGACCGGCGGCTGATGCCGACGGTGCGCGTGCAGGCGACGGCGTTCGACCCCGGCGCGGAGATGGCGGCGCTGCTGGCCGGGCGGACCGACGTGGGCGGCGTCGGCTGCTTCGTCGGCTTGGTGCGGGACAGCGCGGGCGGGCAGCCCATCCGCAGCATGACGCTGGAGCACTACCCCGGCATGACTGAGCGCGCCTTGGCCTCCATCGCGGCCGAGGCGGAGGCGCGGTGGGCGTTGCAGGGCTGCGTCGTCGTCCATCGCCACGGACGGCTGCTGCCAGGCGAGCCGATCGTGCTGGTGCTGACCGCAAGCCGGCATCGCCAGGCGGCGCTCGACGCGACGGCTTTCCTGATCGACTGGCTCAAAACCCGGGCGCCGTTCTGGAAGCAGGAGGAACTGGCCGATGGCGGCGCGCAGTGGGTGGCGGCCCGCGACGCCGACGACGCGGCGGCAGCGCGATGGAACGGGGCCAGCTAGGGTCCGCAGCGGCCCGCGCGACGCGGCCGGGTCGGGGCGCGGGCTTTCGCCCGCGCCCCTTCCGATCCTGGTCGGTCGCTGGACAGAACAGGCGTCAGGTGATGGCGCCGTTCAGGCCGGCCGGGAAGAACAGGCCGCAGGTGGCATCGGGCGCGCCGTACACGATGTTGAGCACCTGCCGCGTCGTGCGGGAGAATACGAGGCTGTTGCTGTCGGTCGGCACGATGTTGGCGACGCCGTTGAGCAGGATACCCTGGTCGTCTTGCGCGCCGGACAGGATGGCGCGTAGGTCCGAGATCTTCTGCACCTGCGGCGCGAAGCCGCGCTGCAGCAGAAGGACGCGGATCTCAGAGGCGTGGTAGGCCTCGACCGCCAGGATGCCGGCCGCGGCCGACAGCACGGTCTTGTTCTTCACCAAGGGCGCCGCACCGGCATAGGCAGTGACGCCGACATCCTCGAAGATGAACGAGCCGAGCAGGAAGTCGTTCTCGCTCGCGAACGGGTCGAAGCTGTCACCCAGGCCGGCGGCCTTGGCCAACGTGTTGAAGCTGTTGGTCAGGTCGATGGCCGGCTCCGCAACCGTCTTGTTGGCAAGGACGCTGCGGATGAAGCGGACGTGGTTCAGCTCGTCCTGCGCGATCTCTTGGGCGTATTGCTGGATAGCCGGAGTGTCGAAGCTGACGGCCCGGCCGCCCGTGACGCCGCCTTGCACCCCAAGGCCGTAGGTGTCCGAGGCATCAAGCCCCGCGCCCGTCGAGGCGCGGATGTAGAACTCGGCTTCCAGGTATTCCAGGTTGAGCGCGAAATTCAGAATGGCGGCATCGTTCATGTTCGCCGCTTCAGCCGGCGTGCTCGTGACGGCAAGGCCCGCGACGGCCATCGAGCCGAGCGCCAAGGCGCCGAAGCTGGTGCCGCGCAGCAGGCCGCGCCGTTCCAGTCCCGTTGCGGATTCGGCAGCGCCGTTCGTTTGATTGTCGGACATCAAGGTTGTTTCCTAATCATTGACGACACGATTTTCGTGACGGCGTAGGATTACGGGCCAATGCCCAAATCGGATGCGCAATATTTGGCGGAATCTCAAATGCAGCGAACTGACGAGATGACGGCGCCGTCCAGCCAGCAGGGCGCCATGCCCCCCGCCGCCCTGAACGTCCGGCGCGCAGAGTGGGCGACGGTGCTTGGCGTGGGCTGCGGCGCCCTGGTCCTGGTCTGGCCTGCCTTGCACAATGGCTACCCCTTGGTGTTCAGCGATACCGGCCCCCTGCTGGAAATGGGAATGGAGCCGACCATCGGCTGGGACAAGCCATGGATCTACGGGCCGTTCCTGGCCGTGTTCGCCTGGGGCACGACGCTGTGGCTGCCGCTTGCGGCGCAGGCCATGCTGGTGTCCTGGGTGCTTTGGCTGACGCAGGCGGTGCTGGGCAGGCCGCGGGTTCGCCTGCACATCGCGCTCTGCGCCGTGCTGGCCGTCGGCAGCGCCGCGCCGTGGTTCACCTCGTTGCTGATGCCGGATGTCTTCACGCCCGTCGCGGTGCTGTGCCTGTTTATCCTGGCGTTCGGCCAGGATCGGCTGTCCCGGATCGAACGTGCTGGCGTCACGGTCCTGGGATCGGTCGCTATCGCCGCGCACCTGGCGCACCTCATCCTCGCGGCCGGCTGCATCGCGGCCCTTGCGTCCGTGCGTTGGTCCCCTGGCTGGCGTTCGCTTTGGCACCTGAATTGGCGCCCGGCCGTGCCGCTCGCCGCCGCGCTGGCGATGCTGCTGGCGACCAACGCGGTCGGCAACGGGATCTTGGGCATCTCGCCCTATGGGTCCGTGTTCGCGCTCGCCCGGCTGGTGGGGGATGGGCCGGGCCGGGCCTATCTCGACCGCGCCTGTCCCGACCCCAGGCTGCGCCTCTGCGCCTGGCAGGGCCGCCTGTCCGCCGACAGCGACGAGTTCCTTTGGCATCCGCAGGGTCCGCTCTGGGCGGACAGCTTCGGCCCCACGCGCTTCGCGCCCGAGGCGGCGCGCCTGGTGCCGGCCATCATCGCCGCCTACCCGCTCGACACGCTGCGGGCGGCGGCGGCGAACACGCTGCGCCAGCTTCTCCGGGTGCAGGTCGGCGACGCGCTGGTTCCGGACCACCTGGACATCGCCGTGCTGCCGCGCTTGCGGCCTTATCTTCCGACCGCCGAGATCGCCCGCTACCAGGCCGCCTTGCAGCCGCGAGGCCTTCTGCGGGACGCAGCGGCGCCGTTCCTTTTCGTGCATGCCGCGCTGCTCGCGGCCGGCGTCCTGGGCAGCGTGGCGGTCATGCTGCGCTGCTGGCGGAGCCGGCGCGCGCTGGCCGGGCTGGCGGCACTGGCATTGGCGGCCCAGCTGACCAACGCCTTCGCCACCGGTGCGCTCTCAGGCCCGCACGACCGCTATCAGGCCCGCCTGGCCTGGCTGGTGCTGCTGGCGCCTTTGGCCTACGCCGCGCGGCTGGACACCTCGGCCGGGGTCATACGCACGAGGCCGTCGTACTCGCGTAGCAACGCCTCGGTGACCGGTCCGGGCGTGTAGAGATGCCCGGCGATCTCCCGCACCGGCGTGACCTCCGCCGCGGTGCCGGACAGGAACACCTCGGTGGCCCTCGGTAGCTCCTCCATCTCTATCACCCGCTCGATCACCTTCATCTGCTGCCGCCGGGCGATGGACATCACGGTGCGGCGGGTGATGCCGTCCAGGAAGCAGTCGGGCGTCGGCGTGTGCACCGCCCCGTCCATGACGAAGAAGATGTTGGCGCCCGTCGCCTCCGTGATGCGGCCGCGCCAGTCGAGCACCAGTGCATCGTCGAAGCCCGCCGCCTCCGCCGCATGCTTGGACAGGGTGCCGATGGTGTAGAGGCACGCGGCCTTGCTCGCGGTCGGCGCCGTCTCCGGATGCGGGCGCTTCCACGGCGCCATGCCGAGCCGCACGCCCTTCATGCGGTCGGCGCCGAACAGGTTCGGCCAGGCCCAGCAGGCGATGGCCAGGTGGATCTTGGTCTGCTGGGCGGACACGGAAAGCTGCTCGGTCCCGCGCCAGGCAATCGGGCGGACATAGGCGTCGGTCAGGTTGTTCGCCGCCAGCACCTCGCGGCAGGCGGCGTCGATCTGCTCGGCCGACCAGGGGATCTCGAAGCCCAGGATGCGCCCGGAAGCGATCAGCCGCTCGGTGTGCTCGCGCAGCTTGAAGACGTTGCCGGAATAGGCCCGCTCGCCCTCGAACACGCCGCTGGCATAATGCAGGCCATGCGACAGAACATGCAGCTTCGCGTCGCGCCACGGCACAAGCGCCCCGTCCATCCAGATCAGCCCATCGCGGTCATCGAATGGAACGAGCGCCATATTCAGGCTCCACAGTAATATTGTTGCTTCGATGGGACCGACGGTATAATGCAGGCCTTGGTAAGTCAATAAACCTGTCGTATGCCCGAGGAATGCCTGCCATGTCCGAAACGCGATCTGCCGTGAGCAGCGGCCTGGACCCCCGCGGCGCCGCCGGGTCAAATCTGCTGTTCCTGCGCGAGGAGCAGATGCGGCTGGCGCAGGACATGCTGTTCTTCGCCTATCGCGACTTCACCGGCGCGGCCGACGCGATCCTCGACGAACTCGGCCTGGGCCGCGCCCACCACCGGGCGCTGCACTTCATCGGGCGCAGCCCCGGCATGACGGTGGGCGATCTGCTGGCGATCCTGCGCATCACCAAGCAGAGCCTGGCCCGCGTGCTGACCGCGCTGGTGGATCAGGGCTACGTCGCGCAGCTGCCGGGCCGCAGCGACCGGCGGCAGCGGCTGCTGAGCCTGACCGAGGCCGGGCAGGAGCTGGAACGGCGCCTGTTCGAGCGTCAGCGCGAGCGCCTGGCCGTCGCCTACCGCGAGGCAGGCGGCGCGGCGGTCGAGGGATTCCGCCGGGTCATGCGCGGGGTAATGGAGCCGGCTGCCCGCGCCTACATGGAGCAAGCCGAGGCCACGATCCGGCCCGGTGCCCGGCCCAGCCCGCAGATCGTCCGGTGAGCGAGGCGCATGTCCTGGTCGTCGATGACGACGCGCGGCTGCGTGCCCTGCTGTCGCGCTATCTGGCCGAACAGGGCTTCCGCGTGACCACAGCCGGCCATGCGGCCGACGCTCGGGAGCAGATGCGGTCCATGCAGCCGGACGTGCTGGTGTTGGACGTGATGATGCCGGGGGAGAACGGCCTGTCGCTCACCCACAGCTTGCGGGAAGGACGCGCCGGCCTGCCGATTCTGCTGCTGACCGCCCGCGGCGCGCCGGAGGACCGGATCGCCGGGTTCGAGGCCGGGGCGGACGACTACCTGGGCA
>CAXSHI010000133.1:0-12334 GCA_964236755.1 uncultured Acetobacteraceae bacterium
GCGATGTGGTGCTGGCCCCAGACGATCAGCACGAAGGGCACGACGTTGTTGAGCAGCCCCATGGCCCCGAAGGCGGCCCAGATGCGGCCTTCGGTGGGCATCCGCTGCCCGAGCAGGCGCAGCACCCCCAGCAGCGTCGCCGCCGCCACAGCCACCCGCAGCCAGACCAGGGTGAAGGAGGGCAGCTCGCGCACGGCCACGCCGTTGAAGAAGAACGACCCGCCCCATAGCGCGGCAAGGATCAGCAGCATCGCCCACTCCTGGCCACCCATCGCCGGCGCCGCCGCGCCATCCCTGTTCGTCACCATCGCTGCACCTCGTTCTGTTTGGATGCGCAGGGTGACGGCAACCTCGTATGGGAGCATCCCGGTTCTTGCTGCGGAATGCCACGAAGCCGGGCCTTACGGCACCCAACCTGGCAAGGCGCCCGGCACTGCCGCATTTCACGGCAAGGGCGCAAAACGCATGATGTTCATGAGAAAGGGGGCAAACAGCAACTGCGTCACCATGGCGCCCACGATGACCTGAAGCTGGGAGACCTGAAGATGCCCGCCCCGTTCCGTCCCGAAACCGCCGCGCTCGTGCTGATCGACCACCAGGTCGGCACCATGCAGCTCATCAAGACCAACGACCTGCACGACGTGCGGCGCTTCACCATTGCCTTCGCCAAGGCGGCCAAGATCCTCGGCCTGCCGGTGGTGCTGACCTCCAGCCAGGAGGACCGCATCCAGCAGCCGCTGATGCCCGAGCTGGCGGACCTGCTGCCCGAGGCCTATGCCGCCCGCGTCAAGCGCCAGGGCATCGTCAACGCCTGGGACGACCCCAACTTCCGCGCCGCCATCGAGCGGACCGGGCGCAAGCAACTTGTCATGGGCGGCGTCACGACGGACGTGTGCCTGATCTATCCGACGATCTCGGCGGTGCAGGCGGGCTACCAGGTGCAGGCGGTGCTCGACATCTCCGGCTCGCCCTTCGCGCTGTCGGAAGAAACGTCGCGCAAGCGCATGGAGCTGGCGGGCGTGCAGTTCACCGTGACCAACACGGTCATCGCCGAGCTGGCGCAGGACTGGGCCAGCCCGCACGGGGCGCAGCTGATCCAGCTCCTGTTCACGGACGTGCTGCCGGCCGTGCAGCAGGCGCGCCCGCCAGGGCCGCGTAGGCGCCTGCCAACCCCACCCGCAACGCCAGGAGACCGCCATGCACCATGTCCTGCTCGCCGCCGCCCTGCTCGCCGTGTCGGCCAGCCTCGCCATCGCGCAGGGCCTTCAGAACCCCGACCCGGCTTTCCGCTCCAGCGTGGACCCCCGCTTGCCGGCGGCGGGCGGCGGGTCCGAGACGCAGCCCGTGATCGACCCCCATGGCCGGCGCGTCGTGCAGGAGCGCGTCGGCTCCGGCGCGGGCAATTCCAGTTCCACGCCGTCGAACCAGGGCGTGATCGCAGGCGTGCGGAACGAGGTGCCGCGCGGCGCCGTGTCCAACGAGGGCAACCCGCGCTAGGTCCGGCCCAAGCACCACTGCCAGCTAAGGACGCGCACGATGACCGAACCCGCCGCCGCCCCGACGCAGGGCACCGCCCCTGTCGGCCCGTATGCCCTGCCGCCCTTGCGATTCGCCTACGACGCGCTGGAGCCGGCCATCGGCGCCGAGACCATGCGCCTGCACCACGGCAAGCACCACCAGGGCTACGTGGACGCGGTGAACGCCGCGCTGGCCAAGCACCCGGAGTGGCTGGGCCTGACCATCGAGGAGGTGCTGCGCCGCCTGCCGGAGGTGCCGGAGGACATCCGCCAAACGGTGCGCGACCAGGGCGGCGGCCACGCCAACCACCAGTTCTTCTGGAAGATCCTGACCCCGGACGGCCCCGGACGGCCGTCTGGCAAGCTGGCAGCGGCCATCGACCGGGAGTTCGGCTCCTTCGAGGCGTTCAAGGCGCGGTTCGAGGAGGCAGGCCTCAAGCGGTTCGGCTCGGGTTGGGCGTTCCTGGTCGTGCACCCCAAGGAGGACTTCCGGCTGGAGATCCTGACGCTGCCGAACCAGGACAGCGTGCTGGAGCTGGCCCCCCCTCGCCGGGCCTGCTGGCCTGCGACGTGTGGGAGCACGCCTACTACCTGCAATATAGCAACCGCCGGGCTGACTGGCTCCGCGCATGGTGGGGCGTGGTGCACTGGGACTACGTCGGCGAGCGCCTGGCCGGGGTGCGCGCGGGCAGGAAGCAGCTGTGACGCCCGCCGTGCCCTGCGGCTTCGAGGCCCGGCTGCGCGCCGCAGAGGACGAGCTGGCCATACGCGCCCTGGCGGCCCGGTTCACGGACGCCGCGAACGAGCGCGACTTCGACGCCTTCGCGGCGCTGTGGTCGGCGAGCGCCGTCTGGGAGATCGGCCCGCCGCTGCCGGCCCGCGCCGAGGGCGTGGACGCCATCGTGGGCCTGCTGCGCCGCCTGCTCGCGCCGCAGGTGCTGTTCATGCAGATGACACACTCAAGCGTGGTCAGCATCGTCGGCGACACGGCGACGGCCCGCTTCGTCGAGCGCGAGCGCGGCAAGGGGAGACAACGTTCTACGAGAACCTCGCCGTCTACGACGACGCGCTCGTGCGCGAGGCGGGCGGGGGCGCGGAGATGGCGCAGCTTTCCATGCTGGCCAACCTGGCCGCGATGGGCTGCGTGATCGTGCCCTTCCCCAAGGTGACGCGCGGCTTCGACGTGGCCGGGACGCACCGGGGGACGCACGTCCGCGTCACCGGGGCGGACATGCCCCCGCTCGCGCCGGACGCCCTGCCCGGGGAGGCGCTGGACGCGGCGTTCCACCACGGCGCGGTCATCGCCCGGGTCGGCGCGGCGCTCAAGGCCAAGGCTGCGGCGGGGCCGCTGTTCGACGGCGGCGCGCGGTTCCCTTCCCCCGAGCTTCGCGCGCAGCGCAGCGAGCACGACGGCATGGCGGCAGCCCAAGGATACCCACGATGACCGACGCGACCTCCATCGACTACGCCGACGGGGACACGCCGCTGCGCGGCTACCTGGCCCGGCCCGCCTCCGGCCGGGGACCCGGCGTGGTGCTGGTGCACACCTTCCGCGGCCTCACCGGCAGCATCCGCGCCCGCGCCGACCGGCTGGCGGCGCTGGGCTACGCCGCGTTCGCGCTGGACGTGTTCGGGACCGGCCCGGATGGGAACCCCATCATGCCCGCGACCCATGACGAGGGCCTGCAAGTGATCAGCCGCTACCGCCAGGACCCGCCGATGTTCCGCCGCCGCCTGCGGGCAGGGCTGAACGCGCTGTGGGCGCAGCCGGCCTGCGCCGGGCCGATCGCTGCGGCGGGCTACTGCTTCGGCGGCGCGGCGGTGCTGGAGATGGCGCGCGCCGGGCTGCCGCTGGCCGGGGTGGCGGCCCTGCACGGCGAGCTGGGCACCGCCCTGCCCGCCGCGCCCGGCGTTGTCGCGGCCAAGGTGCTCGTCATGCACGGGGACGCCGACCCCGTGGTGAGGCCCGCGGCCCTGGCCGGCTTCATGGACGAGATGCGGGAGGCCGGCGTGGACTTCGAGGTGGACATCTACTCGGGCGCCAAGCACTCCTTCACCGGCGAAGGCCTCGGCCCCGACCCGGACCTGGCCGCGGCCTTCGACGCCCAGGCCAAGGCGCGGTCCTGGGCGCGCATGGCGGCGTTCCTCGCCGAAACCCTGGGCGGTGAGCGCGGCCATGGATGAAGGGCGCATCGCCACGGCGCTGACAGTCAATGGCACGGCGCGCACCTTGGACCTGGACGCCCGCATCACGCTGCTCGACGCGCTGCGCGACCACCTGGGCCTGCACGGCAGCAAGAAGGGCTGCGACCACGGCCTGTGCGACGCATGCACCGTGCTGGTGGACGGGGAACGCCGGGTGTCCTGCCTCCTGCTGGCCGTGACGATGCAGGGCCGGGCCGTGACCACCATCGAGGGCGTGGCCGGACCCGGCGGCGCGCTGCACCCGCTGCAGCAGGCGTTCGTGGACCATGACGCGCTGCAGTGCGGCTACTGCACGCCGGGCCAGGTCATGTCGGCGCTGGGCGCCATCGCCGCGGGCGACATCCGGACGGCGGCCGACATCCCGCGCGCCATGGACAACCTGTGCCGCTGCGGCGCCTACGACAACATCAAGGCGGCGGTCGCCAGCGTGCTGCCCGGCGCGGACGCTGGGGCGCCTGTATGCAAGGAGGCAGCGTGACACCGTTCAGCTACCATCGCCCGGCCACGGTCCCGGCGGTGCTCGACGCGCTCGCGGGGGGGCGCCCGGGGCGGCGCTGCTGGGCGGCGGCACCGGCCTGCTCGACCTAATGAAGCAGGGCGTCGAGCGTCCCCGGGCGGTGATCGACCTGAATTTCGCGCCCGACCTCGCCGCCGTCGCGGTGCTGCCGTCCGGCGCGCTCCGCATCGGCGGCGCCGCCACGCTGAGCCGGGTCGCGCGCCGTCCGGACGTGCAGGCGGGCTGGCCGCTGCTGCACGAGGCGATCCTGGACGGGCTGACGCCGCAGCTGCGCAACGCCGCCAGCGTCGCCGGCAACGTCATGCAGCGGCCCCGGTGCATCTACTTCCGCGAACCCGGCTTCGCCTGCAACAAGCGCGTGCCGGGGTCCGGATGCGCGGCGCAGGCCGGCGTCCACTTCGGCCATGCCATCTTCGGCGGCGAGGCGGCGCAGGACTGCACCGCCGTGCATCCGTCCGACCTGTGCGTGGCGCTCACCGCGCTGGATGCGGTGGCGCAGGTGGCCGGGCCGGGCGGCGCACGGACCCTGCCCATCGCGGCGCTGCACCGCCTGCCCGGCGCGGACCCCACGCGCGAAACCACGCTGCGCCCCGGCGAGCTGATCACCGCCCTCGACGTGCCGCCCCAGGGCGAGTGCGGAGGCGCCTACGTGAAGGGGGTCGGAGGAGGGTTTTGCCCTTGCCTCCTGCGCGGTGCTGCTGGGGCTGGAGGAGGGCGTGGTCGCCTCGGCGCGCGTCGTGCTCGGCGGCGTCGCGCACAAGCCCTGGCGGTCCGAGCCTGCGGAGGCGGCCCTCGCCGGGCACGAGCCGGCGCCGGCCACCCTCCGGCGCGCGATGACGCCGCCACGGCCGGGGCGGCGACGGACGGGCAGACCGCGTTCCGGGCGGCGCTGCTGCGCGCGGTGGTGGGCGAGGCGCTGGAGCAGGCAGTCGCCCAGGCAGCGCACGCCCAGGCAGGGCACCCGGCATGACCCCGCCAGACACGGGCACCCTCGGCCGCAGCCAGCCTCGGGTAGAGGGGCCGCTCAAGGTGACGGGCCAGGCGCGCTACGCCGCGGAGCACGCCGCAGACCTGTATCCCGATCTGCGCCATGCCGTCGTGCTGGGTGCCACGGTCGCCGCCGGGCGGATCGCCGGCGTGGACACGGTCGCCGCCGAGGCCGCACCCGGGGTGGAGCTTGTGCTGACTCACCTGAACGCGCCGCGCCTCGCGCCGGTGCCGATCTTCCCGCTGGGGCCGGCCTGCGAGGGCCGCCCGCCGCTGCAGGACGACCTGGTGGGCTATGGCGGGCAGGCGGTGGCGGCGGTCGCGCTGGTCGTCGCGCGCTCGCCCGAGGAGGCGCAGGCGGCGGCCGACCTGATCGAGGTCGCCTACGAGGCCACGCCGCCGCAGACCACCTGGGCGCTGCTGACCGGGGAAGCGCAGGCGTCGCCACTGCCGCCGCCGCTCGCCAAGCGCATGGACGTGACCCGGGGCGACGTGGACGCTGCCCTGGCCCGCGCCGCCGTCACCGTGGAGACCACGGCCGACACGCCGGGCCACAGCCAGAGCGCGATGGAGCTGGCCGCGACGGTGGCCGTCCCGGACGGCGCGGGCGGGCTGGTGGTGCACGCTTCCACGCAGTGGGTGCTGGGCTGCCGCAACATGCTGTCCCGCCAGCTCGGATTGCCCTTGGAGGCGGTCCGGGTGGTGTCGCCCTTCGTGGGCGGCGGCTTCGGGTCCAAGTGCTTCACCTGGCCGCACACCGTGCTGGCCGCGGTGGCGGCGCTCGCAGTCGGCAAGCCGGTGCGGCTGGTGCTCAGCCGCGCGCAGATGCATCTGGCCACGGGCTGCCGCCCGGCGGCGCACCAGCGCATCGCGCTCGGCGCCGACGCGGACGGCCGGCTGACTGTCATACGCCAGCACGCGGCGTCCCAGACCAGCATCGGCGACACCTTCGTGCGCGCGGTCGGCGAGGTGACGGAGGTGCTGTATGCCTGCCGCAACCTGGAGACCCGCAACACCGGCGCGCCGGGCGCTTCGCCGCCGTGCCCGGCGACGACAAGGAGTTCATCCGGCAGCGGGGAGACGGTTACGCTTCCGCTGCGGCCAGGCCGGGGCGCCTGGGTGCCGGCGGTGCGCGGCGGCGTGGCCATGAACGGGCTGCCGCTGTCCGAGGGCGACGGCCTTGCGGTCGAGAACGAGGCCACGCTGCGGATCATCGGCCAGGGCGGGCGCAACGAGGTGCTCGCCTTCGACCTCGGCTGACGGCGGCGAGCGGGACGGCCTGGATTCAGAACAGTGCCGCACTGACCGCCCGGCACGCCGTATGCCTCGCTGCAAGGCTGAACGCAGTGGCCGATCTCGGTGCCGTGGCACGTCAGCGGATGCCATCCATCCCCCGGAGAACTGCATCGAGAGCTTGGCCGCGACCGTCTCCATGCAGGGGCGCTGCGATGCGGCATTGGCGGCGGCGTGCGGCCGGATCGCTCGGCGAGCCGCCCCAGGTTCGCATGGCCTTGCGACCGGACGCCTCGGGACAGGTGGAACGCCGGACAGGTATGCAGACCGGCCGACACCGGGCCGCCATGGTCACTGGGCGCCTGGCGGCGGCAAGGTCGCGAGATAGGCGGCGACGGCCCTGCAGTCGTCCGGGTCGAGTCTGCTGACCACGGCGCGCATGACGCCGCCGGCGTCGTTGGCGCGCCTGCCGTCCACCCAGTCCTGCAGGGCGGCCAGGGTGTAGTCCGGGTGCTGGCCGGCGATGGAGGGGATGGAAGCGTCCGCTCTGGGCGGCCCGGACCAATGGCAGTTGCTGCAGGCTTGCAGGCGCAGCGCCTCGTCGCCGATGGCGACCAGGACGGCGCTGCGCTCAAGCAGGCCCGGGTTCGGCGGCTTGGGCGGCGCATACGGCGCGGCCGGATCAGGCGACGGCGACGTCGGCCCGCTGCTGCACCGTGAGCAGGCGGGCGTATTGCGTCATCATGGCGTTCCTGCGCGCGCCGTCGGCGTAGTCAGCGAGCTGCTTGGCCAGGTAGTAGGCGCTCTGCCCGGACAGCCGCGGGATGTTGGATCCGGCGACCGGCTCGCCGTTCACGCCGTGGCAGCTCGTGCAGGCCGGCACCTGCCCCCGGTCCAGTCCAGCCTGCATGATCGCCCGCCCGCGCCCGGCGTCCGAGGCAGCCAGCGCCGCTTGCCAATCCGGCGCAGGCGCCGGGGCGGGGTAGGATACGGCCGGAGCGGGCGCTGCCGGCTTGGCTTCGTCAGCAAAGCCGAGCGCCACGGACCCCATGGCGACAGCGGCGAGGGTCGCGAGTTGGATAAAGTGCCGCCGCATGGCCTAGCTCCGCACCATGGGCTGCCCGGGCGCCTTAAGGTAGTCGCGCTTGACGGCATCGGCCATCCAGTAGCTGAGCGCACCCACGGTGCCGGTCGGGTTGTAGGCGGAGTTCTGCGGATACACCCTGCTGCCCATGACGAACACGTTGGGCACGTCCCAGCACTGCCCGTAGCGGTTCACCGCCGAGGTCGCCGGGTCCGCGCCCATGGCCGCACCCCCGGTCAGGTGCGTGGACTGGTAGGGGACGGTGCTGTTACGGCCCCTTGCGGGGCGCTGCCTGCACGATCTCGGCGCCCATGCCGTGCGCGATCTCCTCGGCCTTGCCAGTGACGAAGGCGCTCATGCGGAGGTCGTTGTCCGGGAAGTCGTAGGTGATGCGCAGCATCGGCCGGCCCCAGCCGTCCCTGTAGGTGGGGTCGAGGTCCAGCACAGAGCCGCACCGGGGCATGGAGCTGCCGCTGATGGTGATTTGCGAGAAACCGTTGTAGTAGGTCCGCACCGCGTCCTTCCACGCCCGGCCCCAGGCGGGGGTTTCCTTCGGGACGGGGTTGAATTTGATCGGCGCGCCGCCCACCACTTGCACCTGGACGTAGGCGCCGCCCACGAAGCCCAGCGGCCCGTGGTCGAAATGGTCGTTGGTGAAGTCGTCGATGCTGACCGCCAGCGCGCCCGCGCCCATGAACGGGTTGAGTCGCGTGCCCTCGGGGTAGAACAGCGACACCGAGGAAGTCGTCTGGTGGGTGAAGTTGCGCCCGACCACGCCCTCGCCGGTCCGCGCGTCATAGGGCTTGCCGATGCCGGACAGCAGCATGAGGTGCACGTTGTTGATGGCGAACGCGCACAGGAACACCGTGTCCGCCGGCTGCTTCACCTCCTCGTTCGTCGCAAGGTCCAAGTATGTGACGCCGGTGGCGTGCTTCTTGTCCGCGGTCATGTTGACCCGCATGACCTGCGCGCCCGTGCGCAGGTCGAAGCCCGGCAGCCTGAGCGCCGCCGGCAGCACGCACACCGTCGGGCTGCTTTTCGCGTAGTGCTCGCAGCCGTAGTTGGAGCAGAAGCCGCAGTAGTTGCAGGCGCCGAGCGCCAGGCCTTCGGTGTTGACGTAGGCGCGCGACAGGTTGGCGCTGGCCTGGACGAAGGGATGGTAGCCCGCCTCAAATGCCGCCTTGCTGAAGATGGCGCTGGCGTGCGCGACCTTCATGGGCGGGTTGGGGTAGTCGCGGCTCCGGGGCGCCTCGAACGGGTTGGCGCCGGGCAACTTCTGCCCCCCGATGTTGCCGCCGCGGCCGGAGATGCCGCACAGGCGCTCGAAGCGGTCGTAGTGCGGCTCCAGGTCCGCATAGCCCAGCGGCCAGACAGCTCAGCAGCCAGTCCTGCGCCTGCAGCTCCTCGTCGAAAATGCGCGCGCCGTACTTGCGGGTGTAGTTGGACCGGATCGCGAACTCCTCCTCGTCGTAGCGGTAGTAGGCGCCCGACCAGTGCACGCCCGCGCCGCCAAGCCCCGTGCCCGGCAGCGCGCTGCCCAGGCGGCGGATCGGCCGCGCCACCTGCTCCGGCGTGTTGCGGAAGCTGTAGGTGTCGCGCGAGGTGTCCTGCATGGTCGCGTAGAAGCGGACGGACACGTCCAGCTCGTCGTGCATGTGGCCGGACTGGAAGTCGGGCACCGTGGCGCGCTTGGCCCCGCGCTCCAGCACGGCCACGCGCAGCCCGGCGGCGGCCAGCTCCTTGCCCATCAGGATGCCGGTCCAGCCGCCGCACACCATCACGGCGTCCACCTTGGGCATCAGGCGCGCCATCCGGGCCGCTCCCACTTGTGCCCGTGGGCGTGAAACTCGGCGAGGCTCACCGGCGGGCGGTCGAACGGGACGCCGTGGCGCTCCACCTCGTCGAGGTAGGCGGCGTGCGCGCCGGGGAAGCCGATCATGCGCCAGGCCGCCATGCCCTTGTTGCCGCCATACACCGGGTCGGCGAAGAAGCCCTCGATCGTGTTGGCCACCACCTGCTTGAAGAACAGCGCGGCCGGCACCGGCGCCAGGTCCAGCTTGCCAGCCTTCCAACGCCGGAGCACGGCGTCCTGCTCGTCCGGCGCCATCTGGTCGAAGGGCACGCCCTCGGCCGCGACCGCCTGGTTGAAGCGGAGCAGGCCTTGGCGATACAGGTCTGCCGGCTTCCATTCGGATTGAAAGCCCTGCTCGGGCGTGCCGGGGCCGAACGGCCCCTCGGTGTAGGTCCGGGCGCCCTGGCCGAACGGCCCGGCCAGCTTCCGGCTGATGAACACCGGCGCGTCCAGCTCGGCGGCGCTCGGGCTGTAGGCGTCCGCGGGGATCAGCCGGGCCGTGATGGCATAGAGCAGCGCCATCTCGCGCCCGGTCAGCAGCCCCGGCGGCACGGGCTGCGCACCGGCCGGCAGCGCCACCGCGGCGCCGGCCCGGAAAAGTGTGCGCCGGGTTGCCCGAAATGCTATCGGTCCTGCAACCATCCTCGAACTCAGGTTCCCGAGCAAGTCCGGTTCGCCGTGCCTCACCGGCTTTGGGCCGCTGTTGCCGCGATGATCGCTCAACTTGAAGGCCGGCGTAGAACGGCGCAGGACGCCGCCGGGACCCTCGGCGCACCAGCCTTTGGTGAACAGTCGTTCACGTCCAGGCGTCGCTCATGGTGGCCTCCAGGGCGCATCGCTGCGGGACCGCCATGAAGCAGCGCAGGCGGGCAAAGGTCCTTCGCCGCACCTATCCGCGTTGCGCGGTGTTAGCGTGAACCGAGGTGCGGCGTCAGGTTTCCTGCTTCCGGCAAACTGAACCGCGCCGGGTTGGCCGGAGGCTCCACCTCCTGAGAAGGTGGAGCGACGGCAAGCAGGACGACGAACAAGTTTACGCCTGAAGTGCGTGAGCGTGCGGCACGGATGGTTCTGGATCACGAGAAGGACCATGCGTCGCGCTGGGCGGCGGTGGTGTCCACCGCAGCGAAGATCGGCTGCCGCTTGAATCCACCGGCCGCTGGTGGCGGGACGGGAGGAGCGGCGCCGGTTTTGGGCGGGGATCGCGGCGGGTTTGTCCGGCGAGGATGCGGCGATCGGGGCCGGTGTGCCGCAGGCTGTCGGAACACGATGGTTCCGGAAGGCCGGCGTCATGGCGCCGGCGATGTTTGGATGATCGGCAAGGCCGCTCTCCGGGCGGCGTTTGTCGCTGGCGGAGCGCGAGGAGCTTGCGATCCTGCGCGTGCAGGGCCTTGGGGTGCGGAAGATCGGCCGCCGGCTGGGGCGGTCGGCGTCGAACCGAGAGGTTCGCCGGACGTCGACGATCTCTCGGGAGATGCGACGCAGCGCGGCGAAGCGCGGCGGCCGAAGACGGCAAGGCCTGCGGTCAACGCGGCGCTGCGGACCTGCGTGCACGACCGGTTGGCCGGCATGGTTGCCGCCCCAAGCGGGGCCGCGGTTCCCGGGCCGGCCGTACCGTGGAAAGGGCGGCGACACGGTCCCCGGCAGGACCGGCGCTGGGCCGGGGCGTGGAGTCCGATGCAGATCACCCGGCGCCTGCGGCTCGACCTTCCCGAGGACGCGACGATGCGGATCAGCCACGAGGCCCTCTGCCAGTCGCTTTGCGTGCAGGGCCGGGGGGCGCTGCGCCGCGAGCTGACGGCCTGCCTGCGCACCGGCCGGGCGCTGCGCGTGCCGCGGGCGCGCGGCCGCGGACGGGGCAAATCTTTCATCGCCCCTGAAGTCATGATCAGCGAGCGCCCGGCGGAGGCGGCCGCCCGGTCGGCCCCGCGCAAACCGCATGCGGTTTGCGCGGGGCCGCTGGGAGGGGGACCTGATCCTGGGCCGGACCTGATCCTGGGCCTGGGCAGTTCCGCGGCCGGCACCCTGGTGGAGCGCACGACGTGAGCGAAACCGCCTGCGGTTTGCGCGGGTTCACGATGCTGCTGCACCTGCCGCGCATGGACGGCCACGGCGGCGGGCCTTGCGAGAAGAACGGACCTGCGCTGGCCGGGCATGGTGCGGAGGCTGTGCGCGACACCGTGGCCAGCACGATCACCACCTTGCCCGGGCAACTCCGGCAGTCGCTGACCTGGGACCAAGGTGCAAAGATGTCCCGGCATGTGCAGCTGAAGATCGACACCGGCGTGGCGACCTGCTTCTGCGACCCGTACAGCCCGTGGCAGCGCGGCACGAACGAGAACGCCAACGGACCGCTGCGACAATGCGTCCCGAAAGGCACGAACCTGAGCCTGCACAGTGCGGACGACCTCGCAGCAGTGGCCTCGACCCTGAACGGGAGGCCGCGCAAGACCCTTGGCTGGAGACCCCCGGCCGAAACCTTTGACGTCCTGCTGCGGCCGGATCACGCAGGCGTTGCGACGACTGGTTGAACCCGGGCAATACGCTGCAAATGCCTGCCGCCGCATGCTGGACGGGCACGGGATGCGGTGCTTGATGAGCCGCAAGGGCAACTGCCGGGACGACGCGCCCATGGAAAGCTTTCTCGGCAGTCTTAAGACCGAGTTGGACGGCGATAGCCCGTTCGAGACCAGGCAGGCAGCGCGCACGGCCTTGTTCCGGGTTATTGAAGGCTGGCACAACCGCCAGCGCCTCCATTCGGGCATCGGCTACATGACGCCGATTAACAAGGAACAACTCGCCGCGGCCGCGTAGGCCGTAACCCGTGCCCACCGTAGCAGGGATGGTCAGCTACCCGCCGCGCCAGCTCTACGGGCTGACCGCCATTCCGACGGAGGCGAACGGCTGGGGCGGCAGCAACTACATGGACTGGAGGAACCAGG
>CAXSHI010000134.1:0-12220 GCA_964236755.1 uncultured Acetobacteraceae bacterium
CGCAGCCCGCAGATGATGAAGCGCCGCCTGCGCGAAGGCGTCGAGTTCTTCCAGTTCCTGCGGGAGCGCCAGAAGGCGGCCTAGCCCGCCGCCGCCGGCCCGGCCCTGGGACCCAAGCGGGTCATCATATCCGCCGACGATTTCGGCCTCTCCGTCGGGGTGAACGAGGCGGTTGAGCAGGCGTGCCGCCACGGCCTGCTGACCACGGCCAGCCTGATGGTCGCAGGCCCCGCCGCCGCCGACGCGGTACGCCGGGCACACGCCTTGCCGCACCTGCGCGTCGGGTTGCATCTTGTGGTGATCGAGGGTCCGGCAGTTGGCCCGGCGCCGAGCCTGCTGGATGCGGCGGGGCAGTTCCCCTCCGATCAACTGCGCCTCGGCATCGACTACTTCTTCCGGCCGCGCGCACGCCGGGCGCTGGCGACGGAAATACGCGCGCAGTTCGCCGCCTTCGCCGCCACCGGGCTTCGCCTCGACCATGCCAACGCCCATAAGCACATGCACCTGCACCCTACGGTCGGCCGGCTCATGCTTGCCGCGGGCGCGGAGCATGGCCTGCCGGCCATCCGCATCCCCGCCGAGCCTCCCGCCACGATGCTGGACTGCGGCGCGGCGCAGCGCCCGGGCGACCGCCTGCTGTATGCCGGCACGCGCATGTTGCGCGCCCAGGCGCACCGGGCCGGGGTGCGGACCAACGACCATGCGTTCGGCATCGCTTGGAGCGGCCACATGACCGCGGATCGCGTCATCCGGCTGGCAGGGCAGCTGCCGTCGGGCGTCAGCGAGGTTTACTTCCACCCGGCAAGCCATCGAGACACGCATCTGGCCCGGCTGATGCCGGGCTACGAGCATGAAGCCGAACTGGCTGCGCTGGTTGATCCCGCAGTCCGCGCGGCGTTCGACCGCGTGGGCGCCGTGCAGATGAGCTACGACGCCCTGTAGGAGACCGGCACATGGAACTGCGCGGATTGGGTTGGCACGCTATGCGCCGCCGACTGCGACCGCAGGGCCACCCAGCCCAGCACCAACGCCACGATGATCATGCCTGTCCGAACAAACGCCATAGCCTGAACCTTCCGTCTCCTGGGGCCGTATTGCCCGGAGATTGCGGCGCAATTCAGCGCCGCTGTGCCGATATTGTGGCAAGCAGCGCAGGCACAAATACCAAGCTCGCGATCAGCGTGCAGCAAAGGCTAATCAGCAGCAGGGCACCCATGCTCGCAGTGCCTGGGTGGCCGGACAGCGCCAGCGATCCGAACGCCGTGGCCGTGGTGAGCGCCGAGAACATCACCGCCCGTGCCGTTGGCGACGCCAGGTGCGACCGCAGCCCCGCCCGCCAGTTCATCACGAAATAGATGTTGAACGACACCCCCACGCCCAGCAGCAGCGGCAGGGCGATCACGTTGGCGAAGTTGAGCGGCAGCGGCAGCCAGGCGGCGGCGATGACGGTCAGCAGCGAGGACAGCAGCAGCGGCGCCAGCACCAGCGCCACGTCGAGCACCCGCCGCAGCGCCAGGACCAGGATCAGCGTGATGGCGAGCACCGCGCCCAGGGCCGCGCGCTCGAAGGCGGAGATGATGGTCTGCGCCGTGGCGACGATGGTGGGCGCCGGGCCGCCGGCGTCGGGCACGACGGCGCCGACCTGGTCCACGAAGGCGCGCAGCCCCTCGGCGCTGGCGGCGTCGGGCTTGGCGGCGACCTGCACCCGCACCCGGCCGTCCGGCAGCCGCCAGTCCTGCGCAATGTCCGGGGGCAAGTCGGCCAGCGTGATTGGGCCGACGCGCATGGCCGCGCGCAGGCGCGCGATCTGCTGCGGCAAGAACCGGGTCAGCGCCTCGTTCACCGCCAGCAGCGTCTCGTCGGTCGCCGCCTCCAGCCCGGCGAGATCGGCCGCAATCGCCGCTAGCGGATGGTCGGGCGGCAGCCGCGGCGCGACGCGCGCCAACTGCGCCAATGCAGAATGCGCCGCGAGCCGCAGATCCGCGACGCTGACCGCCGCCGCCGGCTCCCGCGGCGCCAGCGTCGGCGCCAGCAGCCCGGCCGCGTCGGCGATCAAAGCGAGCTTCGCCGCCTGGTCCTGCGGCACGAAGCTTTGCAGGGTGACGACCTGCGCCACCAGCGGCAGCGGCTGCACCGCCGCGGCGACCGCCGCCGCCGCCGCCGCGTTCGGCGCCAGCACATCGACGGTGTAGGGGTTGGTCAGCGGGTTCGCCGCGAGGTCCGCAAGCGTGCGCATGGCCTCGGTCGAGGCATTCTTCAGGTGCAACGGGTCGCTGTCGAAGCTCAGGCGCGGCAGCGACGCGAGGCCGAACCCGGCGGCGACGCCGGCCAGCGCCAGGACCAGCCAGCGGCGCCGGGCCAGCAGCCGGTCGAGCGGCGCCGCCCAGGCGAAGCCGACCTCCTGCGCCGCCGCCCGCGGGCGGAACAGCACCAGCGCCGCCGGCAGGAACACCAAAGTGCAGGCGAACGCGATCAGCATGCCCGCGCCGGCGATCAGGCCCAGTTCCGCCACACCGCTGAAGTCGGTCGGCACGAAGGCGAGGAACCCCGCCGCCGTGGCAGCCGCCGCCACCAGGATCTGCCCCCCGGCCCGCTTCCCCGTAACCGCCAGCGCGGTGCGCAGGTCGTGCGTCTCCACCTGCGCCTCCCGGAGGCGCACGCTGAACTGGATGGCGAAATCCACCGCGATGCCGACGAACAGGATGGCGAAGGCGACGGAGATCAGGTTCAGCGGGCTGACGGTCAGCGCCGCGAACGCCGTGGTCAGCAGCAGCCCGAGCACGAGCGTCAGCAGGATCGGCACCACCAGCCGCCAGCTCCGCACCGCGAACACCAGCCAGACGACCACCAGCCCCGTGCTGCCGATCAGCCCGGCGACGGCGCCGTTGGCAGCCGAGGCGAATTCCTCGTCCGCCAGCGCCACGGCGCCCGTCACCCGCACATGCGCCTGGCCGGAGCGGACGAACTCCTGCTGGGCGGCTGCGTCGCGCAGCGCCCGGGTCGCGGCGGCGCCGGGTTCCAGGGCGCCGAAGTCGAGCCGGGGCTGCGCCAGCACGAAGCGGTAGGGTCCGCCCATCTCCGCCACCGGGCCGGACAGCAGGCGCTGCCAGGACAGCGGCTGCGGCTTGCCGCGGAGTGCAGTGGCCATGACCTCGTGGAAGCCGCGCAGCGGGGCGCCGAACGGCTCCAGGTCGGCCCCCTTCTCCACGCCGACCGCCAGCAGCGACAGCGCCGCGAACAGGCCGCGCGCGCTGGGATCGGCGACGAGCTGGCCCAGGAACGGCTGCGCGTCGATGGTCTGGTCCAGCACCGCCGACAGGGCCGGCGCGTCCAGGAACAGCAGCCCGTTCTGGTCGAAGAACGGCGAGGCGTCGGGGCGGCGGACCAGATGGAAGTGCGCCTTGTCCCGCGCCAGCGCCGCGGCAAGCCCGGCGGCGGTGACGTCCGCGGCTTCGGGCGTCGCCGCATCGACGACGGCGACCAGCAGGTCCTCGCGTTGCGGGAACAGGCGGCGCATCTCGGCCTCGCGCTGCTTCCAGGGCAGGCTGGGATTGAAAAGGATGCTGAGGTCGGTCGTGACGCTCAGGCGGGTGGACAGCCCGGCGGCCAGCACGGCCAGCACGGCGCCGATCATCAGGACCACGGAGGCTCGCCTGGCGCTCAGGGCCACGAGGGAGGCAAGGAAAGATCGTTCGGTCATGCCGGGAGGCTAAAGCGGATGCGGCCCGGCGCCGCAAGTCCGGAAAGCGGGCTCTGTCACAAGCAGCCAAAGCACGGGTTGGCAAACAAATGGGTGCCTGCGGCACAAGTCACGGCCGCCTCGGGCGAACGGCGGCAGGTTGCGCGGGCCAACCTTGCATGGCGGTTGCCGCCACGCGCATGAGCTTCTCGCGCGTGGCGCCGTCGCGCGCCAGCGTGGACATGCCCTGGATCACAGCCATGACATGCCCGGCCAGGGCGTCCGCATCCGTCCCGGCGACGATCTCGCCAGCATCAATGGCCCGAACGATGCGCTCGGCCAGCTGTCCCTCGATCTTGCGCCGGATGGCGGCCAGCTCGCCCTGGACATCGGCGGCGGCCGCCGAGCAGCTGATCGCCGAGCTGGCGAGCAAGCAGCCGGGCGGAGTCCCGGCCCCCGTGAAGCCGACGGCGGACGCCTGCAGAAGGCCCCGCGCCGCCTCCTGCGCCGTGGCGGCCTCCTCGATGATCCGCTCGGACGTGACCGGACCGGAAAGGTAGTGCCCGACTGCTTCGAGGAAGAGGCGCTTCTTGTCCCCGAAGGCCGCGTAGATGCTCGGGGGCGTCACGCCCATGGCTACCGTCAGGTGGCTCAGCGAGGTTGCCTCGTAGCCGTGCCGCCAGAACAGCAGCATGGCTTGGCGCAGCGCGGTCTCCCGGTCGAATGACAAAGGCCGTCCAGTCCTGCGACGCGGCAGGTGCTCGGATGCTTCCATATCGTTTACTATGAAACAATGGACAGCGGCGGGCAAGCGATGCTAGCTTTTCTATATCAACCGCTATGGAATATCCGTCATGTCGCTCACCGACTATCGCACGCTTGGCCGCTCCGGCCTGGTGGTCAGCCCCCTTGCCCTCGGCACGATGACGTTCGGCACGGCGCGTTGGGGGTCGGGCGAGGATGGCTCGCGTGCCGTGTTCAACGCCTACGTGGAGGCGGGCGGCAACTTCGTTGACACGGCGGATGTCTATTCGAGCGGGCGCAGCGAGGAGATGCTGGGCGGCTTCATCGCTGAGCAGGGCCTGCGCGACCGGATCGTCGTTGCCACCAAGGCGGGGTTCGCGGCAGGCCAGGGTCCGCGCGCCGGCGGCAACGGCGCCGGGCACCTCCATGCCGCCCTTGTCGGCTCGCTCCGCCGGCTGCGGACCGACTACGTGGACCTGTTCTGGGTGCATGTGTGGGACTCGGTGACGCCCGCCGAGGAGCTGCTGGAAACGATGGCAGCCCTCGTCCGCTCGGGCAAGATCCGCTACTGGGGCATGTCGAACGCACCGGCCTGGTACGTCGCCAAGCTGGCGACGCTCGCCGCCGTTCGCGGGATGCCGGGGCCGATTGCCCTCCAGTATTTCTACTCCTTGGTGAACCGTGATCTTGAGGACGAGCACGTGCCGCTCGCCGCGGAGTTCGGGATGGGCATACTGCCGTGGAGTCCGCTGGCCTATGGGCTGCTGACGGGCAAGTACGACCGCGCGTCCGTCGAGGCTGCCGGCCCGAGGGCGGGCGGGCTGCCGCGCGATGCGGCCACGGACGGCGAGACCCGCCCGGAAGGCGACAAGCGGCTGGACGGAGCCAACCCGTTCGGCGACACGCTGTTCACCGAGCGCAACTGGAAGATCGTGGACGTGCTGCGCCATGTGGCCGACGAGGCCGGCCAGAGTCCAGCCCGTGTCGCGTTGTCCTGGGTGGCCGGCCGCCCGGGGATCACATCTGTCTTGATGGGGGTCAGCCGGGCCGGGCAGGTGCCGGACAACGCTGCCGCGTTGGATGTCGTGCTCTCGCCGGAGCACCGCGCCGCGCTTGACGCCGTGAGCGCGGCCGATCCCAGGATGCTCTACAGCCTGTTCACGCCGGCGCTGCGCCGGCAGGCGGTGTTCGGCGGCAGCACCGTCCGGGGCTGGCAGACTGCCGGCGCACTCCCGAATTCTTGACACGCTCCGGGCCGCACCATACCACTGCGACCCGAATGCCCGCCGCACCAAGGCCAGCTTGAGGCCGTGCGGGCGGTGTCGGGGGGGATATGCGGCCATGCGTCGTTTCGCGATCATGCTGCTGGCGGCTGCCGCCCTGGCCGCCGCCGGGGCCGCCCAGGCGCAGGTCAAGATCGGCGTGACCATCTCCACCACCGGGCCGGCGGCGAGCCTCGGCGTGCCGCAGCGCAATTCGATAGCGCTGATGCCGTCCACGGTCGGAGGGCAGACGGTCGAGTACGTCGTGCTGGACGACGCCGGCGACAGCACCAAGGCCGTCGCCAACGCCCGCAAGCTGATCGACGAGGGCGTGGACGCGCTGGTCGGCTCCAGCACCACGCCGGCCTCGCTCGCGATGATCGACGTGGCGGCGGAGAAGCAGGTGCCAATGATCGCGCTCGCCGCTTCCGCCCGGCTGATCGAGCCGATGGACGCGCAGCGCCGGTGGGTGTTCAAGACGCCGCAGAACGACAGCCTGATGGCGGACGCGATTGCCGGGCACATGGCCCGGGCGGGCGTGAAGACCGTGGGGTTCATCGGCTTCAACGACGCCTACGGCGACGGCTGGCTGAATGAGGCGACGCGCGCCTTCGCCGCCCAGGGCATCAAGCTGGTGGCGACCGAGCGGTTCGCCCGCGCCGACACGGGCGTGACCGGCCAGGTGCTGAAACTGGTCGCGGCCCGGCCCGACGCCGTGCTGATCGCCGGCGCCGGCACGCCGGCCGCCCTGCCGCAAAAGGCGCTGCACGAGCGCGGCTACGCCGGCAAGTACTACCAGACCCACGGCATCGCCAACGCGGACTTCCTGCGCGTCGGCGGGCGCGACGTGGAGGGCACCGTCCTGCCGGCCGGCCCGATCCTGGTCGCGGCGCAGCTGCCGGACAGCAACCCGATCAAGGCAGTGGCGCTCGACTATGTGCGCCGCTACGAGGCCGCGCATGGCCCGGGCAGCGTCGCCACTTTCGGGGCGCACGCGATGGACGCCGGGATCATGCTGCAGGCCGCCATTCCCGTGGCGCTGCGCTCCGCCAGGCCTGGCACGCCGGAGTTCCGCGCCGCGTTGCGCCGTGCGCTTGAAAGCAGCGAGGAACTGGTGCTGACCCACGGCGTGTCGAACATGACGCCGCAGGACCACAACGGCTTCGACGGGCGCGCCCGGGTGATGGTGACGATCGAGGGCGGGGCCTGGAAGCTGCTGCCCTGACCCACGCCGGCTAGAAGCCGCGCATGGACGCGGACATCGCGCTGATCCTGCTGCAGGATGGCGTCGTGAACGGCGCGATCTACGCGCTGCTGGCCTTGTCGCTGGTGCTGGTGTTCACCGTCACCCGCGTGATCCTGATCCCGCAGGGCGAGATCGTCGCCTACGGCGCGCTGACCTACGCGGCGCTCGACGAAGGCCGGCTGCCGGGCAGCGTGTGGCTGCTGGGCGCGCTGGGCGCGGGCGCGTTCCTGGCCGGGCTGGCGGCCGAGCGCCGGGCGCTTTCGCCGGGCGGCGTGTCGCGCCTGGCGGCGGAGACCCTGGCGGTTCCGGCGCTCGTCGCCATGGCGGTCTGGGTCCTTGCGCCCCGCAAGCCTGGCGTCGCGGCCGACGCGCTGCTGACGCTCGCCATCGTGACGCCCATGGCGCCCTACCTGTATCGCCTCGCCTTCCAGCCGCTCGCGGAGGCGTCGGTGCTCACCCTGCTGATCGCCAGCATCGGCGTGCACCTGGCGCTGCTCGGCCTCGGCCTCGTGTTCTTCGGGCCGGAGGGCTACCGCGCCCCGGGCTTCTCCGACGCGCGCTTTGCGTGGGGCGGCGCGGTGGTGCCAGGCCAGGCGGTCTGGATCGTGGGCAGCACCCTCGCGCTGATCGCGGCGCTCTACCTGTTCTTCGAGCATACCTTGGCCGGCAAGGCGCTGCGGGCGACGGCGGTGAACCGGCTGGGGGCGCGGCTGGTGGGCATCGGCACCGCGCTGTCCGGGCGCGTCGCCTTTCTGCTCGCCGGGCTGATCGGCACGCTGTCCGGCATCCTCATCGCGCCCTTGACCACCGTGTACTACGACGGCGGCTTCCTGATCGGCCTGAAGGGCTTCGTCGCCGCCATCATCGGCGGGCTGGTCAGCTACCCCGTTGCCGCCCTCGCCGCGGTGCTAGTCGGCTGCGTCGAGAGCCTGTCGTCGTTCTACGCCAGCGCCTTCAAGGAGGTGATCGTCTTCGCCGTGATCATCCCGGTCCTGCTCTGGCGCAGCCTGCGCAGCCCGGCCGAGGCAGAGGAATGACCCGCCTGCTCCCGGCGATGCTCCTCGCCTGGCTCGCCGTGCCGTTCGTGCCGGGGGTGCCGAACTTCTGGATCACGCTGGCGGACTACGCGGGCATCGCCGGCATCGTGGCGATGGGGCTGGTCGTGCTGACGGGCTACGGCGGCATGACCTCGTTCGGGCAGGCGACGTTCATGGGGTGCGGCGCGTATGTGTCGGCGCTGCTCACGACGGGCGCCGGCCTGTCGCCCTGGCTCGCGCTGCCGGCGGCGCTCTTGGCCAGCGGGGCCGCGGCGCTGGCGCTCGGCGCCGTCACCTTGCGGCTGTCCGGGCACTACCTGGCGCTCGCCACCATCGCCTGGGCGGTCAGCCTGTACTACCTGGCCGGCAACCTCGACCTGCTCGGCCGCAACGACGGCCTGTCCGGCATCCCGCCGCTGCGGCTCGGCGGCCTGGCGCTGACCGGGAGCCGCGAATACTTCGTCGTGGTCTGGATCGCCGTGGCGCTCGCCGTGCTGCTGACGCGCAACCTGCTCGACAGCCGCGTGGGCCGGGCGATCCGGGCGCTGCGCGGGGGTGCCGCGGCAGCGGAGAGCTTCGGCGTGCACCTGCCGCGGACGCGCATCCTGGCCTTCGCCTACGCCGCCGTGCTGGCGGGGCTGGCGGGGTGGCTGTATGCGCACATGCAGCGCAGCGTGAACCCCACGCCATTCGGGCTGAACGCCGGCATCGAGTACCTGCTGATGGCGGTGGTGGGCGGCGCCGGGTCGGTGTGGGGCGCGCTGCTGGGGGCGGCGCTGGTCACGGTGGTGAACGACCAGCTGCAAAGCCTGCTGCCGCGCCTCTTGGGCCAGCAGGGCAATTACGAGACGATCGTGTTCGGCGTCCTGCTGGTCCTGGTGCTGCAGACGGCGCCGGACGGGCTGTGGCCGCGGCTGCGCCACTTGTTCCCCCCGGCCCGGCCTCGCCGCGTGCGCGCAGACGCTGCCTCCCTGCCCGGCCGCGCGCTGCCGTTGCCTGGAACGCCCGTGCTGTCCGCCGCCGGGCTGCGCAAGGCGTTCGGCGGCCTGGTCGCGGTGAACGGCATGGGGCTGCACTTGGACGCGGCCGAGATCGTCGGCCTGATCGGACCCAACGGCGCGGGCAAGAGCACGACGTTCAACCTGCTGACCGGCGTGGCGCGGCCCGGCGCCGGGCAGGTGCGCTTCCTGGGCCGCGACGTCACCGGCCTTTCCCCGCCCGGCGTCGCGCGGCTCGGCATCGCGCGCAGCTTCCAGCACGTGAAGCTGGTGCCCGGCATGTCCGTGCTGGAGAACGTGGCGCTCGGCGCACACCTGCGCGGCACGGCCGGCCCGATGGCCGCGATCCTGCGCCTGGACCGGGCGGAGGAGGCGCGGCTGTTCGCCGAGGCGCGGCGGCAGATCGCCCGGGTCGGCCTGGACGCCCATGCCGACAAGCCCGGCGACAGCCTGGCCCTCGGCCAGCAGCGCCTGGTGGAAATTGCCCGCGCCCTGTGCCTCGACCCGATCCTGCTGCTGCTGGACGAGCCGGCAGCCGGGCTGCGCCACGCGGAGAAGGCCGACCTCGCCGCCCTGCTGCGCCGCCTGCGCGGCGACGGGGTGACGGTGCTGCTGGTCGAGCACGACATGGAGTTCGTCATGCGGCTGACCGACCGCCTCGTGGTCATGGAATTCGGCGCCAAGCTCGCCGAGGGCAGCCCCGCCGCCATCCGCGCCGACCCGGCGGTGGTCGAGGCCTATCTGGGCGCCGCCGCTTGAGCGTGCTGGAGGTCACGGATCTGCACGTCAGCTACGGCGGCATCGGCGCGGTGCACGGGGTGTCGCTGAGCGTGGAGGCAGGGCAGATCGTCACGGTGATCGGCCCGAACGGCGCGGGCAAGACGACGCTGCTGAATGCGGTGATGGGCGTGCAACCCGGCCGGGGCAGCGTGCGGTTCGGAGGCGTCGATGTCGGCCGGCTCGGCGTCGAGGACCGGGTGCGCGCCGGCATGAGCCTGGTGCCCGAGAAGCGCGAGCTGTTCTCGACCCTGTCGGTTGAGGACAACCTGCGCCTGGGCGGCTTCCGGCACCGCGGAGGCAGCAGGGCAGCGGCACGCGGCGACTTGGACGACGTGTACGCGCTGTTCCCCCGCCTGCTGGAGCGCCGCCGCCAGCACGCGGGCACGCTGAGCGGCGGCGAGCGGCAGATGCTCGCCATGGGCCGCGCGCTGATGGCCCGGCCCGACCTGCTGATGCTCGACGAGCCGAGCCTGGGCCTGGCGCCGCTGATCGTGCGGGAGGTGTTCGGCATCATCGCCGGGCTGCGCGCCCGCGGCTGCGCCATCCTGCTGGTGGAGCAGAACGCCCGCGCCGCGCTGCAGGTCGCCGACCATGGCTACGTGCTGGAAACCGGCCGCGTGGCGCTGGAGGGACCAAGCGCCGGGCTGGCCGGGGATGCGCGGGTGATCGAGACCTATCTCGGCATCGGGCCGGGCTGAGGCGGAACCGGCCATCGTTGCGCCACGTTTGTAGGTGCCACCTCCTTCAAACGCAAAGGCAGATCCCATGCGCAAACTTCTTCTGACCCTCGCCATGCTCGGCACGGCCGCCCTGCCGGTGCGCGCGGCGCCGGTCGTGCAGCCCACGCTGGCCGCGGCCGCCGCACCCGGGCAGGCAACCGTGCAGTTGGTGCAGTATGACCGCCGCGAGTTCCTTCGGGGCCAGGAGTTCCGGCGCCGCCAGGAAATCCGGCGGGAGCGGTTCCGCCGCCGCCAAGCTGCCCGGCGCGGCTACGTTCGTCCGTACTAGGCCCGCGCGAACAGGCCCGGGCGGCTGGCGTCAGCTGCCGTCGTCCGGTTCCGCATGCAGCCGCAGCCCGATGTGGTTGCGGTCCATGCCCTGCATGATAGCATCGACGTCGCGCTGCACCGCCGTCTGCGGCCGCGGCGCGGTCTGAGAGGACCGGTGCGGATCAGATGGCATCATCGGACCTGCCAACAGCACGCAGGCGTCCCTGTCGCCGGAGTCGCAATCCTGCTGCAACCGGCCGAGGAACCCAGGCCGCTGCGGCGCACACCCGCCCAATGCACCCAGCACCGCCAAGCCCACGATCCAACGCGCCGTCATGAACGGGCAGTGCCCACAATGGGGATCACAATACGCAGGTTGCGGCGGCACCGCCCCGAATGGCAACAGGCGGGCCACATGAGTGGCAAGGAATGTGCGTCAATCATAGCTCCCATGATAAAACAACTGATCAAGCGAGGGAACCACCCGCCCTCAAGGGAGGCGGCGTTCAGCAAGCCGTTGCTCGATCACCTGGCGCCAAGGAGCGTCCGGCGGTGCGGCGGCCAAGGCGCGGCGGTAAAGCGAGGCGGTAGAGTCGCTTACCCCACCCTCGGCCCGCGTGGCGGCCTCCGCCGCGCGGGCGGCGAGCACCGGGTCGAAGCGCACCTGAAGCGCCGCGCGCAACGCGGCCGCCGCGGTGGCGTCGTTGCCGCGGCTTTCCTCAATGTTGCCCAGCAGCAGAAAGCCCTGGCGCGCCTGCTCGCCGTGCGGGTCCATGGCGGCCAGCCGCTCCCGCAACTGCGCGATCAGCGCGTCCTCCTCGGCCGAGTGCGCCTCCCGGCTCGATGCGCCCGGCAGGCCCGGCGAGCCGCCGACGACATACAGCCCGAGCGCCAGGACCGGCACCAGCGCCAGCACCGCGATCACCGGCGTGCGGGAGCCGGGCTGGGCCGTGTCCTCGGACGTGCCCGCGACGTGCAGCAGGCGGCGCTGCACCTCCAGCTTGGCGGTGGCGTGCTCCGCCAGTAGGATTCGGCCCTCCGCCAGGTCGCGGTCAAGCTCAGCCAGCTGGTCGCGGTGCAGCGCGATGGCCGGGTCGCGCCCGCCGCGGGCCGCGGTGCGACGGCGCAGCACCGTCGCAAGCGGCGCCAGGGCGGCGGCCGCCAGGACGAGGATGGCCACCCAGATCATGGAGGCGAAAGGTCAGCCAGGCGGGAGCGTTCCGCCTCCGTCAAGGGCGTGGGCACGGCCGGGGCGCGTCGCCGCGACAGCAGGGCGAAGCCGAGGCCGCCCGCCACCGCCAGCACCGGCGACGCCCAAAGCAAAGCCGTAGCGGCGTTCACCGGCGGGCGCAGGCGCACGAAATCGCCGTAGCGGGCGACGACCCACTCCGTCGCCTGTGTGTCCGCGTCGCCGGCGGCGATCCGGGCGCGGACGATGCGGCGCAGGTCGCGCGCCAGGTCGGCGTTGCTGTCCTCGATGCTCTC
>CAXSHI010000135.1:0-12099 GCA_964236755.1 uncultured Acetobacteraceae bacterium
CAGTGTCCGCTTACCACCACATCACCGGCAACGACTGGAAGCCATACGTCGGCAATACCCAGGAAGGCCGCACCGTGTCCGCGCAGTCCGCAGCCATCCGGGCCTCCGCCTTCGACTAGCCAGCACAGAGGCGGGAGCCACAGGGTTCCCGCTCTTTCAAACCTTTGTCAGGAGACGATCATGCCAGCCGTGCTGAACAAGCGGAACGCCCAGGCAAGCGGGCCATCAACCTACATCGGCCGCCCGTCTATCTGGGGAAACCCGTTCGTCATCGGCCGTGATGGAACACGCAAGGATGTCATTGCCAAGTATGAGACATGGCTTACCGCACAGCCCAACCTCATGTCACGCCTGCCATCCCTTGCCGGCCGCAATCTGATCTGCTGGTGCGCGCCCCTCGGATGCCATGGCGACGTGCTGCTGCGCCTGGCAAATACGTCGCCAGTGCGCCAGTGCGAAGCCATCGCCGCAGCCGGCTAGGGCTACCAAGAGCGGGGCTGGCGGCCATGGGAACCAAGGTTCCCCTGGACCCCTCCTTCACCACCCAACCAGCAGCCATGCCAGGAGTGCCGACTATGGCCGAGATCAACAAGAGCGCACGGAACGAACGCAAGAAGCTCCTCGCCACGACCCTCAATACCCTCGGGCTGGCATTCGTCGTGCCCGGCGTCATCCTGCCGCTTGTAACCCTGCTCTACGGCGCCGAGATGCCGAAAGCTTCCTACTGGCTCGCATTTGCCTTATGGTGGACCACGCAGGCAGTCCTGCTTCACCTCAGCGCCAGGACCGTTCTTGGAAGGATCGAGGAATGACCACGCTGGAAATCTACGCCCTCGTCGCCCCGGCCGCCATCACAGCCCTCGGCTGGCTTGCAGTCTGGTGGGAACTCAAGCACTAGCCGCACAGCGAACCCGGGAACGTGCGCCGGGCCACGCCCGTCTTGGCTGGACTAGCCCGCATCGGGAGCAGGTTCCAAGAGACCCGCTCTCGTCGCAGGCCAGCCCAGCCAGCGAGCATGGCTGAAAGAGGAAGTCCAAAAGAGAAAAACTCAGATACGTTTATTTGGTGGGTTGAGTGTTATGGGAGATGTTTCGGTTTTGTTATGATTGGACAGTCTGGCTAGCAACCGCTCCAACTTTGGAAGAGACTCGATTTTGAAACTGTGAAACTGTCCAGCCTGTCATTCCATTCTTTGCGAGAGCCGTTGCAGATACGTAGTTGCTCATCGGCGCACTGCTATCAATGGCACCTGCCAGGCGCTGACCAGCAGCAGGGCCAAATACGTAAGCCCCATAGGTTTGCTGAACAGTTGCAGGTTGGCCAATTGCGGATGAGACTTGGGAAGCATAATCTTTCATAATGTAGTTAGCTACGACTGCTTGAGCATCCGGGCTAGTCCTATCAGCCGCCGTATATGGCAGATTGTATTTGTTAACATAGTCGCTCCAAGTTCCGGTCGTGATCTGCCAAGGCCCAGTAGCAGAAGAAGCGCCATTTGCAGTCGCTACGTTGTTAAAGCCACTTTCCAACTGACCGAACGCGGCGACTGCGTTCGGGTTGTTCCCGATCTGTTGGGCCGTGTTATAGGCGGTTTGTCCATACGATTGAGACATCATCGTCTGGAGCGAACTGCCGCCATCGCCAGCGATGGAGGGGCCACTAGTTGCACCAGAGCCACTGAAAGTCCCTTGAACCCCACTGCTGCCCATGAATGTCGATGTACCTGTTGGAGTAGTGAAAGATGGTGCTCCTCTTTCATAAGCTTGAGGAATGATTTGCGGGGGAACGCCTTGCCAGTTGCTCGGAGATGGTTGAGCACTGGCGGAAAGGGTTGTCGCGAGAAGGATAAAGGCACCATAGAGCAGTTGGTTATCTGACATTATGGCAACCCCTAACGAACATTGAACATTACGAGACCATCAGCACGAAGGCCCGCAAAGGTGCAGGTCGCTCGTGCATTGAACTCGTTATGATACGGCCGGACGGCAGCCTTCGGGAGCCAGCCAATCTTGCCTTCGTGGTATAGAACCGAAGTATAGCCTCCACGATCCGCACCAGCCGCTATTTGTCCTGAAGACTGACCAAGGACGGGCGAGCCAGTCCGTGGCTCCGATAAAATGGGTACATACTCATTCGTACTCATGCAGATCCAAATACCCGGTGGCGCATGAAGAGGCACACGGTTTGATGTCGTTGGCGGCGGCGAGCCTGCGGAGAAGTTGCGGAAGGCTCCACTATCCAGACGCTCTTTGGCCATGCGGTCTAGCTCAGGACCTGTAAAACCTTGGGCACCCGCACCACCAGCGAGGGTAATAGCGCTTAGCAAAAAAACCATGGATGACATCTGACGCATGATCCGCTCCTCTGTATTAATTCAAGCATGTGCTGGCAGCTTGCGAACGCTGGCAAGTTCAGTCAGTGATAGAAGAACACTGGTCCGCCATCAGTCCGGATGCCAGCGATCGAACACTTTACGGAAGGAAAACCTGGCCGACCAAACGACCCTGTGGCTTCGGAGGGCACCCAGCCCGGCTGGTCGCGACGGAACAGGACGTTCGTCCAGCCCTGCCAAGTCTGACCAGTCGAGGCAACCTGCGCGCCCGTGTAGCCGAGCAAGAACGATTGGCGACTTGCGCCCGAGTAGATCGGAGTGCCCCTCACCGCACCGAGGCAGGCCACCGGGACAAGGGAAGGACTGATGATGTCGCTCTCTGTCATAGACGGAGAGCGACCAGGCTGTTGCAGTCCTGCACAGCCAGTCACGCTGGCAGCACATATAGCCGTGATTAACATGGCGCGCATCGTCATCATCTCCCTACGTCAACGATTTTGTGAGGCCGTCTCAGGACGCCCCTCAACCGTGTTCATGGCGCAATAGGCAACCTTCGTTGCTGGATCAACGGCCAGGTGCGTGCGACACCGCTCGATGATGGCCTGGCCTATGCTGTGACCCTGGACCCACTGCCCACCTATGAACGCCCCGAATAGCAAGCCAGCACCAAGGGCTGCCAAGGTGACATTCTGACGCAGGTTCCACCGCCTCTCACGAACCAACATCGTTGACTCTAAGCACCCTTGGATCTTGTCCGAGAGCCGGATCGCCATGTCGTCGCCTGCCTTCAGGCGCTCCTCCCTGGCGTTTGTTGTCTCCGCCTTGACCGACAGCATCACCTGACGTGCTGCTTCGGTCCCAGCCTTGAGCAGCCCGATCTCCGCATCCACCCGCTCAATCGCGGCTCTCATGGCGTGCTGGAACGACGTAAGGTGCTTGACCACACCTGACCCTTGCTCCTCAGCAACCGCTGCAAGAGCAATGATGATGTCTTTCTGAACCCGGCACCAAACACCAAGCGGGCCGTTCGGGTCGATGCCTTCCGAATACGTCGCAGCGTCTATCTCAGCGAGGCGATCACGGAGGGCCAGCAGTGCAGGGGTGGGGCCGGGGGGCAAGGCGTGCCCCCCGGCCGGCCTGGTCTCGCTCGGCGCGACCATGACCTTTGAGGTCACGGCAGCCAGTCCAACGCACCATCCCGCTCGAATGCGGCGAGCATTTTCTTGTGCCAAGTTGCCACCATGAACTGACGGACGGGATCAAGCGGTTTGCCGCTAATGCCTGGCTTGTTGGCGACAGCATCGAGAAAGCTAAGCCCGGCTGCCCGCATTTCGTTCATGCAAGGAAGGCGAGGCATGAAGAGCGGAACAAGCCCCTCCCTCATCATCTGCATGATCTCAGGCCGCGACAGTATTGCGTCAAACGCACCGGCCGGCGTTCTACCCTGGCTGACCAAGTGTTCGTTCATCACCAGCACCGAATGAGGCGCTCTGAAATAGCCTGCCTTCCAGATCGTAAGGACGTGCTCGAAATCGTCCATGTCCGGACCGCAGACGAAAAGGCCGAGAGGCTGGATGCCTACCATGTCGCAATATTCGATAAGGCCGAGGTCGCGGCCATATTCGGCAAGCACCCGGTCGCCACCTCCAAGGTCCAAGACCAGCGACGAACCGACTGCTGCCATCTGGCCAAGACCCTGCGTGATCCAGTCCTTCACGTCGGCCGTCTCGTCAGTCGCAGGCTGAGTAGCTCCCCCAGCAGTGCCTGGTGGATAAAGGCCAGCCAGCGTTGGATTGCGCCGGTCCCCGTCGCCAATCGACACAGCCCGCCCATTCTGACGCGCACACTGGATGATCCAGTCCGCCAAGGTGCTCCCCCCTGTGCGTCCCCGGCCCATCCGAACTGCCAACACTTGCCGGTCCACCGATGAAGCCTTCAGCGGCTCTGCTGGCCCACCAGCATTCTCATTCATACCATCCATGAACATCTCTCCTACGAAAGCGGCTAGCGGCCGCTGCGCTTGTCCAACTCACGACGAATGGCAGCCATCCTGGCTTTCACCACGTCGTCGCTTACCCGCCCCTCGACGCCCGACGATGTGTCGGAGCTAGAATCATGAGGACTGGACTGGGGGGGCCGCGGTTGCCCTAGGCTTGGAGCCGCAGCCTTATTGGGAATTGATTGTGCCTGGATCTGCTCAGGCTGCCATGACGACGGTGCTCTTGACCGGGATGGAACCGAAACCGTGGAATGTCGGCGAACGATGCCGGTCGCAGCAAGAGAGGCCGAGTTGGCTCGATCTGAGGCAACGTGTCTGCGAGCCTGATACCAAGTCTCGCGAGCGGTGCGCTCCGACGCGACTTCACCATGCTGGTTTGTCAACCCAAGACCTTTGAAGGTGATGCACAGCTCCGCCCACCTCAAGCGACGGCCCTTGGCCTTACCGGCCATCTCGTCATGGTGCTTGACCATCCAATAAAACAGTGACGACCGATCAGAGCCTTGCTCGATCTGGGTTAGGACGGCGTTGACGCCTGCACGCTTCGTTCGCATGGGATGATCGTCGATGACGAGCTTGCGAACGCTTCACCTGATTTTTCGGCGGGCGCGATCTTTCCGCTGACGCGAACGTCAAACCAGCGCCAGGCAAGTGCCAGACGAACGCCAGACGAACGCCAGACTAGCGCCAGACCAGCGCCAGGGCAGCGCCAGAGAGGACGGTGCTGAAAGTAGGCATACACCATTGCACTGGAAGTGCCGCAGGTCAGACCCCGGTCAGCGGTTTTCCAGGCAGGTTGGGGTCACGTCACGGTTTGCTCTAAACTGCACGGTAAGGCCCATGCACGAACAGCTTACCTTTCGGCCGGGTTCTGAAAGAGGGTTTTGCAACGGAAATCGCCAGATTTGGCGTACGAGCGACAACCCGTCCGCATACCTCCGTTTGTGAAAGACCCTGATTTCCTGGCTCTTTCCGCTTAGCGTGCAGTTTTGAGCAAACCGTGAGGTGACCCCAGGTTGCAGGAACCCACCCAGTCCAGCGCGGCCCTTAGCACCGTTCGCAAGCCCCCGACCCATGCTCAAGACAGGCATGGAGGTGCGCGATGGCTACGAAGACGGAGCACAGGCTAGAAGAACAAAATAAGGACATGAAAGAGGTGGACGAACGCCTCGGCCTGATCTCAGAACAGCTCGCGGTGCAGGGAGAGCAGATCCGGGCGATCCTCAAAATCCTCACCGCCGAGAAGGAAGGTGACGGCCCGAGCCTCGTCGTGCTGCTGGGAGAGCTGATCCTTCGCCTCGACGGCCAGACCCGATACCTCAAGGAGGTCGCCATCGCCGTCAAAACGCTTGGACAGGAGCTGCCGAACGACCTTGTTACAGCGATCAGCGACAACCTAGGCGCCAGACGGGGCAACGGCACAGGCGAGGGTCACGACGGGGGCAGCCGGGGATGATGACCTTCCGCAAGCTGGCGGCGGCGTCCGCGGGCAAGCTGATCCGCTCCTACTTCACGGAGAACGCGCCGGCGCCGACCGGGGATGCGGCGCAGGTTGGGATCGGCCACAACGGCGGACCGCAACCGGACCCCGGCGGGCGGCTTACTGCCTACTACACCCGCCGCGACAGCCGAGCGAGCTGGCGGCCCGACATGCCCCGCTCCGTCGCCGCAGCCCTCGGCATCGACCCGACCCGGCCGCCAAAGGACGCCGACCTCGACCGACTGTTCGAGGCCAAGCGGGCGGACACAGGGGAGGGATGGTCCGATCGCAAGCGAAAGAACAGCGCCTACGACCTGACCGTCGCGCCCCACAAGTCGGTGACGCTCGCAGCCGAGTTCGCGGCGACCCCGGCGGAGGCGGCGCTGATCTGGAACGCGATTGACCGCGCCAACGATGCCACCATGCGCTACGTCGCCCGTGAAATCGGCTGGGCCAGGAAGGGGGCAGGCGGGGAGGAAGGGGCAGAGCGTGGCGCGGTCGGCTGGGTCAGCTTCCGCCACCACAACGCTCGGCCAACCATGCAGGTCCAGGACGGACCGAGCGGGACGACTTACCTGGCCGACCTGCCGGTGCCGGGCGACCCGCACGCTCACATCCACAACGGCTTCTTCAACCTGGTCGTGACCGACGACGGCCGCGTCGGCTCGCTCGACACCAAGCGGCTGCACAGCCGCGTCCACGAGTTCGGCGCCTATTTCCAGGCCCAGCTTGCCGACGAGCTGCGCCGGCTCGGCATCCGCACGGCCTATGACGCAGGCGAGGAGGCCGTCATGCTTCCCGCCATCCCGCAGGCGGCCGTGGATGCCTTCAGTAAGGGGCGGCGGCAGACCGTCCGCAACGCCAAGCGCTTCGCCAAGGAGCAAGGGCTGGACTGGAACGAGCTTTCTGCCGAGCGCAAGTTCGGCATACTGTCCTCCGCTGCGATCGTCGAGCGCAAGTCGAAGCAGGACGGGCGAACCGACCGGGAGATCTGGCGCGACCAGGCGCACGCCATGAACTGGCACCACGGGACGGTGATGGAGAACGCGGCAGCGCCAGTGCTGACCGACGCGGAGCGCTTTGACCGGGCGTACAGTTATGCAGCCCGCCACCTGGCGCGCGAGTTCGAGACCGCGGCGGTTCTCGACTGGGACAAGGTCCGCCTGTACGCCGCTCGGGGGCTGATCGGCACAGGCATCGCGGGCGGCGTCGCCGACATCGAAGCGGTGGTCAACCTTGTCGGGCAGCGTGGCATCCAGATCAGGGGAGAGCACGCGGCCCTGATCACCGGCAAAACGGACGAGAAGCTGCGAGTAACCAACACGGTGCAGGTTCGCATCGAGAGGACGCTTGCGCTCAAGGCAAGGCAGGCAGCGCTCGACCGTGGAGGGTCCCTCTCGCCAGGGGCGCTGCGGGCGGCGATCGCCGCTTCGGGCCTGGACTTTCAGAGCGAGCCGGACCATGGCGCGGCGCAGGAGGCGACAATCTACGCGTTGGGAACCGGCGGCCGGCTCAGCTTGCTCACAGGGGCTGCCGGGTCGGGCAAGTCCACCCTGCTGAAACCACTGGTGGTGGCTTACCAGGCGGACACGACCTACGACCAAGGTGGGCGGGAGGTGATCGGCATCTCGACAGCATGGCGTCAGGCCGACGCCCTCAAGGACACCGGCATCAAACGGACGGTCGCGGCCGAACCGTTCCTGCGCTCGATCGAGGATGGCACGGTGCAGCTCACCCGGAATACGGTGTTGGTGATCGACGAGGTGAGCCAGGTCGCGCCACGCCCATTCCTGCGCTTGCTGGAGCTGCAGGCCGAGCACGGCTTCACCATCAAGGCGCTGGGCGACCGGGAGCAGTGCCAGGCCATCGAGGCTGGTGACACCATCGAGATCCTCCGCAGCGTGCTGCCTAAGGCGGCCCTGCCCGAACTGCTGACAACGGTGCGCCAGGAAACAGGGCGAGGCCGGGAGATCGCCAACCTGTTCCGAGGCAAGCCGCTCGACGACGACGCCAGCTTGAAGGAACGGCAGGAGCAGAGGCTGAAGGAGGTTAAGCAGGCACTGCAGATGAAGCGCGATGACGGCACCGCGCTGCTAATCGGGGGCGACCAGGACCAGGTGGTGGACCGCATCGCCGACCTCTACATGGAGCGCCGTGACATCTTGCGGGCCGCCGGAGGAAGGGCAGCGAAGCTCGGCGTCACCATTTCCGCGCTGACCAACGAGGACGCGGCCGACATCAGCCGAGCGGTCCGCACGCGGCTGAAGGCGCGTGGTGAGATCGGTGACGACGAACGCATCTTCCAGGCAGTCGATCAACGCGGAGAGACCTACAGCCTGCCGCTGGCGACCGGCGACCGGGTGCGGTTGTTCCGAAAAACCGCAGCTCGCGTGGACGGGGCGCGCGGTTTCATCGGCAGCAACGGCGACATCGTTGAGATCGTCGGTTGGACCGAAAGCGGGCCGGTCATGCGAAACGCGACTGGGCAGGTGGGCGAGGTGGAATGGCGACGGCTCAAGGATGGCCGCTCGGAACGCCTGTTGCTCGGCTTCGGCCACGCGCTAACGGTCGATGCAGCCCAAGGCATCACCTCGGGCGAACACATCAACGCGCTACCGAGGGGCACGGCAGGCATAACGGCCTTCAAGGCGTATGTGGCGGAGTCCAGGCACGTCAGCCAGGTATATACGATCATCTCAGAGGCCGCAGCTTTCGAGGCAGTCAAGCACAGCCGCGCGTTGGGCGATGCCAGTCCGGTCACGTCCGAGCACCTGTGGGATCAGGTCGCAGGCGACATGAGCCGCAAGCCATACAAGGCGCTCGGGATGGATTTGGTGGACGGTGGACGCCGCCGGCGCCAGGAAGCGGCGGAAGGGTTCATGCATGACGAACATCGGCTGCAGTCGCAGCAGGCCGAGGGAAGGAAGCACGGCACCGAAGCCCGCGCGAAGCTACGGGAGCAAGGTGTGCGTGCCGTGCTGCCCCAAAAGATTGATGCGTTGAGGGGGGCACTGGCACGCAACGGCGAAGCTGTTAACGGACTTGGCCAAGAGGTTGAGGCATTCCTGAAGAAGATGCGGGAGCAAACTGCCGATCTGGCGCGCCGCGGTGTGGAATTGGCAAGGAGGCCGCAGGAAGGAATTGACGCAGCGGCACAGCCGTCATTCAGTCCCAGGCCGTACTAAAGCCTGCACTAGTGGTGCAATAGTGTATGACCCTTCCTGCCTCGACGGCGTACCCATCGAGCATTGACGGAATATCTGAACGGCTAGGAGGCGCCAGCCGGGAACTCACAACTCGCGTGGTTTGGCTTCCCTCATGCCCGTTTGTAGGCACAGACTGTAGTGGGCCGGTCGGGTGCGCGCTACTGCGAACCGTTCCGGTCGCGGCTGTCGCGCCAGCCGTCGTTGGTAAGCACCAGGACCGCTCTGTGCGTCTGTCCATTGACGGAGGTAGCGACCGTGGGGAATGCAGATAGGATGGCGGGCGCTTCAGACCATTTGGCCCGATCCTGGACCTCGGTGGTATAGCGGACTTCGGAGATGGTGCTGCCCATAGCGGCGGTGGGCTCGGTGTAGTCGGCAATCTGTTTAACCCTGAGTGTCCCGTAGCAAAACTGCCGGTGGCGCATGTCGGCCATGGGACCTTCCGCGACGGTTGAAGCATCCTGCCCAGCCTTGGTGATCGTATAGACGGTGACGTTCTGGGCCCCCCCCTGCCCAAACAGGGTGGCGGTGAGAATTGTGGCGTTCCCCCTTTCGTAAAAGCCAGCGGCTGTGAGCGCATCGAACTGGGCGAGCGGGTCGCCGAACCCGAACCCGGCTGGGTTGGCATTGAAGTAGGCCTTTTCGAAATTCTTGTCCGGCTGGTTGGAGGCGATGACATTGCCGTTGCCGATCATGAGGCAGAGTGGCTGATGCTTGAATGCCTGATTGAGGGCGGCCGCGAAATGGTCCTTGCTGGCGCTTTTGGGATTGTCGCAAGAGGATAGGCAAAGTGCGGCGACGGGCAGGAGGAGCAGAGTACGCATCGTGATCTCCGGACAGTTGTGGCGATAGAGAGTCCCGTAGCCGTGTGTGTGCGTCAAGCAAGATTGGATGTATATAACCAGTCACGATCCTCAATACTCACGTCTGGTCTCCAACTGTTTAGAATAGAATGTTAAGGGTACAGAGCCGGGTCTTTAAGAATGTCCATCGTCCGGAGGATTAGTTGGCAGCAGAGTGCCGGCGCTCTGACGCTTCTTTTCAGCTACCGCGTACATTTCATGTCGGTTGCCAGCCGGAATACACACCGCCGCTTGGATCAGTCCAGCAGCCTTCCGGCGTACCTGAAGATGCGCCTGACGAACCTTGCCAGGTTGTGGCAGAGTATCAGCTTGCGGCATCTCGCCAGGGTCGTGTGGTGATCGGCCCTCCATCATGACGCCTCGTACTGCGGGTGCGGGGCGGTACACGGGACGACGCTGACCGGTGCCAGTCCTGCCAGCACCTCAGTGGCGTGGGGCACAGCGGGGATGGCGTCGCAGCCCGGCCGAACATGGATGGTGATGCGCTGGATGCCGGCGGCAGCGGCGCGCACGAGGTAGTAGGCGGGCCAACACCGCCGGGAAAGGTCGATGTCGTAGGCCCGGCCGCGAAGATTCTGCCATGGGCCGTCCGGATTGCGAACCATGTTGGGAAAGCCCCACAGGCGTTCTGCGGTAAGACGCAACTGCACGGTGCGCAGCAGATCCCGGCGCGCGTGCCAGGCTTCCTCGTGCAGGCGCTGCTCATCCAATAGGTCAAGGCCCGGCACGACCGAGACGTCCACCGCCGGGGGAGCAGCCGCCTCGGGAAACAGGCTGAGTTGGCAGAGCCTGTGCTGGAACACTACGTCAACACCGGGTCGGACGGAAACCATACCTCACCAGTGCTGCGGAGACACCGTGTGACGCACGCGCCAGAAGATGCCGGTGGCGAGGCCAAGGACCCCGGACGCCAGCAAAAGCACCAACAGCGCGATGACACCCCCGACTATGGCCATCTTCGTCTGCATCGAGGTCATCTCCGTCACGGCCTGGCACATATCGCTGCCCTCCAATTCTGAAACCAGAAGCGGCCTGCCGTCCTCCTCCCCTCCCGAGATGATCGTCGGCGTCCAGGCAAGGCACGCCTCACGCAGGTTCTGTATGGCGGTCTGGACGGCCGGGGGAGGGATGCGACGGGTGAGCATCATCACAGGAGGCACAGAAGGGCGAGGCTCCTCTGCCCGGGATCGGGAGGGCACGGCTGGCGTGGACGCCAAAGCGAGCGCGATGATGAGTGCGGGCTTTTTGATGCCGATCTCCATGTTCTACTCGGCAGCCTGCAGCACCGGGGCTGATCCGCGTCTGATGTCCTCGATCTTAGTGGCAAGCCCTTCGATCAGCGCGCGCAGCTGGTCCGGGTCGAGGGCTGGCATCTCAGATTCCGTTACCGTGCTGTCCAGGGCCATCTCACGGAGGGCCGCGGTGCTGTTCGCCTCCGCCTGCGCCTCGGCCGGCGAGCTGCCCATGAGTTCGGCGGCCTCCACGATGCCGCGGGACAACTCGGGCGGTGGCGGCGACCGGGGGGCATCCGGGGTGGGAAGGTCAGCCGCGGGTGCGCTGACACTCCGGGCCATCGGCGTATGCTCCGTCTCCATCACCGGACCGTCCGCCGGGCCGGCGACCGGCGTGACCGTCTCCGAAGCTGCAGGTACGATGTCCTTCAGGGCAAGGATGGCAGCGTGCGCAGTCGTTCCAAAATCCTGGTCGGGCCGCTCGGCCGCGCGATGCGCGAAGCCTGCCACCAGGCTGTCCAGGGTGGGAGCAGGAGCCAGGTCCTGCCGCTTGGCCGCACGCCCGGCTAGGAGGTGCCGCAGGGTCGTCTTCGTCCGCTCGCCCGCTGCCTTGAGCTGGCCAACCTCCGGCGGCCGGAGCATCAGCGGACGGTTCATGCGCAGCGGGCCGTTGGCATCTATCTCGGCGTGGAACAGCTTGGCGTAAACGCGGTCCTTGCCCAGTAGGACGATGGCCTCGCCCTCGATCAGGCCGCGCAGGTCGCTCCAGTTCACCCGGGAGGTCTGCCGCACGTCGGCGCTCATGCTCTCCCGGAACACGCCGAACTCGTTGGCCTGAAAGGAGCTGGCCTGGGTGACGTGGGTGTCGCCGGCGGTCTGCTCGACATACTTCCGGGTCTCGCTGCCCTCCTGCAGCCGCATGAGGATTTGCAAGTTGGCGTTGCCGAGCAGGGAGTACATGGCGTCCCCGATCCGCTGACGCAGCCC
>CAXSHI010000136.1:0-12062 GCA_964236755.1 uncultured Acetobacteraceae bacterium
GGTCGTCATGGTCGAACAAGGCGATGTACTCACCTTTTGCCGCCGTGACGGCCGTGTTCGTGGCGCCGCTGATGCCGGTGTTCTTCTTGTGCGGAACTGCCCGGATGCGGCGGTCCCTGGCGCAAAGCTCCGCGATGGCCGCGGTCAGCTCCTTGGATTTGCTGCAATCGTCAACCAGGATCAGTTCCCAGTTTGGGTAGGTCTGCGTCAGCACGGACCCCACCGCAGCGACGAAATCCGTCATGCGCGGCCGATAAACCGGGCATAGGATACTGACAAGCGGCTGCGGGCGGTTCGCCGGCCAGGGGGTTTGCCGCCTGTGGTGGCGCAGCGCGGCATGGTACTGCCGCACCCAAGCGTCATAATCGGCCAGCGTGAATAGTACGCGCTCGGACACTAAGTCCCTCAGCTCACGCCTCAGCCGCCAAAGCTGCGTGCTCATGTCCTCGACGACGTTGTGCAGGCGTGCGACGCGCGTCTCGGGAAGGTGCGCCGGAAATGCAAAAGAGATTGGGCTGCCTTTCAACGACTCGCCTGTGGCGGCGAAGTTGAACTCGAACGTGTAAGACTGGCCGTCCCGGAATCGCGCCGGGGGACGGAACATGAAACCGCAACCCGGGTCGCAGCCGAGCGCCTTGGCAACGTCGGGACGGTGCTTGTCCGCCTTGACCCGGCCGACCTCAATCCCATCATGCAGCACCACGAGATCGACGCTGCCCTGCTTGGCCGTGCTGCCATGGTCCTGGCGCATCGCCCAGCCGCGCAACGTGCCCTGGACCAAGCCGTCCACGACGCCGGACAGCGCGACGGGAGCGTGCATCCGCAGGACGGCCGACTTCGCCATGCCGCCTTCCCCATCGGAGAACAGCAGGTACTCGCCGCTGTGAAACCGTATGGAAATGGTGTGAGGCTCGCCGTCCAAATATTGTTCTGGGATTGCAAAGCGGAACCCGGATTGTTTGCTGCGCAGCCCGGCACTTTCCAGATCTGGACGGTCGATGTCACAGAAGAAGTTGGCGACGGGTTTGTCGTCGAGGAACAAGAACAGACTCGCAGCATTGTCTGCACGGAACGAGTCGATCGCCCAACCGTGGACATAGCCATCCTTGATATAGTCAACATGGCCGTAGCGCGGGGTTTTTTGCATGCTGCATCCTGCCTTGACCGCGCCGCACGTGTCTTCACGGGCGACTTTGCCTTCTTCGTTGTGGTCGCATCAACGTTGCACCACCCTTACGTGTTAACCTGCACTTTTTTGCCCGTCAAGCTGCATTTATTGCGCTGCAATACGCTTTTTGCTTGAAACACTAGGGCAGGCGGCAAACCCAGTGCAAAATGCATGAACTGCAATGATCTGTAAGCCGCGCACCAAGTGCCTGCGTCACGGCTCCGCAATCGACCCAGCCCAGCACACCGATTTGGTTTGCTGCCGGCCTACTTCCCGGAACTATGGCCCGCCGCCACGGGTTACACGGCGAACGCGCTACGGCCTTCAAACTGGCCGTAGCTTAGGAAATGGCGCAAAGGATCGATGTTGGCGGCGCGGACGTCCGGATAAGCGGCCAGATACTTGCCGATGCTGAACTGCGCCGACGGGTTGCGGCCTTCGTGCCAGCCATACTGCTCGTAATGCTTGACCGGATCGATCTGCACCGCCGCGACGTCGGCGTTGCGGCTGAGATAGTAGTTAGTATCGAACAAGGCGTCCGGGTTCAGCCGCTGCCGCCAGCCCGTGGCGTCATAGCTTGCGGCGGCCTGAAGCTGGGCTGCCGGGCCGGTCGGGAACAGCGTCGCGCCAAGCTGCCTGTCGTAGAAGGCGGCATCAATGAGCGGATCGGCTGCCGCGACCGGCCCGGCCAAGAACGCCATGCGCCCCTCGTATTGGCCGTTCTGCATGTAGTGCAGCAACGGGTTCACGACGGCTGCCTGCACATCCGGATAGGCAGCCAGGTACTTGCCCGTTGAGAACAGAAGGCTGGGATCGCGCTGCTCGCGCCATCCATACTGCTCGTAGTGCTTCAGCGGGTCCATGCCAGCCGCCCGCACGTCCGGGTTCTGCGCCAGGTAATAATTGGTGTCGAACAGCGCGTCCGGGTTCATCCCCTGCTGCCAGCCCGTCGCGTCGTAGCTCCAGGCCGCCTGCTGCTGCCCAGCGATCCCGACTGGGACGATGGAGGCGCCAAGCTGCTGGGCGTAATAGGCCGGGTCGATCAGCAGATCGGCCGCGGCGGCGCCTCCGGCAGGGAACGCCGTGCGGCCCTCAGCCTGGCCATACAGCTCATAATGGAGCAGCGGGTTGAAGGCGACCCCGGCCACGTCGGGGTTTGCGGCCAGGTACTTGCTGGCGGAGAACAGCAGGCTTGGATCGCGCCCTTCCCGCCAGCCAAAGCTCATGAAGTGCTGATACGGGTCCACCCCCGCCGCCGCGACGTCCGGATTTTGCCGGAGGTAATACCCGGCGTCGAAAAGCTTGTCGTTCAGCGTGATCGCTGTGGAGGCCTGGCCGCTGCCGAATGGCACGGATTCGCGCAGGCCGAAGCTCGCGATGGTGTATATCCCCTTGAACGCGATCGTCTGCACCACGGTCCCGCCAAGCGACAGCGCCAGCACGCCGCTATAGGCACTAGTCGCCCAGTAGGCGGCTGCGTCCCACCTGCTGCCGACGAGCTGGATGGCGTCGCCCATTCCGAACCCGGCGATTGCGCCGCCGAACCCTGCGCCGACGTCGATCCGAAGCGTGGTGGCGCCTGCACTTCCCGACTCGAACACGAAGGTCTGCCCGGCGCCCACCGCCGCCGCGGCCTCAAACGTGATATATCCGCCAAGCGACACCGTGCCGGTGCCGGTGATCCTGGACGCCACGTACGCCAGTTGCGGCGTCCTGCTCGGGCTGCGGATCGAGATCAGGCCGTTATTCTCCAGTTGATCGCCCAGGCTGCTGCCGGCCGCGACTTGAAGGTTCGCATTGCTGACCAAAAGCGAACCAGTGTTGACGAGGATCGCGGCAGTGCTTTCCAGCCGGTCGCCGATACGGAACGACACGAGGCCCGGACTGCCGATGCCGGCCACGATGCTACCTTGGTTGTTGACGGTCCCTTGCACCTGCAGGGCCGTGCCGGTCGCGCCCGCCGCAACGGTCAGCTGGTCAGAGACCGCAAGCGTCGCGGCCGATAGGATCAGCGCCGGGCTGGCGCCGTTCAGCGTGTTGAGCGAGATCGTCAGAAAGTCGGGCAGCAGGCCAGAGGCCGCCACCGTGCCCGTGGTAATGACCGCCGTGTCGCCGGACACGGGAGCCGCCTGCTGCGTCCAATTGGCCGCCGCCGCAAAGATGCCGTCCCGTCCGCTCCAGGTCTTCGTCGCCATCAATCTACAATCCCGATAATGCTTGCGCTTGGCTTGTCGAAGTTGGACAACCCAACCCAAGGTAGCTTTGTCGGGTAAGTTTTTCGTTAAACCTGGTCCAATCGACGCTTCCGCATCACTCAGGTGCAGCGGTTTGCGTTCGGTGCATCCTGGGCGCAAGTGTCCGAAGCGGGTTGGAGAGAAAGTTGACAGGCCGATGATGGCGGGATCGCACGTGGCACTCGGAGTGGCGGCCTGGCTCGTTGCGGCGCCCCACCTAGGGCTTCCCGCCGCCGCCCCCTCGTGCCTTGGCCTGGCGCTGCTGGGCTCCCTGCTTCCCGACATCGACCATCCGAAATCCTGGCTCGGCAGGCGGGTGCGCCCGATGTCATCGGTCATCGCGGCTGCCCTGGGCCACCGCGGCGTGACGCACTCGGCGCTGGCGGTCGCGGCCTGCGCCTGGGGTCTGCACCGCGGCGCGCCGCGGTGGATCGTGGACCCTTTGACCGTCGGCTACCTGTCCCACCTCGCCGCGGATTTGCTGACACCGCGCGGCTTGCGACTGGCTTGGCCGCTCCGCACCACATGGGCGTTCCCGCTCTGCAACACCGGCTCGCCGTTCGAGCCGCTCATCGTCGCGCTGGTGCTGTTCTGGGCGGGGTCTGGCACCTTGGTTCCCCCGTTGCTGCAGGAGGTGTGGCAGCAGTCCGGCCTCGCTCCGCCCACGGCCCACGGTACTTCGGTGCACCACTCAAGAACCGTTGCACCCCGGCTGCCGTAACCTTTGCCCTATCCGGGCGTTGTCTGTCCGTACGGCAAGCGGAGAGGCTGTATGGATCGTCCAGTCGAAACCTCCTTCCATGGCTTTCCTGGGCTGGAAGATGGGATCGGCACATCCGCCGCCCAAAGCCGGAAAGCGTAGAGTCTCGATACAACAACTCCTCAGGGAACCACGCCATGAAATCCAACCTGTTTATCTGCGCCGTCACCGTCTTGGGTCTGAGTTCCGGCGTTGCCGGCGCACAAACCACGATGCCCGCCACATCCGGCCAGGCGTCCAGCAACGCATTTTCGTTCCAGGGCGACCAGATCCAGCCGATGCCGGACCAGCGCCAGATCAGCCCGCGCGACCCCCGCTACTCACAAACCTACCAGCAGCAGCAGAGCGGCGAGAGTCCGAAGCCGGGCGGCGGCTGCCTGAAGTACGGCGCGGCTGGCGCCGTCGGCGGCCACCTCGCGGGGCATGGCGTGCTGGGCGCCCTCGCCGGCTGCGCGACCGGCGCATACGTGCGTCACCGCGAAAAGGCCCGGATCGCCGACCAATACGGCAAGCAGTGATCTGAATGGGCAGCCGCGGGGCGCATCCAACCCCGCGGCGCTTGCGGGCGTTGCCTATGGTTCTGGCGATCGGGCCGGGATCGTGTAGGAAATCCAATCGCTCGCCTCATACCGGGCGGCAAGCGGGGCCAGGGTGAACACCCGCCAGGCGTAGGTTCCGGGAGCGTTTCGCAACGGCGCCACCGTGGCCGACCCACCGGTGACTTCTGAGTACACTTCCCAAGATCCGGCCCTGTCCAGCGCACGGACCTCGATGAGGTAACGTGTAGGCTCCGGCTGTGCCGGCGCCGTCCAGACAAACTCGATGGGCGCTGATCCCGGTGGCACGCGGCCGCGCGGAACGGCAAGCGCCGCCGCAGCAACGGCGCCGGTGCCGGTAAGGCGCACGGATCGCAACGCGGCAAGCCGGCGGGATGCCAACGGGACACTGGGCGAAGCGCGGCTAAACCAGAAAGCCGCAAGGTCGGGATTGCGCGGCAATCCGTCACCCGCAGCATACAACAGCCCGAGATTGAACGCCGCGCGGTGGTTGCCGTGCGCTGCGGACCGCGCGTACCACAGGGCAGCGTCTGTTATGTTCTGCGCAGCGCCCCTACCGCTGTCGAGCATGACCGCTACATTGAACTCGGCTTCCGGCAGTCCGGCCTCGGCGGCCCGGCAAAACCAGGCAAAGGCAGCTTGCGCATCGGCGGGAACGCCGTTGCCTAGATCGTATCTGGTTGCAAGTTCAAACTGTGCGGCCGGGCTGCCGCTCTCCGCCCGCTCCACCAGGCTTTGCGCTCCCGCAGTTCTGGCGAACGCAGCATATAGGATCGCTGCAACAGCCACCGCACTCCGTGCCGATGCTATCGCCAACTGATTTCGACTCGGCGGTTGCGTTCCTCGGAAATCCCATCGCCGGTGTCCACCGCCGGATCGGTCTGGCCTTTCGCGATCAACTGGAACCGCTCGATTGGGATGCCGCGTGCGACCAAGCCGCGCAAGACGGCATTCGTACGCTGGTGGGACAGGAGCAGGTTGCTGCCGGGCGAACCCGTTTTGTCGGAGCTTCCGTTGAGGCTCATGACGATGGGATGGCCTTCGTTGTAGGCCCTTGAGGCGCGGTCGAGCACCGCCTCATCCTGAGGCCGCACGGCAGCGCTGCCTGGCTTGAAATAGACCACAAGCGAGGCAGGCCCATTGGCGGACGGGTTCGGCGCAGCCTGTGCGTAAGCGGTCCCGGACAACGGCAACAGGGCGAGCAGGGTGCGAACTGACGACGACGCAAGCATCTCATCTCCTTCCTCTCGGCTTCACCATCAAGGTCCGGCGACCGCAAGTTCGAGCGCACCAGGCCGCGGAAACGGCTCCCGCGCTGGGAGTCGCTGCTGCACGGGCTTCCATGCCGGGCCGAGCACGCGCGCCGCGATCTCGGCGCCAGGCCGGTCCTCCATGTAGAAGTAGCTGACGGTGCTGCTGGCGATGTGCCCCGGCGATGCGACGAGATCGACGACGTCCAGCCCCTGCTCGCTCAAACCACGCGCAAGGTCGCTTGCATGCTGCCGCGCCGCCGTGTTCTCGGCAGGATATCGGATGGTGATCCGGGCCGGAGCGCCGACCGGCAGGCGGGCGTCGCCATAAGGTGCCGGCGATTGTGCCAGCGCGGGCGGTTCCGGTGCGTCTTGAGCATGAGCCTGGCCAGTCGCGGCCACGATCAACGCAGACAGGGCGACCGTCAGGATGTTGACTGCTCGCTGAGGGGGACGGAAATGGCCGTGCCGGCCACGGTTGAGGCGCTCACCGAAGGCTACTGTCCTTGCCGTTGCGTGCAAACCAAGCTCCCCGTCGCGCTGCGTTGAAGATCATGCCGAACTATATGCGATCATAGGGCAAGGCTCTTTGAACTGATCGCACAAATTCCAGCAAAGGTCCAGGATTGTACGTGAACCGCAATGGAAAGCGTTTTCGCAGCAGTCCATAACCGTATCTAGAATAACACGGATGGAGGTTAGCAAGGAATTGGTAATTGCCAAGTCGTAGTTTTTTATTTCGGAAATACAAAAGCCGATTTTTGAAATCTAAATCCAATTTGAATAATAGACTTTGGAGGAATCAGCAACATCTCGTTGACACATTCTCGCAGTTGAGAGAGCCATTTGGCCCTCCCAACTCACTGACGCTGCATTGATTCGCCGGTTCGCGCGCTGTGACCTCAGGCATTGCCCGGATGGTCAGATGTTTCCGGCCGACGACGGCGTTCGGCCATGAACTCATCGAACTCAGCTTTGTCCCTAGCTTGCCGCAACCGGTCCAGAAACGCCTGGAACTCCTGCTGCTCCTCCTCAAGCCGGCGCATCGTCTCGTTGCGGTACTCGTCAAACGCGCGGTTGCCGCTTGAAGCTCCGCGTCCGGACCAGGGAGCACGACCCGGCCACGCCGGGCCGGACGCCGGATTGCGGAGGTTGAACCAGGTACCGGGCATCTCAGCACGCCAAGTCCGCAACCGGCCGCTGCCGGCCAAGTAGGCCAACACAGCAAGGCCCAGTGGCCAACCCGCGAAGAACGCGAGCACCAGGAGCGACAGCCAGGCCGGCTTGCCCCATTCGTCCAATTTGGCTTGCAACACGGCGAACCTCGCTTTCTACATGTGAGAGCTATTTACTCTTTCACGGCGCAATCGTACCGGCGCTCAATCAACACATTATCGTGTGTTTGGCTCAGGCTCCGACACGCCCGCAGATAAGCCCAGTGATTGCAGGTAGATCAGCAGCCCGGCTTCCAGCAACGCCTCCGGTGCCATGGGGATCGCCAATCGGTTGTCGCCGTCATGGCTGACGAACAGCGTTGCGATGCCGTGGGTCAACGACCAGACATGCAGCGCCACCATGAGCGGCGGCGGCCGGCGCGGCGCCTGGCTCATCGCACACGCGGCGTCCGCAGCCCGGCGCAGGACGGCGAAGGCCGCACTTCGTGCAATTACCAATTCCGGGTGCTCGCCGGACGGGAACCCGGCGTCGAACATGGCGGCATAGACTGCCGGCTCCCGCCCGGCAAACGCGACGTGCGCCTGGGCCGCGCGCTCCAACGCCCCCAGCGGATCGGTCTGCGATCCGGCCGTCGCGGCCGCCAAGTCTGCCGCGAGCGACTCGAAGCCCCGACGCGCAACCTCGGCGATGACGGCGTTGCGGTCACGGAAATGGCGGTATGGCGCCGCCGGGCTGACGCCCACGACCCGCGCCAGCTCCGCGATGGCAAAGCCGGCCAAGCCACGCTCGGCAATCATGGCGAGCGCCGCCTGGATCAGCGCCTCGCGGAGGTTACCGTGGTGATACCGATCCCGCCCGCTCGCCTGGTCGTCTGCTGCCATGCATACATCACTTACATCACATGCCGCCGTGATGCACTGTCCTCGTTTCGCCGCCGTTCACCGCCGCGTCGGACTTCGGCACAGCCCCGTCTGGCACTCGGGGCCGATCCCGACCACAGCATTGGCCCATCTAACATGACGGCATGGCAGGGTTTTCAAGTGTTGCCAGGCGTCGAACCCCGCAGGGCAGTCCAGAAGCTCAGTCTCGCGGTCATTCGGCAAGGCGCACGCGGTCGCCGACCCGAATGCAGCCCGGCGCCTGCACCGCGCAGTAGGCACCCACCTCGTTCCCGAAGCACTGCACGATGGTCCGCAGCACGCTTGCGTCGCGGATGGCGGTTATGGGGTCGATGGTCACCATGGCGCAGCGCGGGATGGGCCAGTCAAGCCGCAGGACTGGCGGGTCGGGATCATCGCCCAGTGCCAGGGCGTGGCCCAGCCAGTTCCGCTCGGTCGCGGCCGGGTCATCCGGGCGGATCACCAGGTTGGCGCGGAAGCGGTCCAGCGACACCGGTGCGCCATGCGCCCGGCTGATGGCGTCCCCTGCCGTCGTGGTGATGACGGAGACCGGCATGGCGTCGAACGCCCCACGCCCGAGCCTCAGGAGCCGCACCGGCAGGTTCGCAGCCTCGGACAGGCGTTGGGCGAGGTCCAGGTCGTCGATGGCGTGGTCCGTGCCGTCCGGGGCGGCGACGCGCACCCGGGCCAGCCGGGGGTCCTGCGGATCAGAATAGCGCGCCGCATGCATCACCAAGCCTGGGAGCTGCCGCCCCGTCAGCCAGGGAAAATCCGAACGGTCGGCCGCCCTGCAGAAGGCGTATTGCCGGTCGCCGTGCAAGCCGGTCCAATGCAGCGCCGCCGCGTCCAGCGGTTCCGCCCGCATCGACTTCACGGGATAGCGCCGCAGGGCGACGACCTGGCCCAGCTCCGCCCGTGGTCGGCCTTTTGGCGTCATCACTGGTCAGCCCATGAGATCAGGGCCGGCGCGTGGGGTCAGGGCGTGATCTCGGGAGCGTCGCAGGGCGCGGCGATGACCGCTTCGGCCGGCAGGTCGCCGCGCGCGTGTTGATCCAGCCGTTCGCGGAAGCTGCGGTAGCCGCTGTCGGCCTGCTGCTCGTGGCAGGTCATCGGCATGCCGTTCAAGTGCATCGGCAGGCCGCCGCAGGCATCGACCATCTCCTCCACCATCTTGCGCGATTTCGCCTGCTGGCCGCGGGTGCGCTGCTGGAAACGGGACCGGGCCGCGGGCGTGAAGGGGCACTACGCAAACCGCTCGGTCAAAGCCCGTCGGAACAGGCGCCCGGCCAGCGGGTCGCCGCAGGCGTCGAAAGTGTAAGACGAGGTGGCGAACGCCTCCGGACGGTCCAAGGTCGGCCCGGCGGGCGACGGCTGCGCGACCGCCGGGCCGCACAGCGCGAGCGCCGGGTCGATGTCCTGCGCGGAAGGCGTGCCGGCCGGCAGCGATGCGAAGTAGGCGCCAAGGTTGCGGACGTCCTCATCCGACAGATCGGCCGCCATCGGCCCCATGATCTTGTTGGCCCGGCGGCCCGACCGGAAGAACACCAGCTGCCACTGCAATAACTTGTCCTGCTGTCCGGCGAGCGACGGGATCTCCGGATTCTCCGACACCCCCTGCGCGCCGTGGCAGGCCTGGCACACCTCGGCCCGCGATTGCCCGGCGGCGATGTCGGCCGCTGCCGACGCCCGCGTGGCGGCCATGGCAAGCACCGCCGCAAGCAAAGCCCCTCTTATTCGCATGAAATCACCCACAATGGCATCAAAAGCGCCGCCCGCCCCGGGTCAGGGACGGGCGGCATGCCGCCCATCTTGTCGGTCACGATGTATTTCCAGCCGTGCGCCACGTAGGGCGGCATTGTCGTCATCCACCACGACTGGCGCCAGCATCCAACGGTGCCGAGCCGACACCTCGCACCGTTCGGGTCTATTTGTAGCGTGCCACGAAGCGGGCTAGCACCGGGATGTCGTCGGGCTGGATCTCTTTCGACGCTTCGCTCATCGCCGGGCTGTAGCCCGGGCGAGCACCGGACTTGTAGTCGGTCAGCGACTTCAGCAGGTATTGCTCCCGCTGCCCGGCAATGCGGGGGATGTTGTCGTGCCCGGCCAAATCCGCACCGTGGCAGGAGTTGCAATGATATCGGTTCACCAACGCGTTGCCGTGGTCCGTGTCTGCCGCCGCCAATGCCTCGCCAGCAGGCTGCGGCGGCGGCAACTTGTTGATCGCGTCGCCCAAGTCGCGCAGGTCGTCGTCGCTCAGCGGCTCGGCCAGCGCATTCATCGGCGCCGCAACGCGCATCTTCTCGCGAAACATATAGAGTTGGGTCAGAACATAGTCCGCCGGCATCGCTCCGAGCGAAGGCACGCCCGGCAGCTTGGCCGTGCCGTTCGTCCCGTGGCACGCCAGACAGGCGGGCAGCCTCTGCTCCGCTGTCTGGGCGGAGGCCACCGGCGAGGCTGCGAACATCGCCAGGACAGTCAGCACCGCCAGGATCTTCAACTTCAAACTGTTCTCCTCCAGGCGAACGGCGGGGTGCGGCTGCAACCCCGCCATCAACGCCTACTGAGCCTTGCTGACGCGCCAGACGGCGCCGTTCCAATCGTCTGACACCAGCAAGGACCCGTCGGGCATCGGCTGCACGTCCACTGGGCGGGCGACGTACTTGTTGTCCTGGATGAAGCCGGTCATGAACGGCTCCATGGACTTGAACGAGCCATCGTCGTTCAGCTTCACCATCACCACGTCGCCGCCGTTCTTGATGGTGCGGTTCCACGACCCGTGCCGGGCGACGAAAATCGCGCCATTGGCGTCCGGAATCATGCTGCCCGTGTAGAAGCGCATTCCCAGCACCGCCGCATGTGCCCCCATCAGGGCGGTCGGCGCCGCAAACTCGCTGCACTTGTGGCCCCACCCGAACTCGGGGTCGGTGAAGTTGCCCTGGTGGCAGTAGGGATAGCCGAAGTTGGGCGGAGTCTCGGTGCCAGCCTTCACTTCATGCAGGGTGTCGTTGGGAATGTCCTCCGACAGCCAGTCGCGCCCGTTGTTCGTGAAATAAAGGTCCTTGGTCTTGGGGTTCCAGTCGAAACCGACGGAGTTGCGCACACCCGTGGCGACCATCTCCACATTTTTACCGTCCAGGTCCATCCGCCGGATCTGCGCATGGGTCGGCGGCGGCATGACGATGTTGCCCGGCGCGCCGATGGGCACATAAAGCTTGTTGTCCGGGCCGATGCCAATGAACTTCCAACCGTGCGGCTCGTCGCTTGGGAGATCCTCGTAGATCAGGGTCGGCTTGGGTGGGTTGTCGAGGCTGGCCTCGATGTTGTCATAACGCCAAACCTTGTTCAGCTCCGCAACATACAGGTTGCCGTCCTTGAAAGCGACGCCGTTCGGGCGATGCAGGCCGCGGGCGATGATCTTCACCACCGGCTTCCCGTCCACCTGCGTAACCGCATACACCTTGTCGTTCAGGCGGGAGCCGACAAACAGCGTGCCCTTGTCGCCGAGCCGCATGGAACGGGCGTCGGGCATCCCGCTGGCATACACCTCGACCTTGTATCCATCAGGCACCTTGAGCATGGCCGTCGGCAGCTTTGCAGCCGGCGTCGGCAACGGCGGCCCGTCCACCGGGGCCAGCTTGGCGGCCTCGGTATTGTTGGGGCGGCCCTCCAAGGGGTCACCCTTGGGAACGGGCGGCGTCGTTTGGGCAAGCGCGGTGCCGGCAAGCAGCGCCGTGGCGAGCGCGGCCATGGCGAACTGGGTGGGGCGTCGCATTGTCTGTATCCTCCGCTTTTCTTGTCGAACTATGCTGAATGCAGCATGGCGGGTTGTCCAGCCACAAAGTGCTCGTCGGATGGACAGCGCGCTTACCGGGACGTTGCCAGTCGGCAAGCAGGAGGGTGTGAAGGCCCTGGATCGGTGGCGCTCGCGCGCAGCTCGGCGCCGGTTTAAATGACGCAAATTATATCCTGATTACGCAGCTTCCTCAGCCGTTTTCGGGCGGGCACAATGACTGCGTGG
>CAXSHI010000137.1:0-11972 GCA_964236755.1 uncultured Acetobacteraceae bacterium
GCCGCGCTTCGCCACCGCCATCATCGACGAGCGCGACCTGGCCGGCATCGCCGACTGCAACGACGAGCTGGACCGCGTCGTGGACCAGCTCCTGTCCCGGCGCCCGGAGATACGCCTGCTGTTCCTGGTCGGCTCCTGCCCGTCCGAGGTCATCAAGCTCGACCTGTCCCGCGCCGCCGAGCGGCTGTCGGCCACCCACATGCCCCAGGTCCGGGTGCTGAACTACAGCGGCAGCGGCATCGAAACGACGTTCACCCAAGGGGAGGACGCCTGCCTCGCCTCCCTGGTGCCGATCCTGCCGCGAGAAGCGCCGGGCGCCGGGCAGAGCCTCTTGGTCGTCGGCGCGCTCGCGGAAGTGGTCGAGGACCAGCTTCGCCGCCTGCTGGAGGGCATGGGTGTCGAGGACGTGCGGTTCATGCCGCCGCGCAGCGCGCTCGCCTTGCCGCCCGTGGGGCCGGGCACGCGCTATCTGCTGGCCCAGCCGTTCCTCGCCGACACCGCCCGGGCGCTTGAGGCGCGCGGCGCCGTCCGCCTGCCCGCCCCCTTCCCGCTCGGCGCCGAGGGCACCACCGCCTGGCTGCGGGCCGCCGCCGACGCCTGGGGCGTCACGCCCGAGCGGTTCGACGCCACGATCCAGGCGCCCCTGGGCCGCGCCCGCCAGGCCCTCGCCCGGCACCGCGAGCAGCTTGCCGGCAAGAGCGTGTTCTTCTTCCCAGACAGCCAGCTTGAGATCCCGCTTGCCCGGTTCCTGGCGCGCGAGATGGGCATGCGGCTCATGGAGGTCGGCACGCCCTACCTGCACCGCCAGCATCTGGCCGAGGAACTGGCCCTGCTTCCTGCCGGCACCGCGCTGAGCGAGGGGCAGGACGTGGACCGCCAGCTTGACCGCGCCCGGGCGGCGCGTCCGGACCTCGTGGTGTGCGGCCTCGGCCTCGCCAACCCGCTAGAGGCGGAGGGCATCGGCACCAAATGGTCCATCGAGCTGCTGTTCACGCCCATCCAGGGCTACGACCAGGCGGCCGACCTCGCCGAGCTGTTCGCCCGCCCGCTCAACCGCCGCCTGCGGCTGAGGGTCTAGGCCCATGCAGCTCACGCTCTGGACCTACGAGGGACCGCCGCACGTCGGCGCCATGCGGATCGCCACCGCCATGGAGGGCGTGCACTACGTGCTGCACGCGCCGCAGGGCGACACCTACGCCGACCTGCTGTTCACCATGATTGAGCGCCTGCCGAAGCGCCCGCCCGTGACCTACACGACGTTCCAGGCCCGCGATCTCGGCGGCGACACGGCGGAATTGTTCAAGGACGCCGTGCGCGACGCCTATGCCCGGTTCCAGCCGCAGGCGCTGCTGGTGGGCGCCTCCTGCACCGCCGAGCTGATCCAGGACGACCCGGGCGGCCTCGCCCGCGCGCTCGGCCTGCCGGTGCCCGTCGTGGCGCTGGAGCTGCCCTCCTACCAGAAAAAGGAGAACTGGGGCGCGGCCGAGACCTTTTACCAGGTCGTCCGCGCCTTCGCCGGGCCGCATGCGCCGCCGCCGGGCACGACGCGCCCGGAGCGCGCGCCCGGCGGCCGCCCGCGCTGCAACGTGCTCGGCCCGGCGGCGCTCGGCTTCCGCCACCGCGACGACGTGGTGGAGGTCACGCGCCTCCTGGCGCAGCTCGGCATCGACGTGAACGTGGTGGCGCCGCTGGGGGCCACGCCCGCCGACATCGCGCGGCTGGGCAGCGCCGAGTTCAACGTCGTGCTGTATCCGGAGATCGCTGGGCAGGCGGCGGCGTGGCTCGCCCGCAGCTTCGGCCAGAAGGCGACCAAGTGCGTGCCCATCGGCATCGGCGCCACCCGGGACTTCATCCATGAGGTCGCGGCGCTGGCCGGCGTCGATCCCGCCCCGGCGCTCGCGGGCGCGCCGTCGCGGATGCCGTGGTACACCCGCTCCGTCGATAGCAACTACCTGACGGGCAAGCGGGTGTTCGTGTTCGGCGACGCGACCCACGCGGTCGCCGCCGCCCGCGTCGCGCGGGACGAGATGGGCTTCACCGTCGTGGGCCTCGGCACCTACGGCCGCGAGTTCGCCCGGGACGTGCGGGAAGCGGCGAAGCTCTACGACGTGGAACCGCTGATCTCCGACGACTACCTGGAGATCGAGGCCCGCATCGCCGACGCGCAGCCCGAGCTGGTGCTGGGCACCCAGATGGAGCGGCACATCGCGAAGCGCCTCGGCATCGCCTGCGCCGTGATCTCCGCCCCGGTGCACGTGCAGGATTTTCCCGCCCGCTACTCCCCGGTGATGGGCTGGGAAGGCGCCAACGTGCTGTTCGACGCCTGGGTCCACCCGCTGATGATGGGGCTGGAGGAGCACCTGATCGGCATGTTCCGCGAGGACTCGGAGTTCCACGGCGACGCGGCGCCGTCGCACCTGGGCCACGCCGCCCAGCCGCGCCCCGAGCCGGAGACGGTCTCGGTGCCGGGCGCGGCGCCGGCGGGTCCGCTGGTCTGGGCGCCGGAGGCCGAGAAGGAGGTCGGCAAGATCCCGTTCTTCGTCCGCGGCAAGGCCCGGCGCAACACCGAGAAGTTCGCGCTCGACCACGGCGTCATGACCATCACCGTCGATACGCTCTACGACGCAAAGGCGCACTATGGCCGTTGAGATGCCCGCCGCCGACGCCCCCGCCCGCGTCGTCCCCACCCGCGTCGTCATCGTCACGATGGACAGCCACCTGTCCAGCGCGGCGTTCCGGGCCGAGGCCGAGCTGAAGCGCGACATCCCCGGGCTGAGCCTCAGCATCCACGCGGCCGACGAGTGGGGCGACGACGCGGACAAGCTGGCCGAATGCCACGCCGCCATCGCCGAGGGCGACATCGTGATCGCCACGATGCTGTTCCTTGAGGACCACATCCGCGCCGTGCAGCCGGCGCTCGCGGCCCGGCGCGACCATTGCGACGCGATGATCTGCTGCATGTCGGCCGGCGAGATCACCAAGATGACGAAGCTCGGCCGCTTCGACATGTCGCAGGAGGCCTCGGGCGCGATTGCGATGCTGAAGCGCCTGCGCGGCAAGCCGAACGGCGACAACCGGAAGTCCGGCGCCGGCCAGATGAAGATGCTGCGCCGCCTGCCGAAGCTGATGAAGTTCATCCCGGGCACCGCGCAGGACGTCCGCACGTATTTCCTGGCGCTGCAGTACTGGCTCGCCGGGTCCGAGCAGAACATGGCCAGCCTGATCCGCATGCTGGTCAGCAAGTACTCGGCCGGCGAGCGCCGGGCCTTGCAGGGCAAGCTGACGGTCGCGGCACCGGTCCAGTATCCCGAGCTGGGCCTGTATCACCCCCGCGCGCCCGGCCGCGTGGTGGAGCGGCTCGACCAGCTGCCGCGCGGGGGCCTTGTGGGCGTAGTCGGGGCGGGCACGGTCGGGCTGGTGCTGCTGCGCTCTTACCTGATCTCGGGCAACGCCGCGCACTACGACGGCGTCATCGACGCGCTGGAGGCGCGCGGCCTGCGCGTCGTCCCGGCGTTTGCCAGCGGCCTTGACGCCCGCCCGGCGGTCGAGGCGTTCTTCATGCGGGACGGTGTGGCGGCGGTGGACGCCGTGGTCTCGCTAACCGGGTTCTCCATGGTGGGCGGCCCCGCCTACAACGACAGCTCGGCCGCGGACACCATGCTGACCAAGCTCGACGTGCCCTACATCACGGCGCACCCGGTCGAGTTCCAGACGCTGGAGCAGTGGCAGCAGGACCCGCGTGGCCTGCTGCCGGTCGAGGCGACGATGATGGTGGCGTTGCCGGAGCTGGACGGCGGCATGTCGCCCATGACCTTCGGCGGGCGCTGCGGCCGGGCCAACACGGATCACCCCTGCCCCGGCTGCGTCGGCAAGGCGTGCTCCCGCGACATGGTCTCCCATGCCGAGCGGGCGGGCACGCTGGCGGCGCGGGTGGCGAAGCAGGTGGCGCTGCGGCGGACCGCGCGGGCGGCGCGCAAGGTCGCCCTCGTGCTGTTCAACTTCCCGCCCAACGCCGGCGCCACCGGCACCGCCGCCTACCTCGCGGTGTTCCAGTCGCTGCACAACATGATGCGGGCGATGCAGGCGGCCGGGTATGTCGTCGAGGTGCCGGACACCGCGGCCGAGCTGCAGGACAGCATCCAGAAGGGCAACGCGGACCGCTACGGCACCGACGCCAACGTGGCCATGCGCATCCCGGTGGACGACCACGTGCGGCGCGAGCCTTACCTGCCGCAGATCGAGAAAAGCTGGGGGCCGGCGCCCGGCAAGGTGCTGACCGACGGCGCCAGCCTGTTCGTCATGGGCCGGCAGTTCGGCAATGTCTTCGTCGGCGTGCAGCCCGGCTTCGGCTACGAGGGCGACCCGATGCGCCTGCTGTTCGAGACCGGCTTCGCGCCAACCCATGCGTTCAGCGCCTTCTACCGCTACCTCCAGCACGATTTCGGCGCCCATGCCGTGCTGCACTTCGGCACGCACGGCGCGCTGGAGTTCATGCCGGGCAAGCAGGCCGGGCTGTCGGCGGAGTGCTGGCCGGACCGGCTGATCGGCCACCTGCCGAACTTCAACCTGTATGCGTCGAACAACCCGAGCGAGGGCATGCTCGCCAAGCGCCGGGCCAACGCAGTGCTGATCAGCTACCTGACGCCGCCGGTGGCCCATGCCGGGCTGTATCGCGGCCTCCTGGACCTGAAGGCGTCGCTCGACCGATGGCGCGCCATGGACCCGGAGACGGAGGCCGAGCAGCGGTCGCAGCTCACGGCGCTCGTGCAGGCGCAGGCGGTCGCGGTGAACCTTGCCGACGCCGAGCCGGCCTGGACGGAGGCGGCCGGCGAAATCGACCGGCTGGGCACGGCGCTGCTGGAACTGGAATACGCCCTGATCCCCAACGGCCTGCACGTGATCGGCGAGCCGCCGGACGCCGGGGAGCGGGCGGAGATGCTGGACTTCGCCGGCGTCACCGAACCCGTGGAGCGCGCCCGGCTGGAGGCGCTGCTGGCCCATGACCACGAGCTGCCGGCGGTGATCCACGCGCTGGACGGCGGCTTCATCCGCCCGGCGCCCGGCGGCGACCTGCTGCGCACCACGGCGGTGCTGCCGACGGGCCGCAACCTGCACGGCTTCGACCCCTTCCACCTGCCCAGCAAGTTCGCCGTGCAGGACGGCGCGCGCCAGGCCGACCGGCTGCTGGCCCGGCACGCCGCCGACGGCCACGGCGTGCCGGAGACGGTCGCCATGGTGCTGTGGGGCACCGATAACCTGAAGTCCGAGGGCGGCCCCATCGCGCAGGCGCTCTGGCTGATGGGCGTGGAGCCGCGCTTCGACAGCTACGGCCGGCTGAGCGGCGCCACCCTGGTGCCGCTCCCGACCCTGGGCCGCCCGCGCGTCGATGTCGTCATCACCCTGTCCGGCATCTTCCGCGACCTGCTGCCGCTGCAGACCAAGCTTCTCGCCGAAGCCGCACTATTGGCCGCGTCGGCGGACGAGCCGCTGGAGCAGAACTTCATCCGCAAGCATGCCCTGTCCTTCATCGCCAAGCATGGCGGCGACCTGGAGCAGGCGGCGCTGCGGGTGTTCGGCAACGCCGACGGGGCCTACGGCGCCAACGTCAACTCGCTGGTCGCGAGCGGCACCTGGAACGACGAGGACGAGCTGGCCGACGCCTATGTCAGCCGCAAGGGCTTCGCCTACGGCGTGTCCGGCCGTCCGGCGCGGCAGGCGGCGGTGCTGAGCCACGTGCTGGCGAGCGTCGATGTCACCTACCAGAACCTCGACAGCATCGAGCTGGGCGTCACCACGGTGGACCATTACTTCGACACGCTGGGCGGCATCACCCGCGCGGTGCGGCGCGCCCGCGGCGGACAGGCGGCGGCGGTGTACATCGGCGACCAGACCCGCGGCGACGGCGCGGTGCGCACCCTGACCGAGCAGGTCAACCTTGAGACCCGCACCCGGGCGCTGAACCCCAAGTGGTACGAGGGCCTGCTGAAGCACGGCTACGAGGGCGTGCGGGAGATCGAGGCGCACGTCACCAACACGCTCGGCTGGTCGGCGACCACCGGCGAGGTCTCGCCCTGGGTCTATCAGCAGTTGGCCGAGACCTACGTGCTGGACGACGAGATGCGGGCGCGGATCGCCGCGCTGAACCCCAAGGCGTCCGCCAAGATCGTGAACCGCCTGATCGAGGCGACGGACCGCAACTACTGGTCGCCTGACCCGGCCACGCTCGACGCGCTCAAGCGCGCGGGCGAGGACCTGGAAGACCAACTCGAAGGCGTGGAGATGGCCGCATGACGCTCACAACACTCCCCTACCCCGTCCGCAGCAAGGTGTCCCGTGAGGACGGGGACGGCAGCGTGCAGGTCCAGCTCGACCCCAACCTCAAGATTGGCACGGCCAAGGTGTTCGCGGTCTATGGCAAGGGCGGCATCGGCAAGAGCACCACGTCGTCCAACCTGTCGGCGGCGTTCAGCAAGCTCGGCAAGCGCGTGCTGCAGATCGGCTGCGACCCGAAGCACGACAGCACCTTCACGCTCACCAAGCAGCTGCTTCCCACCGTCATCGACGTGCTGGAAAGCGTGAACTTCCATTCGGAGGAGCTGCGCGTCGAGGACTTCGTGTTCCCCGGCTACAACGGCGTGATGTGCGTGGAGGCCGGCGGGCCGCCGGCGGGCACCGGCTGCGGCGGCTACGTGGTGGGCCAGACGGTGAAGCTGCTCAAGGAGCACCACCTGCTCGAAGAGACCGACGTGGTGATCTTCGACGTGCTGGGCGACGTGGTGTGCGGCGGCTTCGCATCGCCCTTGCAGCACGCGGACCGGGCGCTGATCGTGACCGCCAACGACTTCGACAGCATCTTCGCCATGAACCGCATCGTCGCCGCGATCCAGGCGAAGGCGAAGAACTACAACGTGCGGCTGGGCGGCGTGATCGCCAACCGGAGTGCGGCCACCGACCAGATCGACCGTTACAACGGCCAGACCGGGCTTTCGACGCTCGCGCACTTCCCCGACCTCGACGTGATCCGCCGCAGCCGGCTGAAGAAGAGCACGCTGTTCGAGATGGAGTCGTCGCCGGAGCTTGAGGCGGTGAAGCTCGAGTACTTGCGCCTCGCCGCAAGTCTTTGGGCCGGGACGGAGCCGCTGATGGGCAGCCCGATGCGCGACCGGGAGATCTTCGACCTGCTGGGCTACGACTGATGCAGTCCGCCACCTACCTCGCCCGCCGCGGCCAGCTTGAGGCCTACTTCGACCGCACGGCGGCGGAAGCGTGGAAGCGGCTGACCTCCGACGCGCCGGTGAGCGGCATCCGCGCGACGGTGCGGGCCGGGCGCGACCGCATGCGGGCCACGCTGATGTCCTGGCTGCCGGACGATCTCGCCGGCCGCCGGGTGCTGGACGCCGGCTGCGGCACCGGGGCGCTGGCGGTGGAGGCGGCGCGGCGCGGCGCGCACGTGGTGGCGATTGACCTCGCCGGCACGCTGGTGTCGCTCGCGGGCGAGCGGATGCCGGGTGATCTCGGTTCCGGCCACATCGAGTGGCGCGTCGGCGACATGACCGACCCGGCGCTCGGCACGTTCGACCATGTGGTCGGCATGGACAGCCTGATCCATTATCCCGCCCCCGACATGGCCCGCGCCGTGGCGGGCTTGGCCGCGCGCGCGACCGGCTCCGTCCTGTTCACCTTTGCGCCGCGCACGCCGCTGCTGTCGGCGATGCACGCGGCCGGGCGGCTGTTCCCCCGCGGCGACCGCGCCCCCGCCATCGAGCCGGTGCGTTCGGCCGAGATCACCGGCCTGCTGGCCCGCGACCCGGCGATGGCCGGGTGGCAGCCCGCCCGCACGCTGCGGATCGCCAGCGGCTTCTACACGTCGCAGGCGCTGGAGCTGGTCCGCCCATGATCCGACGCCTGGCAAGGTTGAACGACGTGGCCGGACGCAAGTGGGCGCAGATCGGGCCGGGCTTCCTGCCGTTTGCCGACGCGGCCTCGGCCGGGCTGCCGATGGGCCGGCTGCTGCGGCTGTCGCTGTTCCAGGTCACGGTCGGCATGGCGGTCGTGCTGCTGATCGGCACGCTGAACCGGGTGATGATCGTGGAACTGGGCGTGCCGGCCTGGCTGGTGGCGGCCATGGTGTCGCTGCCGCTGGTGTTCGCGCCGCTGCGGGCGGTGATCGGCTGGAAGTCGGACACGCACCGCTCCGTGCTCGGCTGGCGCCGGGTGCCGTATCTGTGGATGGGCACGCTGGTGCAGTTCGGCGGCCTCGCGATCATGCCGTTCGCGTTGATCCTGCTGTCGGGCGACAGCCACGCGGCGCCCTGGGTCGGGCAGGCGGCGGCGGCGCTCGCCTTCCTCATGGTCGGCGCCGGGCTGCACACGACGCAGACGGTGGGGCTGGCGCTGGCGACCGACCTCGCGGAGCCGGAGTCGCACCCCCGGGTCGTGGCGCTGCTCTGCGTCATGCTGCTGCTCGGCATGGTGGCGAGCGCGCTGCTGTTCGGGGCGCTGCTGGCCGACTTCACGCAGGTCAAGCTGATCCAGGTGGTGCAGGGCGCCGCACTCGCGACCATGGTGCTGAACGCCGTGGCGCTGTGGAAGCAGGAAGCGCGCGACCCGGCCCGCACCGCGGCGAACCGCGAGCGCCCGAGCTTCGTCGAGACCTGGCGCGCGTTCAACGCCGGCGGGCAGTCGCGCCGCCGCCTGGTCGCCCTCGGCTTCGGCACGGTCGCGTTCAGCATGCAGGACATCCTGCTGGAACCCTATGGCGGCCACGTGCTGCGCCTGACGGTCGGCGCCACGACGGCGATGACGGCGCTGCTGGCGGTGGGCGGCGTGCTGGGGTTCACCCTCGCCGCGCGGCGCTTGGGCCGGGGCGCCGACCCGTACCGCCTGGCCGGAGGGGGGGCGCTCGCCGGCCTCCTGGCGTTCACCGCGCTGGTGTTCGCGGCGCCCCTGGACAGCCCGCCGCTGTTCGCCGCGGGGGTCGCGGCCGTCGGCTTTGGCGCCGGGCTGTTCGCGCACTGCACGCTGACGGCGGCGATGGCGACGGCGCCGCGCGGGCAGGTCGGGCTGACGCTCGGCATCTGGGGTGCCGTCCAGGCCTCGGCCGCGGGCGGCGCCGTCGCCCTCAGCGGCCTGGTGCGCGACGGGGTCGCGACGCTCGCGGACCGGGGCGCCCTGGGCATTACGCTGGTCCATCCCGCCACCGGCTACGTTGCGGTTTACTCGATCGAGATCGCCCTGCTGTTCGTGACCTTGGTTGCAATCGGCCCGCTGGTCCGGCTGAACGGGTCCAGCCGCCTGCCCAACGCCTTCGCCTGAGCCTGAGTACTCTCGCCGGAACTTCTGATTGCTGAGGTCTTCAAATGCAAATCGGTGCACTGACTGGCTACATCGACGTCGCGCAGATCGTGCTTTATGCGTTCTGGCTGTTTTTCGCCGGGCTGATCTACTACCTGCTGCGCGAGAACAAGCGCGAGGGCTACCCGATGATCGGCGACCGCCCGGGCGCGCGCCCGGAGGGCTGGCCCGGCGTGCCGCGGCCCAAGACCTTCATCCTGGCCGACGGCAACACCCGGGTGATGCCAAGGCCCGAGCCGGCGGAGCAGGTGAACGCCGTGCCCACCGCCAAGTGGGAAGGGGCGGCGCGGCAGCCGACCGGCAACCCGATGCTGGGCGGGATCGGGCCTGGCGCCTATGCCCAGAACCGGCCGGACGAGCCGGACCACACCTTCGACGACGCCCTGCCGAAGATCGTGCCGCTCCGCACCGTGCCGGATTTCTGGGTCGCCAACGAGGACCCGAACCCGTACGACATGCAGGTGTTCGGGGCCGACTGGGTCTATGCCGGCCGGGTCGTGGATAGCTGGGTGGACCGCTCGGAGGTGGTGATCCGCTACTTCGAGATCGCGCTGGACGGCAGCGGCGACCGCGTCATGCTGCCGCAGCACTACGCCCAGATCAACAGGAAGACCCGGCAGATCAAGGTGGGCGCCATCATGGGCGCGCAGTTCAAGGACGTGCCGCGGCTGCAGAACGCCGAAACGATCACCTTGCTTGAGGAGGAGAAGCTCGTGGGCTACTACGCCGGCGGCCTGATGTACGCGACGCCCACCCGCCTGGGGCCGATCCTGTGAGCGCCGATCCTGTGGCTGCCGGGGGGCGCCTGCCGCGCGGCCTGCCGGAGCGGCTGCCCGACGGGGAGCGGCTGCTGTGGCAGGGCGCGCCGGACTGGCGGGTGCTGGCACGCCAGGCGTTCCATGTCCGGGGCCTCGCGATCTATTTCGGCGTGATCGTGGCGTACTGCTTCGGCTCGGCGGCGCTGGGCGGCACGCCGCTGGCCGACGCCGCGCTCTCGGCCGCCAAGCTGGCGGGCGTAGCGCTGGTGCCCATCGGCTTCCTGGCCGCCTACGCCTGGGCGGTCGGCCGGGTCACGGTCTATAGCGTCACCGACCGCCGGGTCGTGATCCAGCTGGGCCTGACCTTGCCGATGACGATCAACCTGCCGTTCGAGAAGATCGACACGGCGGCGCTCAACATGCGCGCGAACGGTTTTGGCGACATATCGCTCTTGCTCAACTCCATGGACAAGCTAGCTTACCTGGTACTGTGGCCGCACGCCCGGCCGTGGCGCCTGTCGCGGCCGGAGCCGATGCTCCGGGCCGTTCCGGACGCCGCGCGGGTGGGGCAATTGCTGGCGCGGGCGCTGGCGGGGTCGGCCGACATGCCGGCGCCGGCGATGCCCGAGGCGCAGCCGGGCCATGCCGTCGCCGGGTCGCAGGAGCCGGTGGCCGCATAAGAAGGGTTGGCTGAGAGGGAGGCTTGCCTTGACGACACCGCCGCAGTTTTTCCAGCGTGCCCCGTTGTTCGGCATCTTCGCCGTGGTCGGCCTGTCGCTCGTCGTCGCGGCGACCGGCCGCATCACCCATATCGGCGCGGTGCAGACGACGGGATCGCTGGTGGCCGCCCGCGACCTCGCCTTCGCCGACGGCGCGGACGGCTCGGTGGTGGTGACGGACGCGCGGGACGGCACGCCGGTCGCCCAGTTCACCGGGGAGAACGGCTTTCTCCGCGGCATGATGCGCGGCATGGCGCGCACCCGGAAAAGCGAGGGTATCAGGCCGCAGGACCCGTTCCGCCTTTCCGCCTGGAGCGACGGGCGCCTGACGCTCGACGACCCGGCGACCGGGCGGCACATCGAGCTGCAGGCGTTCGGCTCCTCCAACACCGAGGTGTTCGGCCACCTGCTGACGGCGCACGGAGACGCGCAGTGACCGGGAACTGGCTCCTGGGCGGGGAGACCGTCGAGGTTATTTGCGACGTCGATATCGAGCAGACGCCGCTGTCGTTCCACGCCCACGCCGTGCCGGACGGCATCGACATCCGGCCCGGCGACAGCGTGCAGGTGCACGGCGTGCCGTCCGGAATCGACTTCGGCGACGCGCTGACCTGCCGCTGCCCGGCCACCGTCACCCGGGCCGGCGCGCTGACGCGGCTGTGGACGGAGTTCACCGCCATGTTTGAACTGACCGAGCTGTATGAAGTCGGCTTCTTGCCGAAGGAGAGCTGAGCCATGGCCACCGAGACCGCCACGCTTTCTGGCGCGCGCCCTGCCGCGCCCAACGAGACCACGCGCCAGGCGCAGCAGGACACGGTGCTCAGCCCGCGCTTCTACACGACGGATTTCGCCGCCATGGAGCGCATCGACGTGAGCGGCGTGCGCGCCGAGTGGGACCAGCTCATCGCGGAGCTGCGCGCCGACACCAACAAGGGCCACTTCATCCGCAACGAGAAGTTCGACGTGGACCTCTCGACCTTGCCGCCCGACCTGCGAGAGGAGTTCCTGGAGTTCCTGGTCAGCTCCGTCACCGCCGAGTTCTCCGGCTGCGTGCTGTATGCCGAAATCAAGAAGCGCATCAAGCAGGGCGACATCCACGACCTGTTCAACTTCATGACCCGGGACGAGGCGCGGCATGCCG
>CAXSHI010000138.1:0-11862 GCA_964236755.1 uncultured Acetobacteraceae bacterium
GCACCGCCACTGACGCGCCGGGATCAGGCGGCGGGGTGGCCGGCCGCGTCGCGGCCGGGGGCGATGCGGCCGGGCCGGATGCAGCGGCGCAGGCCCGTGCCTTGCCGCTCGCCTGGCGCCGCGCCCAAAGCATGCAGGAGGCGCTGGTCGCGGCGGGCGTGCCGGCCGGGTCGCTGCGCCTCAATGCCGTCGCTTTGGGTCGCGGCGGCGAGGCGCATCTGCTACAATGAGCAGACTCCAGCAGCGATGACCCGCCCAAAGTGACTCAAGCATCATGACGCAAGAATTCCACCGCATCCGCCGGATGCCGCCCTACGTGTTCGCCCAGGTGAACCAGGCGAAAGCCGCTGCCCGCGCCCATGGGGAGGACATCATCGACCTCGGCATGGGCAACCCCGACACCGGTACGCCGCCGCACATCGTCGCCAAGCTGGTGGAGGCCGTGCAGGACCCGCGCACCCACCGCTACAGCGCGAGCAAGGGCATTCCCGGGCTGCGCCGGGCGCTGGCCGGCTACTACGACCGGCGGTTCGGCGTGGCGCTCGATCCAGAGACGGAGGTGGTCGCGACCCTTGGCTCGAAGGAGGGCCTGGCCAACCTTGCCGCCGCGATCACCAGTCCCGGCGACACCATCCTGGTGCCCAACCCGTCCTACCCGATTCACCAGTTCGGCTTCATCATTGCCGGCGCCAGCGTCCGCAGCATCCCGGCCACGCCGGACGCCGGCATGCTGGAGGCGCTGGAACGCGCCGTGCGCCACAGTGTGCCGAAGCCCACCGTCCTGATCGTCAACTTCCCCAGCAATCCCACGGCCTATTGCGCGGACCTCGCCTTCTACCGCGAAGTTGTGGCGCTGTGCCGCAAGCACGACATCTTCATCCTCTCGGACCTGGCCTACGCCGAGATCTACTTCGGCGACGTGGCCCCGCCCTCCCTGCTGCAGGTGCCAGGCGCCAAGGAGATCGCGGTCGAGTTCACCAGCTTGTCCAAGACATATTCCATGCCGGGCTGGCGCATGGGGTTTGCCGCCGGCAACGCCCGGCTGATCGCGGCGCTGGCGCGGATGAAGTCCTACCTGGACTACGGCGCCTTCACCCCTATCCAGGTCGCGGCCACCGCGGCGCTGAACGGCCCGCAGGAGTGCGTGGTGGAGATCCGCACCCTGTATCGCGAGCGGCGCGACGTGCTGGTACGCGGTCTGGCGCAGGCCGGGTGGGAGATGCCGAGTCCCGAAGGGTCGATGTTCGCCTGGGCGCCCATCCCGCCCCGCTACGCGCATCTCGGCAGCGTCGAGTTCAGCAAGCTGCTGCTGGCCCGCGCCAAGGTCGCGGTGGCGCCCGGTATCGGCTTCGGAGAGCACGGCGACACGCATGTGCGGATCGCCCTGGTCGAGAACACCCAGCGCCTGCGCCAGGCCGTGCGCAACGTCCGCGGCTTCCTGGGAGGCGACAGCAACCACGTGGAGAGCGTCGGCGCGGAGGCCGCGGCGGTATGACCCGTCCGCTGTCGATCGGCGTCGCCGGGCTGGGCACGGTCGGCACGGGTGTGCTGCGCCTGCTGCGGGACAATGCGGAGTTGGTCTCGGCGCGGGCCGGACGGCCGATTGCCGTCACCGCCGTTTCCGCCCGCGACCGCACGCGGGAGCGTGGCATGCCCACCTCCGGCCTGCGCTGGTACGACGATCCCGTCGCCCTCGCCTTCGACCCGGCGCTTGACGTGGTGGTCGAGGTAATGGGCGGCTCGGAAGGCCCGGCGCGTGAGCTGGTGCAGGCGGCGCTGGCCGCGGGCAAGCCCGTCGTGACCGCGAACAAGGCGCTGCTGGCGGTGCACGGCGCGGCCCTGGCGCAGCAGGCGAGCGAGGCTGGGGTCACGCTTGCGTTCGAGGCCGCGGTGGCCGGCGGCATCCCAGTGATCAAGGCATTGCGCGAGGGCCTGGCCGGCAACCGCATCGACCGCATCGCCGGCATCCTGAACGGCACCTGCAACTACATCCTGACCGTCATGCGGGAGCGCGGGCGGGAGTTCGCTGAGGTGCTGGCCGAGGCGCAGCGCCTGGGCTACGCCGAGAGCGACCCGAGCTTCGACGTGGACGGCATCGACGCCGCACACAAGCTGGCGATCCTGGCGGCGTTGGCCTTCAACCGGCCGGTCGATTTTGCGGCGGTGCACATCGAGGGTATCCGCGCCGTCTCCGCCCTCGACATCGCGTTCGCGACCGAGCTGGGCTACCGCATCAAGCTGCTGGGCATCGCGCGACGGACCGAGGCGGGAATCGAGAGCCGAGTGCACCCCTGCATGGTGCCGCATGCGGCGCCGATCGCGCGGGTTGACGGCGTGCTCAACGCGGTGGTGGCGGAGGGCGATTTCGTCGGGCGCGTGATGCTGGAAGGTCGGGGCGCCGGCGCTGGGCCGACTGCAAGCGCCGTGGTGGCCGACCTCATCGACTTGGGACGCGGCCGGGCCACGCCGGTCTGGGGCGCCGATGCCGCAGGGCTTGCCGACCTGCCCGCCGTGCCGATGTCCGCCCACATCGGTGCCTATTACCTGCGGCTTATGGTCGTGGACCGGCCGGGCGTCATCGCCGACGTGACTGCGGCCCTACGCGATGCTGGCGTCAGCCTCGAAAGCATGCTGCAGCGCGGCCGGGCGCCGGGGGAGGCCGTCCCCGTGGTGCTGGTGACGCATGAGTCGAACGAGGCGGCGATGCATCGGGCGCTGGACCAGATCGCCGCCTTTGATACCGTGCTGGAACCGCCGGCGCTCATCCGCATCGAGCCTGCTTAAGGAGCGTTCATGACCGACAATCATCCCGAGATCAGCCTCGACCGCAACCTGGCGCTGGACTTGGTGCGGGTGACAGAGGCCGCGGCCCTCGCCGCCTCCCGCTGGATGGGCCGCGGCAAGAAGAACGAGGCGGACGGCGCCGCCGTCGAGGGCATGCGCCGCGCCTTCGACAGCGTGGCCATCGAGGGCACGGTAGTAATCGGCGAGGGCGAGATGGACGAGGCGCCGATGCTCTACATCGGGGAGCGCGTCGGGTCCGGCGGCCCGGCCATGGACATCGCGGTCGATCCCCTTGAGGGCACCAACATCACGGCCAAGGGCGGCCCGAACGCGCTCGCCGTCGTGGCATTGGCGGAGCACGGCAACTTCCTGCACGCGCCAGACATCTACATGGACAAGATCGCCGTCGGCGCCGGGCTGCCGGAGGGGGTCGTGGACCTGGATGCGCCGGTGGCGGCGAACCTGCGCAACCTGGCACGCGCCAAGAAGCGCGAGGTTGGCGACATCGTGGTCTGCATGCTGGAACGCGAGCGCCATGACGAGATGCTGGCGAAATGCCGGGAGGCCGGGGCGCGCATCATGCTGCTGGGCGACGGCGACGTGGCCGGGGTGATCGCGGCGGGGCTGCCGGACGGCGGCGTCGACATCTACATGGGCATCGGCGGCGCGCCGGAGGGCGTACTGGCCGCGGCGGCGCTGCGCTGCATCGGCGGGCAGATGCAGGGACGGCTCATGTATGAGGACGACGCGCAGATCGAGCGTGCCCGCGCCATGGGCGTGACCGACGCGCGGCATAAATACACGGTCGGCGAGATGGCGAAGGGCGACGTGATGTTCGCCGCGACCGGCGTCACCGGCGGTGCCATGCTGCGCGGGGTGCGGCGGTTCGGCCACGGCGCCTTCACCCATTCCATCGTGATGCGCAGCAAGTCCGGCACGATCCGCTACATCGAGGCGCACCACAACTTCGCCACCAAGACCTGGCAGCCGGAGTAGTCCGCCGGCATGATCGAGGCGGCCTTGGGGGTGGGCGCCAGCCTCACGGGGCGGCGTTGGCTTTGGCGCAGGGGCGAGGACCGGGTCGGCTTGGGCATCGCCCAGCGCCTGGGCTTGCCGGAAATCGTCGGCCGGCTCCTGGCGGCCCGGGGGGTCGATCACGACACCGCGGCCCATTTCCTCGAACCGACCTTGCGCGCCTTGCTGCCGGACCCGTCGCAACTCGCCGATATGGACCACGCGGCCGACCGGCTGGCCCGTGCCGCCACGGCGTCCGAGACGGTCGGCGTGTTCGGCGACTACGACGTGGACGGCGCGTGCAGCGCCGCGATCATGACCACCGTGCTGCGGACCCTGGGCTGCCGGGTGCTGACCCACGTGCCGGACCGGCTGCTGGAAGGATACGGTCCGAACGGCCCGGCGCTGCTCAACCTGGTGCAGGGGGGCGCGACGCTGATCGTCTGCGTGGACTGCGGCACCGCCGCAGCCGTGGCGCTGTCGTCCATACAGGGCAGGGCGGACGTCGTGGTGCTGGATCACCACGCGACCGACGGGCCGCCGCCGCCCGTGCTGGCGACCGTCAATCCGAACCGGTTGGACGACACATCGGGACTTGGCGGGGTGTGCGCCGCGGCGCTTGCCTTCCTCGCGGCCATCGCGACCTTACGGGCGCTGCGCCGTGCCGGGTTCTTCGCCGGGCGGGCCGAGCCGGACCTGCGCGAGCTGCTGGACCTCGTGGCGCTGGCGACCGTGTGCGACGTCATGCCGCTGCGAGGGCTGAACCGCGCGCTGGTGACGCAGGGGCTGCGGGTCATGGCCCGGCGCGCCCGCCCGGGGATCGCGGCGCTGCTGGAAGCAGCGGCGGCCCACAACGTGCCGACCGCGTTCACCTGCGGCTTTGCGCTCGGCCCTCGCATCAACGCGGCCGGCCGCATCAGCCAGGCGGATCTCGGGCTGCGCCTGCTGCTCTGCAGCGATCCCGTGGAGGCGCGGTCCTTGGCCGGGACGCTCGACGCCACCAACCGCGAACGCCAGGCAGTGGAGGCCGGGATGCTGGAAGCGGCGCTCGGGCAGGCGGCGGCGCAGTCCGACGCCGGGCATGCGGCGATGCTGGTGCATGGGGCGGGCTGGCACCCAGGGGTGGTAGGCATCGTCGCAGGGCGGATCAAGGAACGCCACAACCGCCCGGCCTGTGTCGGCGCGCTCACGGACGGAGTAGTGCGTGGCAGCGGACGGTCGGTGCCCGGCGTGGACCTAGGGGCCGCCGTCATGGCGGCGCGGCAAGCCGGGCTGCTCGTGACCGGCGGCGGGCACGCGATGGCGGCGGGGTTTGCGCTGCACGAGCGCGACGTGCCAGCATTCCATGCTTTCCTGAACGAGCGCCTGGCGCATGCGGCGGCGCTGCCCCGCGTCGCCGACCTTCCGGTGGAGGGCACGCTGGCAGTGTCCGGTGCCACGGTCGATCTGGCGCAGCAGCTTGCCCGGCTGTCGCCCTACGGGAACTGCAACGAGGAGCCGGTCTTCGTGCTGCCGCGCGCCCAGGTGGTTCGCGCCGACCGGATTGGACGGGAGGGTGCGACCATCCGCGCCTATGTCCAAGGGGAGGGCGGTGGCCCGCGCCTGAAGGCGTTGCTGTTCCGGGCGCGGGACGGCGCGTTGGCGGAGGGGCTGCTGGCCCGGGGCGCACCGCTGCATCTGGCCGGGCACCTGCGGGCGGAGGAGTGGAACGGAAGCGTCACCGCCAGCTTTTTCATCGCCGATGCGGCGGCGGCTTAGCGCGACGCGCCGGGCCGTTGGGCATTTCGCATGCCCGGCTTTATCGCGGGCGGGCGCGTCCAAGAACCTGGAGAACCGCCTTCCGGAACGCGGCGCACAAGATCGGCCGGTTTGACGATCCGAGCATGCCGAGATGCGAGCCGGGGATCGAGACCACCGTCAGGTCCGGGCAGTGATGATCCCATCCGAGGTCGTGCGGGGCGTTTCCGCTGTGCTGCTCTGTCCGGAACAGGTAGGCCGGGACAGGCAGCGGCTGCACGGCGCTACGGCGCACCACCCATTCGCCCAGCAACGGCTCCATGTGTTCCGACAGCAGGTCGCGTTCGAGGTAGATCCTGAATTTTCCCGTCAGCCAGCGCCGCGGAACGCGCGCGTAAAGGCGGAGCAGCAGCTGCCAGCGCGGACTTTTAAGGTGCCGGGCGGTCACGTAGGCAAGCTTGCTTTTCGCCTCGCCCCGCCGCATCGCGGCCGTGAAGCCGGTGAGCTGCTGCCAACGAGTTTTCGGCGCGCGCAATGCGCCCGGCGCAGCGTCAAGCCCAGGCTGGGCTTCAACGTCAAGCAGGCCTAGAAATCGAACTGCGTAGCCCACGTCCCGCAGCCGCGCCGCGGCGGCAAACGCAATGATGCCGCCGAACGAATACCCGGCCAGCAGGATCGCGCAAGCCGGATATTGCCTCGTGATCTGCGCAACCACGTCGGCGACCAACGTGTCGAAATCAAAGTCGTAGGTTTCGTGCAGAACTCGCCAGGCAGGATAGGCGATCTCCACTGTTGTCACCGCATCCTGGCAGGCGATCCCGACCTCGACGAGCTTTGGGTCATACCCTCCCATTCCTGGGAACAGGAACAGGGGCAGTAGCTCCGACACAGTCGCGTCATACTGAGCCGAGTAGATGCTGTCGCTCACAGGTCGCTCTCTCTTGGAAGTTGGCGGTTGGCCAGACGATGCCGCGCGTCCCGGCGTCAACCAAAATTTCGGTTATCACCGGTCGGCTGCGGACCGCGCCCGCGTCACTCGCGTTTGGGCAGCTGCTTCGGTCGCCTGAACGCCCTGGCATGCCCGATCATCCAAGCTAAGCATTCTCGATCATGGCCATGCCGTCGCGATGGCCGCAGGGCCAGCGCCGATCTCAAGCGACGTGCCGGCCCAGAGCTTCGCGCCATCCCAGCGGAACACCTGGATGGTGCGTTCCACCATGTTCTGCACCAGGACGGTCCGACCATCGCGCGAGAACGCGATGCCTTGCGACCAGCGGCCGACCGGGGCCTCGGCGACCGGCTTCAACTGCTTGTCGGACAGCGCGTACAAGGCGAGCCGGCCGCGGTCATGACGGAACGGGTTTTCAGCCGGCTTGGTCGTGCCCTCCTGGGTGGCGATCCCCAGGACCTTGCCGTCCGGCGACCATTTGAGGCCCTCGGGCGAGCAGCCGACCGAGATCGTCTGCACGGTGCGGAACGGTTGGGCGGTCAGGTCGATCAGGCTGACGGTGTCGACATCGCCGTCGCCACGGCCCATGTTGCCGACCGCCGCCATCGCGCCGTCGGGCGTCACGTCGATCGTGTAGGGCGCCACCCCGGTGGTGATCTGCCGGGCGCCAAGCGTGACCTTCGCGCCGTCGATGTCCAGCACCTGCACCATGTGGTCGCCGTTGCGCGTCACCAGCGCCGTCTTGCCATCGGCAGTGAACGCGATCCCGCTCGGCATTGATTTTGGGCCGATCATCACCGTCCCGGCTGGCGACAAGCGGCGGCCGTCGATCGTGAACACCGACACCGTGCCCGCGAACCGGTTGGCAACCAGCGCCAGGGTGCCGCCGGGCGCGATGCGGACCGTTGCCGCCCCTGCTTCCGCCTGCAAGCTTTGCACGACCTGCGGCGGCGTCGCCGTCAGGTCGATGACCGAGACCCGGTTGTCCGGGCTGATGCCGGCCGGGCCGGCAGGGTCGGCCTTGGTGGCTGATGTCACGATGGCGAAGCTCTCGTCCTTCGCGACCGCCACCGCCATGGGCGGCCCGACGACGCTTCCGGGCACGCCAAGGGTGGCGAGGACGCTGGGCGGGGATGCCGCCAGGTCGATGATGCTCAGGGTGTCGGCCGCCGCTTCGGGCGGCGCGACCTGGGCGCCGTTGTCCAGGACGGTGTGCGCGTCGTTCGACGAAACCGCGAGATCGGCGCGCGCCGGCGTCGTCAACGTCGTCATGGCCAGCAAGCCGGCAAGCACTCTCCGCATGTCTCTCTCCCGCAAACCCTGGCGCAAACGTTACGGGGTGTTGCGCCGGTTGACCAAACCCTCGACATGCTCGGCGATCGCCATGGCGGATGTAAGGCCGGGGCTTTCGATGCCGAACAGATTGACCAGGCCGCCCAGCCCATGTTGCGCCGGCCCGGACAGGACGAAGTCAGCGGCCGGCTCGTCGGGTCCGCTGATCTTGGGCCGTACCCCTGCATAGCCCGGCGTCAGCGCGCCGTCCGGCAGGCCGGGCCAGTAGCGGCGGATGGCCGCGTAAAACCCATCGGCCCGGCGGATATCGACGTCGTACTCCTCGCGCTCGACCCACTGCACATCCGGGCCGAACCGTGCCTGGCCGCCCAGGTCCAGCGTCAGGTGGACGCCAAGGCCCGCTGCCTCCGGCACCGGGTAGATCAGGCGCCGAAACGGGGCGCGGGCCGCGAGCGAGTAGTAGCTGCCCTTGCAGAAATAGGTGCGCGGGATCGTCTCGGGCAGAATGCCGACGATGCGCCGGGCGATGTCGGGCGCATGCAGGCCGACGGCGTTCACCAGCACCTCGCAGGCCAGCTCCATCGGCTCTGAGCCGCCGATCCGCAGCGAGAAGCCGCCGCCCGGCAGCGCCGCGCCGGACAGCACGGGGGCGTGGCAAACGACGGCGGCGCCGGCGTTCTCCGCGTCACCCTGGAAGCCGAGCATCAAGGCGTGGCTGTCCACGATGCCGGTGGAGGGCGACAGCAAGGCGGCCGAGGCGCGCAACGCGGGTTCCAGCCGGCGCGCGTCCGACGCATCCAGCCATTGAAGGTCATCGACGCCGTTCTGGATGGCCTTGGCGCGGATGGTGTCGAGCACCGGGACCTCCGCAGGTTCGGCGGCGACGATCAGCTTGCCCAGGCGGCTATGCGGGATGCCGCGCTCGGCGCAGTAGCCGTAGAGCATGCGCTTGCCCTGGACGCAGAAGCGCGCCTTGAGGCTGCCGGCGGGGTAGTAGATGCCGGCGTGCACGACCTCGGAGTTGCGCGACGAGGTGCCGGTGCCGATGCCGTCTGCGGCCTCCAGCACCCAGACCTCGCGGCCAGACAACGCCAAGGCGCGGGCGACGGCCAAGCCCACCACCCCGGCGCCGACCACCACGCATTCAACCTGTTCCGTCACGCGAACCTCCCTCCCTGGGAAAGCAAGCGCCGTTGCGGACTGCCGGTCAAGCCGGGCGCTCGCGGTTCTCGTCTTCCCGGTCGCTGCTGACGCCCACGGTGCGGATGAGCGCGGGGTGCAGCACGTAGGCGTCCAAGTGGTCGGCACGGGAGATGCCGTGCCGCAAACGGTTGAGCATGTCCCAGGCGAAGGCCTGCCGGGACAGGGAGGCGATGGCGGCCTCATCCATGCCGTAGGCCAGCAGCCGCCAGTCGAGGTCACCGGCGAAGCCGTCCTGCGCCACCCAACTCAGCAGCTTCGTTGCTCCCTGCGCGCTCAGAAGATAGCCGTCGCCGCCCGGCGCATTGTCCTCTGGCGGAAAGCCGCGCATGACGTCTGCCAAGCGATGCAGGCTCGGCCGCGTGACCGCATCCGGGTCCATCCGGGGTTCGAGGCGGTCGTTCACGAAGCAGATGTCGTAGCCCGGCGGCAATCCCAACGCGCCGAGCCGGGCCGGCAGGTCAGCCAACGGGATCACGTCGTCCTCGATGACCAGCAGGTGGCGGAGGCCTCGCGCCGCGAGGCTGTCCCAGGCGGCGGCATGGCTCAGGAAGCAGCCGAGCGTGCCGCGCATCGCGGCATCGCCCAGCAGCCGGTGCACGGCAGGCGTTGGCAGGCGGCTGCCCTCGATGGCGGGGACGCGGTGCAGCGGCACGGGACCATGGCCGAACAGCCGCTCGGTCCAGGCGAGGCGCTCCGTGTTGCGGTCGAGGTTCACGACGGCGATCCCGTAGTCGTCCCCATGCGGCGGCTGCAACCCAAGCCAATTGCCGACACGCTGGTGCATGAGGACGGCGCGGCGCTTGGCCGCATACTCGGCATTGCCGGAGTCGAGCCGCTCGGCGGCGGCAAAATCCTCGGCCGCCTGGGGCCAATCGCGCCGTTGCCGTGCCACGTCGCCGCGCAGCGCGAGCAGCGCCGTACGGTCCGGGGACCGCGGCAGCATGTCGGTCGCCCGGCTGTGCAGAACGTCGAGGTCATCCATGTGATAGGCGAACAACGCACCGTAGTGCGCGAGCCACTCCGCGTCTGGCAGATGCCGAGCGGCCCGGCGGAACTGCGGGTCGGCGTCAGGATACTGCAGCACCGCTTTCAGGTCGCGCTTGAGTTCAAGCGCCAAGGCCCAGTCGTCCGACTGCTGCCGCAGCGCCCCGCGCCAGGCCTCGGCCGCACGGCCATGCTCGCCGGCCGCTCGGGCCTGCAGCGCCAGGGTCCGCAACGCAAGGAGGGTCGGCATCGGCGAGGGTGCCCCGTACGGGATTCGAACCCGTGTTACAGCCTTGAAAGGGCCGTGTCCTAGGCCTCTAGACGAACGGGACCGCGGCTGGGGCGTAGCGCGGGCGGGGCTGTGGGGTCAAGCGGTCTCGACCGCACCGCTTAAGCGGTTTCGGGCGCATGCACGCCCAACTCGCGCTCCATCGCCTCGCGCATCAGGAACTTCTGCATCTTGCCGGTGACCGTCATCGGGAACTCGTCCACGAAGCGCACGTAGCGCGGCACCTTCTGGTGCGCGATCTGGCCGCGGCAGAACGCCTGGATGTCGGCCTCCGTCAGGCTCTCGCCGCCGCGCAGCTTGATCCAGGCGCACAGCTCCTCGCCGTATTTCGGGTCCGGCACGCCGAAGGCCTGCACGTCCTGAATGGCTGGGTGGCGATACAGGAACTCCTCGACCTCCCGCGGATACACGTTCTCGCCGCCGCGGATCACCACGTCCTTGATACGGCCGACGATGTTGCAGAACCCTTCCTCGTCGATGGTGGCGAGATCCCCGGTGTGCATCCAGCGCGCCGCGTCGATCACCCCCCGGCTGCGCGCCTCATCGCCCCAGTAGCCCAGCATCACGCTGTAGCCCCGGGTGCACAGCTCGCCCGCCGTGCCGCGCGGCACGATGCGGCCCTCGGCGTCGATGACCTTGACCTCCAGATGCGGATGCACCCGGCCCACCGTGCTGACCCGGCGCTCCAGGGGGTCGGCCGTGGAGCTTTGGAAGCTCACCGGGCTGGTTTCGGTCATGCCGTAGCAGATGGTGATCTCCTGCAGGTGCATGCGCTCGACGGCGCGGCGCATGACCTCGATGGGGCAGGGCGACCCGGCCATGATGCCGGTGCGCAGGCTGCTGAGGTCGAAGCGGTCGAACTCCGGATGCTCAAGCTCCGCGATGAACATGGTGGGCACGCCGTGCAGGCCGGTGCAGCGCTCGTCGGCCACCGTCTGCAGCACGTCGAGCGGGTCGAAGCCGGGTCCGGGATAGACCATGGCGGCGCCGTGCGTGGTGCAGGCGAGGTTGCCCAGCACCATGCCGAAGCAATGGTAGAGCGGCACCGGGATGCACAGCCGGTCCGCTTCCGAGAGGCGCATGGCCTCGCCGATGAAGAAGCCGTTGTTCAGGATGTTGTGGTGCGTGAGCGTGGCACCCTTCGGCGCGCCGGTGGTGCCGCTGGTGAACTGGATGTTGATGGGGTCGTCGAACTGCAGCGTGGGCTGCAACTGGGCCAGCGCCGCCCGGTGCGCGTCGGCGGCGAGGCCGGGCACGTCATCGAACGGCAGGCAGCCTGGCGCCGCGCCGCCGATCTGGATCACCGCCCGCAGCGCCGGCAGCCGCGCGCTGGACAGGTGGCCCGGCGTGGAAGCCGCAAGCTCCGGCACGATCTGCGACAGCATGCCGAGATAGTCGCTGCTCTTGAACCGCGTCGCCGTCACCAGGGCCTTGCAGCCCACCAGGCTGAGCGCGAATTCCAGTTCCGATGTGCGGTATGCCGGGTTCACGTTGACCAGGATGATACCGGCCTTGGCGGTCGCGAACTGCACGACGACCCACTCGGCGTTGTTGAGCGACCAGATGCCCAGCCGGTCGCCGCGCTCCAGCCCCAGCGCCAGCAGCCCGG
>CAXSHI010000139.1:0-11761 GCA_964236755.1 uncultured Acetobacteraceae bacterium
TGCCCTTCGACACGATGGTGCTGCGGGTGTTCTTGCCGATGTGGATCATCTTGGTACCGGTGTCGGCCTGCTGCCGGTTGTTGGTCACGGCGACGGAGTAGAACTCCCCCACGCTGCCTTCGCCCTGCAGCACGCAGCTCGGATATTTCCAGGTGATCGCCGACCCGGTCTCGACCTGCGTCCAGCTCACCTTGCTCCGCGCCCCGCGGCAGGCGGCGCGCTTGGTGACAAAGTTGTAGATGCCGCCACGGCCGTTGGCGTCACCGGGATACCAGTTCTGCACCGTGCTATACTTGATCGTCGCGTCGTCGAACGCGACCAGCTCGACCACTGCGGCATGGAGCTGGTTCTCGTCCCGCATCGGCGCGGTGCAGCCTTCGAGGTAGCTGACGTGGGCGCCGTCATCGGCGATGATGAGCGTCCGCTCGAATTGGCCGCTGTTCTTCGCGTTGATGCGGAAGTAGGTGCTCAGCTCCATCGGGCAGCGCACGCCCTTGGGGATATACACGAAGCTGCCGTCGGTGAACACGGCGCTGTTGAGCGCCGCAAAGTAGTTGTCGGACACCGGCACAACGGTGCCGAGATACTTGCGCACCAGCTCCGAATGCTCCCGCACCGCCTCGCTGATCGGGCAGAAGATCACGCCGGACTTCGCCAGCGTCTCGCGGAACGTGGTGGCAACGGACACGCTGTCGAACACGGCGTCGATGGCGATGTTGGGGTTGCCCGAGCCGATCACGCCCTCCATGCCGGCGCCCTCGACCCCGGCCAGGGCCGCGCGCTCCTTGAGCGGAATGCCGAGCTTCTCGTACATCGCCAGCAGCTCGGGATCGACGTCGTCGAGGCTCTTGGGCGCCGGGCGCTTTGGTGCGGCGTAGTAGTGGATGTCCTGGTAGTCGATTTTGGGATAGCCGACCTTGGCCCAGTTCGGCTCGACCATCGCCTCCCACGCGGCGAACGCGGCCAGGCGCCACTCCAGCAGCCACTCCGGCTCTTCCTTCTTGGCGGAAATCATGCGGACCGTCTCGGTGGTCAGGCCCTTGGGGGCGATATCCATCTCGATATCGGTCTCGAACCCCCACTTGTAGCCGGATTGGGTCAGGGACTGGACGGTGTCGATCGTCTCGGTGACAGCGGGCATGCGGACCTACTCAGCGGAAAGAAGGGTGAAAGCCAGGACATCAGGCTGCTGGGCCGCGGCCCGGGCCTGAAAGGCGCGCGGGATGTTGCGGTCCATGTCGGCGAGGGTGATGCGGCCGAGCGCCTGCCGCACCACGTCGTTCACCAGGTCCCAACGGCCGCGGACGGGACACAGGTGCTCCGCCTCGCAGCCGGCGCCCGACCCTTCCACGCAGGCGGTCAGCGCGATCGGGCCGTCGATGGCCGCCACCACGTCCGTGACCGAAATGGCTGAAAGCGGGCGGGCCAGGCGGTAGCCGCCGCGGGCGCCGCGCTGGCTGCTCACCAGCCCGGCATAGGCCAGCGCCTTGAGCACCTTGGCCACCGTCGGCTCGGGCAGGCCGATGCCGGCGGCGATGCCGGGCGACGTCTGAACCGCCTCGCCGGACGACAGCCGAATCAGCACGACGACGGCGTAATCCGTGAGTTTCGACAACCTGAGCATGATGCAACCTGTAATCGGACCTATGCAGTCCTGATTGCTCTCAGATGAGCGGCCGCGACCGTTCCGTCAAGGGCCGCGGCGCCCATCCGGCGCCTTGTCTCGAAGGCGAATCAGCCCCAGGTCAACCGTTGATCAGCAGGCCCGAGTACACCACCGGGCCGGTCGGCGCACCCGAGGGCGAGCCGCCGGTCGGCTCCTGGCTGACCAGCAGCCTTGTGCCGGCGCTGAGGTTTGCCCGCAGCAGGGTACGGCCGCCGCCCGGCAGCAGGCCGAGGCTGACCGGCGCCGGCGCGCCCTCGCGCAGCGCCCACATCTCCAAGGTGCGGTCGAGCGGGATGTTGAGCCGGCCCACGGCGGTGATCGTGGCCCGCCCTCCCTCCCCCACCCGCACGAGGAACACGGCGCCGGGGCTGCCCTGGGGCGCCAATGCCGCCAGCAACGGCTCCGGCGCCAGCGGCTTCGGGGTCAGCACGAAAAAGGCGAGCACGGCGGCCAAGGCCAGCGAGGCGAACGTCGTGCTGCGCCAGAGCGCCGGGCTGCGCCACGCCTTTTCAAAGGCGCTGCGCCGCGGCACGGTGCGGCGGAGGACGACCTTCTGCAGCCCGGTCGCCAGCGCCAGGCGCTGCCACAGCTCCGGCGGCGGAAACTGCGGGGTCACGGCGGTCGCGAGCGGGCTGAGGCGGTTCTGCCAGGCGACGATGCTGGCGGCGACGGCCGGGTCCTGCATCGCCAGCGCCTCCGTGGCGCGCGCCCCGTCCGGCGTTTGCAGGCCCAGCACATACTCGGCCGCGTCAAGGTCGCGGTCGCCCGGCGCCGGGTCGTCAAAGGGCGGATCGCCGCCGGGGCTGCCGGGGTCGGACGGCATCATGAGGTCTCGCCCAGGCAGGTGCGCAGCGCCAGCAACGCGCGCCGGATGCCCGACTTGATGCTGCCGAGCGGCTGGCCGACGCGCTCGGCGATCTCGGAATGGGTCAACCCCTCGAAAAAGGCGAGCAGGACGAGGCCGCGGCGGCCGGCGTCGATCTCCTGCAGGCAGTGATGCAGCATCATGCCGTCCTGGGTGGCCAGCAGGCGGTCGAGCGGATCAGGATCGGTGTCGGCAATCTCCGGCATCTCGGCGACAAGGCCCTCCCGGCCGATGCGGGCGACAGAGTCGAGCGCGCGGTAGCGGACAAGGCTGAGCAGCCAGGCCCGGGCGTTGCCGCGCTCCGGGTCGAACCGCGCGGCGTTGCGCCAGACCTGCAGCATCGCATCGTGCACCGCGTCCGCCGCGAGCGCCGGCTGGCGGGTGATCCGCAGCGCCACGCTGTAGAGCGTGGCCGACTGGAGATCATAGAGCCGGCGAAAAGCGACGCCGTCCGCCTGTGCGCAACGCGCCAGCAGCATGGCAACCTCGTCAGGATAAGCCTCGTCTGGACCGGCATCCATCATTCCGGCATCATCGGCGAGGGTGGGGCGAACGGCAAGCGGGGCCGGCCGGCGGAGCGTTGCCAGCCGGCCCCGATCCCTTTAGCCCGGGAGCAGGACGTGATCGACCACGTGGATCACGCCGTTGCTCTGGATCACGTCGGGCGTCGTCACGTGGGCCATGTCGCCCTTCGCATCCGTCACCGTGAGCACGCCGGCGATCATGGTGACGGTGAGCGCCTCGCCCTCGACGGTCTTGAGCATCGCCATGCCATGGTGGTCGGCGACCATCATCTTCAGCGACGCCGCATCAAGCCGGCCCGGCACGACATGGACAGTCAGCACTTTGGTCAGCGCAGGCTTGTTTTCCGGCTTCAGCAGCGTGTCCACGGTCCCGGCCGGCAGGGCGGCGAAAGCGGCGTTCACCGGGGCGAACACGGTGAACGGACCCGGACCCTTCAAAGTGTCCACCAAGCCGGCCGCCTTCACGGCGGCAACGAGCGTCGTATGCTCCTTGGAATTGACGGCGTTGTCGATGATGTCCTTGTTGGCATACATCGGCGCACCGCCAACCATAACCTGTGTAGAAACCGGCGCGACAAATACTGACGCGAGCGAAAGCACCAGGGCCGTAAGGCCAATATTTACATTCATATCTTTTTCCCTATGATGATGCTGTCGGCCTGGAGCGGTTGCCGGCATTGCATCTGCTCCAACATCTTCATTACCGTTGGCGATGCCGAGCGGATGCAACCACAGGCTAAAATATTCTATGCGCCAATTTGCGAATCGGCGCAGCGGCCTTGCGGGAAGGCCCGGGCTGATGTTTTAGGCGAGCGGCGGTGCTACACGGCACCGCCCCGCCGTGCTGCCGGCGCTCCCATGATAGGACGGACCCACCGTGAGCTTCGAGCCGCCAGCGAGACGCCCCGTGTTCGCCCGCCATGCCGCCAGCCTGATCGTGCTGCGGGCGGGGCCATCGGAGGTCGAGGTGCTGATGGGCCTGCGCGGCGCCGGGCACCGCTTCATGCCGAACCGGCTGGTGTTCCCCGGCGGCTCCGTCGATCCCGGCGACGCGGTGGCGCCGGCCGCCACGGAGCCGCGGGACGACGTGCTCGCCGCCGTGGGCCGGGCCGCCCGCCCGCGCCTGGCCCGCGCCCTCGTGGCGGCGGCGGCGCGGGAGCTGGAGGAGGAAACGGGCCTGACCCTCGGCACGCCGCCCCGGCTGGATGCGATCGACTACCTATGCCGGGCGGTGACGCCGCCGGCGAGCGCGATGCGGTTCAACGCGCGGTTCCTGGTGGTGGACGCGGCGGCGACGCAAGGGACGCTCGGCGGGTCGGGCGAGCTGGAAGCCGTGCGCTTTTACCCGATGGGCGAGGCCCTGGCGCTCGACCTGGCCTTGGTGACCCGGCAAGTGCTGGAGCGGCTGCAAGGCTGGCTGGCGCTGCCGGAGCCGTTGCGCCGGGCGCGGCCCCGCACGGACGTCTTCAAGGAACGCCGATGGCGGCAAGAATGAACGGCCTCATCTCATGAGCGGCCTCATCATCCCGAGCCGGCCTCGTTGGCGCTGCTGGCAATGGGGTTGGGCGCGGCGCTGATCCGCCGCAGGCGCGCCTGACCGGGCGCCCGCGCCCGGCGAGACCTCAGCCGGCAAGCTGCGCCGCTTGGGCCTGCTGCCAGGCGTAGAAAGGTCCGTCCGCATCGAAGGGATCGTCGAACCTGGCACGAAGGTCAGGGCTTTCCCGGTAGAGCAGGCGGACGCCCCGCGGGATCACGACGCCGTTGCTGAAGGCGGCGTAGTGCCAATAGCTGTCCGGCACCGTGACGGGCTGATGCCGCGCGACCTGGCGTCGATACCAGCTCCAAATCTCCAGCGCCTCGATGCTGTCCCCGGCATAGCGCTCGAGCATGACGTCGCCGACAGCGGTGATCTTGGTGAAGTGCATGAAGCGAAGCAGGGCCTCGTTGACGCGGATGCCGCCATCGGCGCCGATGGCGAGCCGCCGGGTGCTGAGGTTCCAGCTCGCGACGTTGAGGCCGGGGTCGCGCAGGATCGCCACGCCGTCGAACAGGCCGGGCACCAAGTCGATGTACTTCTGGTCGGTGAACAGCCCGGCGGCGGGATCGTCGTAGCAGGCGCGCAAAAGCTGAGCCGCCCACCATTCGGCGAAGCGGCGCCCCGCATCGTCGCTGCGCACGGCGATGAAGCCGAGGTTAAAGACGCCGAAGCGCAATGAGGTCAGCTCGTTGTCCAGCATGACGCGGGCGTTGCGGTTCGGGCTGGTTTGGTGCGGCGTGAGCACAACGGCGGCGCCGTCCAGCGCCGCCGTCACGGTGTCGAGCGGATGGAACACGGCGATGTCGGGATCGAGATAAACGACCGCGGCGAAGCCCGCCTCCATCAGGCGCAGCATGGCGCTCGCCTTCACGGCGGTGCAGGCCTCGACGACGTCATGCTTGAACAGCCAGGCCCGTGCCCGGGGAATGCCGAGGTCGTGCAGGCCAAGCACCATGTCGAAGCCCGCCAGCAGGTCCGCGCCGTCGGCCCCGGGCGGCGGCTCGTCCACCACCACCGCGCAAACCGCCCAGTCCGGATGCGCGGCGCGCAAGGTGGCCAGCAGGGTCCGCGCGCGGCCCAGGTAGGCGTAGGTGAAGCTGGTGAAGCAGCAGATCCGGCTCATGCCGCCGGGTACGCCGCCCCAGAAGGCGCGTCCGGAATGGCCAGCGTGGCCGTCATGCCGCGGGACTCCAGGCGGCCCATCTCCGAACCTTGGTCCCCGCACAGGCGGACGTAGGCGATGGCGGCCTCAGAGGTGAAGAACGCCGTGATGGCGGCTGTATCGGGCATCACCAGGCCCCGGCCCCGGGCCAGAACCATGTCGGCCACGTTGCCGCTTTCGGGCAGGGCGATGACATCCGCCCCGGCGGCAATGGCCTCGTAAGCGACCAGGCAGAACGTCTCGGGCCAGGGCGACAGGACCAGCACCAGGTCGATGGACGCCGCGGCCAGCGCGTCCGTCATGGCGCCGCGGGCATCGAAGCTCACCTTGGTCAGCACGGTCTCGACGCCGGGCAGCGGCGGATCGGCTGGCAGGGCGGTGAAGTGGAACAGCCGGTAGCTTTCAAGGCCGCACAGGGCGCGGGCGATCTGCGCGTAGGCCGGCCAGCCCTTGTTCGACGAGGTGAAACCGGCGAAGCCGACGCGAACCGGGTTGTCCGGCGTGCCGCGCGGACTGGCGCCGATCAGGCCGTAGCGGGCGACGCTCGGGCGGACCCGCGCATACTCGTGCACCTGGATCGACGCACGCGGCAGGCGCGCGGCGGCGTTCCAGACGGCCAGGGCCGCCTCCGAGGGCGCCACGACGTGGAACGGGACAGCGGCGAACAGGCGGCCGACCTGCGCCAGGTGCTCGTCCCGGTCCTCGCCATAGACACAGACCCGGCACGCCATGCTGCCCGGCGGCGGGCCGCCGCAGAACGTCACGTCGTTGCGGAGCAGGTTGTAGCCGACGCACGCGGCCTCGTAGTCGTTGGCCCAGAACACCGCGGCGGCCGGGCGAAGCGCCCCATGCAGGGCGATCAAGGGGTCGATCTGGTGGCCGAGCAGGCAATGCACCACGAAGCGCCGCACCGCGGGCATGACGGGCGCCAACTCGGCAAGCGCCTGCGCCAGGTCGGCATAGGTGGTCAGCCCGCAATAGGCGCCGTCCATCGTGAGATGGATCGGAAGGTCGCCCTCGGGGGGCGCCAGCATCAGCCTCGGGACAGCCGGGGCGATATGCAGGTAGGTCTCGTTCCGGGCGTTGAACGCCGCCTGCTCGTCCGCAACCAGGATCTGCACGCCGCCCACGGACTGGGTATAGCGGTCATGGCTGACCGACACGGTGAGGCCGGCCGTGCTTGCCAGGCGGTCGGCCACGCTGGCGCGGAGGACATCGGGCGCCTGCGGACGGTCGTCGGGCGGCGGGCCAACCCAGCGGGCCGTGGCGGGCGCCGCCTGGGCCAAGGCCATGCGTTCGGCCTGCCGCCGCGGGGCGGGCTGGCGGCCCTCCGCCCTGCCGTGCGCCAGGTAGTGCCAGAACGGGTTCACCTCGGCGTCAACCACGTCGGCGTTGTTCCGCACGTAGAACCCGGTGTCGAACCAGGCATTAGGGTTGCGCTGCTCGGCCGCGCCGTGGATCAGGAAATGCTCAAGCGGGTCCATGCCGGAGAGCCGCACATCCTCGTTGTTGGTCAGGTAGTGCGCGGCGTCGAACTCGGGCGCGATCAGCGTCCGCGGCGTGGCTCCGGCGATGCTCGGCGCGGGTGGCGCGGCGCGTGCCGCCGCGTCGTAATCCCGTAGGAGCGCCTCGGCTCCCGGGCGCGTCGAATGAATGCCGCCCTGTGCCGGGCCGCCAGGTGTGCCCGTCGCCTCGCCGCGAATCGTGCCGTGCATGGTTCCGTCTGCCTCCGATACGGTTCTGGCATACCGCATCGGCCGATTCAAACGGTTGCGTCAGGCCGCCTTGCGGTCGGCGTCGGCGCCGAACAGGTAGTCCACGTCGTCCTGCTCCAGGGCGGACAGGTCGGCGCCCTCGGTGAAGGTAATGTTGGCAAGCTCCGCCTTGCGTTCCTGCAGCTCCAGGATGCGCTCCTCGACCGTGTCGGCGCCGATCAGCTTGTAGACGAACACGGACTTGGTCTGGCCGATGCGGTGGGCGCGGTCCGACGCCTGGTTCTCGACCGCCGGGTTCCACCAGGGGTCGTAATGGATCACGGTGTCGGCCGCGGTGAGATTCAGGCCGCGCCCGCCGGCCTTGAGGCTGATGAGGAATAGCGGCACCTCGCCGGCCTGGAAGGCGCGGACCGGCTCGGCGCGGTCGCGGGTGTCGCCGCGCAGCTCGACGAAGGGGATGCCCGCCTCGGCCAGGCGCGGCTTAATCAGGTCGAGCATGGAGGTGAACTGCGAGAACAGCAGGATGCGGCGGCCTTCCGGGATCATCTCGCCGACCATCTCCAGCAGGTCCTCAAGCTTGCTGCTGCTTTCGACCAGCCGGGCGGAGGGCAGCTTCACCAGGCGCGGGTCGCAGCAGACCTGGCGCAGCTTCAAGAGCGCGTCCAGCACCACGATGCGGCTTTGCGCCAGGCTGCGCTCGGCGACCTGCTCGCGCACCCGCTCATGCAGCGTGATGCGGATGGCCTCATACAACTCGCGCTGGTCGGGAGCGAGCGTGATGCGGCGCAGGATGGTGTGCTTGGGCGGCAGTTCCGTCGCCACCTCGGACTTCGTGCGGCGCAGGATGAACGGCTTGATGCGGCGGACAAGCTGCACGCGCCGCGTGTCGTCGCGCCGTTTCTCGATGGGCGTGCGGAACCGCTTGGTGAAGCCCTGGCGGTCGCCCAGCAGCCCCGGCATCAGGAACGCGAACTGCGACCAAAGCTCCTCAAGATTGTTCTCGATCGGCGTGCCGGACAGGCACAGGCGGTGGCGGCTGTCCAGCTGGCAGACGGCGCGGGTGGCCTTGGCCGCCGGGCTTTTGATCGCCTGCGCCTCGTCCAGCACCACGACGTGCCAGGGCAGCGCCTTCATCTCCATCACGTCGCGGGCCAGCAGCGTGTAGGTGGTGATGACGACGTGGACGCCATCAAGGGTGCGCCGGCGCTGGTGCCGGTCGAGGCCGTGCAGCACGACGGTGGCGAGGTGCGGCGCGAACTTCGCGAGTTCCGCCGTCCAGTTGGTGATCAGGCTGGTCGGCACGACGATCAGCGCCGGGCGGTCGAGCCGGCCGGCGGCGTGCTCGAACACCAGGTGGGCGATGGTCTGCGCGGTCTTGCCCAGGCCCATGTCGTCCGCGAGGAAGCCGCCCAGCCCGTGCGCGCGGAGATGCTGCAGCCAATCCAGGCCCTGCTTCTGGTAGGGGCGCAAGTCGCCCTTGAAGGAGGCGGGCAGGACGACTGGAGGGATGTCCGCCTGATCGCGGAACTGGCCGACATAAGACTTGATGGTGGCCGCATTCTCGAACCGGGTGGCGACGACATCCTCAAGCTCCAGCACCGTCGCCGCCTCGGTGGCGGGCAGCAGCAGCGGGCCGTCCGCGACGCGCCCGGCCGATTCGATCAGGTCGCCCATCACGGCCAGCAGGCGGCGCATCCGGTCGGCCGGCAGCTTCACGACGCGACCGTCGTCGAGGCTGGTGATCAGCTCGTCGCCAACGATCTGCGCTGCGTCCAGCCCGCCCCGCTCGATGAGGCGGCTCAGGATCGGCAGCAAAGGCAGCCGCACCCCGTCGATCTCGATGCCGAAATCGAGCGAGAAACGGCCCGGCCCGGCGTCCGCCACCTGCACGTCGTAGGTGCCGACGGCCTCGACCAGGCGCGGGCCGAAGTTGCCGTCCATCATGTTGCGCCAGCCGAGCGCCTGCAACGCGGGCACCCGAAGCGCGGTGAAGCGATGCCACCGCTCGGCGGCGTCCGGGCCGACGAACACCAGCGCGCGGCGGCCCTTGGCGGCCCGGCCCTCGGCGACGCGCATCTGGGTGAAGCCTTCCTGGCCCAGCAGGTCGAAGGCTGCGGCCTCGGCCGCCGGGTCGCGGCGGACGAAGGAAGGGCCGGCGGCCGTGGCGACGCGGACGAACTGCCGCTCGTCGTCGCCCTCGGTCAGCACGCCGCCATAGTCGAAGTCGAGCGTGAGGGCGTCGAGCAGTTGCGGGCGGCCGAAGGCGTCCGGGCAATGCAGGCGACGAAGCCGGATGACGGGCGTGATCTCGGTTTCGACGATGGCCTGCTCGCCAGTGCGCGGGGCGACCATCGTAGGCTCCGCGGCCCGCGGGCGGATGGGCGCGACCGTCGCGGCCTTGCGCCGCAGGCGCACCCGGCCCACGGCGCCCGTGGCGCCATCGACATACCAGGGGCCGAACTCGCTTTGCAGCACCGCGGACTTGGGCGGCAGCTTGGGACGCAGGTGGGCGTCGAAGGTGCGCACCTCGCCGCTGACCAGGCGCTTGCCGGTCGCGGCCCAGCGGCCCTGGCCTGAACTCACCAGGTGCTGAAGCATATCCGGGAGCAGGCCGGCGCCGATGCCGGTCCGGGTGGCCGTGCCGCCGCCGAGCAGGCGGGCCAAGGCGCGGACCGGGGCGCCGACGGACGGATCGGCCATCAGCTGCCGCGGAGTCGCCGCCTCGACCTTGTGGGTGGCCTCCCCGACGAACAAAGTCGCCACGACGGCGGCATGCGGGGCGTGGCCCGGCGACAGCTCGAACACTACGCGGCGCTTCTCCGGCGCGGCCAGGCGGTCGAGCATGCTGGACGGCGCGGCCCGGCGCAGCGCCGGGTAGCGTTCAAGCGCCGCGAACGCCGTGCCGGCCAGGTGCGCACAGGCCATGGTTCCGCATGTGCAGCGGGCGTCGAATGCAACCTGCTGCCCATCCTCGCGCGGTTCCAGGGTCGTGGTCCACCGCTCGCCGCGGTCATCAACGGTTCCGGCGATGGCGTCGCCATCTAGCCCAACCTCGACAGCGCCGATCAGCAGGAGGCTGCGGCCTCTGGTCAGCGTGCGCGCATCGAACAGGCGGCCGAGGTCGTCGGAGGAGAACCGCGTGGGCATCGGGGCAGAGAATCCTTGGTGGCGGACGAGATCAGCCCGGCAGTGTAACCGATCTCGCCCGGCTATGCGCGCCCTTTAAGCAAGCGCCGCGCGGACCTGCCCATGGTAGTCCTGCTCCGGCACCGGCCCCACCAGCGAGATGGTCGGGTTGCTCGCGACCACCATGCGGGCTGCGGCCTTCACGTCGTCGAGCGTCACGGCCTCGACCTTGCGCATCGTCTCCTCGGGCGTGATGATCGTCCCATGCTCGAACAGGCTGCCGGCGATGCCGCGGGCCAGGCTGAACGGGCGCTCCTTGGCCGTGGCCAAGCCAACCAGCAGCGAGTTCTTCGCCCGCATCATGTCGGCCTCTGCGACATGGGCCGTGGCCTTGGCGATCTCGCCGCAGGCGACGGTCAGCAGCTCGTCCACATGCTTCGCCGTGGTGCCGGCGAACATCACCATCTCGCCGTGATCCACGCCGTGGTCGGAATAGGCATTGACCGAATAGACCAGGCCGCGCTTCTCCCGCACCTCCTGGAACAGCGGCGACGACATGCCGCCGCCGAGTGCCCGAGCCATCACCTTGTGCGCCCAGACGGAGGGATCGGTCTCCGGCACGGATTGCAGGCCCAGCAGGATCGTCACCTGCTCGAAATTCTTGTCGGTGTTGCGGACGTGGCCGCCGACATAGCGGGCGGGGGCGACCGTGACCGGCTCGGCGCGGCTGGGCAGGGCGCCGAAGTGCTGCGCCACATGCTCGACGAACGCCGCATGGCTGAAGCCGCCGGTGCCGACGACGACCATGTTCTCGGCGAAGTAGTTCTGCCCGACGAAATCCGTGAAGTAGTCCCGCGTGACCTGCTCGATCAGCTCGGCACGGCCCAGGATCGGACGGCCGATGCTCTGCCCGGGGTAGGCGGTCAGGCCGTAGCCGTCATAGGCGACGTGCGACGGGTTGTCGGCGCTGCGGCGGATCTCCTGCAGGATCACGCCTTTCTCGGTCGCGATGTCGGCGTCGTTATAGGTGGAGGCGGTCAACACGTCACCTAGGATCGCCACCGACTGCGCGATCGTGGTCTTCAGCCCCGTCACGAAGTAGCAGGTCATGTCATGCGAGGTGAACGCATTGATGTTGCTGCCCAGCACCTCGATCTCCGCGCCGA
>CAXSHI010000140.1:0-11755 GCA_964236755.1 uncultured Acetobacteraceae bacterium
ACCCCGAGCGCGACATCGACCCGGACGCGAGCCGGGTGCACGGCCTGACCCGCGCGGACCTGCGGGGCAAGCCGCGCTTCTCCGAGGTCGCGGACGAGCTGCTGGCGTTCCTGGGCGACGCCCCGCTGGTCGCGCACAACGCGCCGTTCGACTTCGGCTTCCTGGATGCCGAGCTGGCCCGGCTGCGCCGCCCCGCCCTGGACCGCGGCCGCATGGTCGATACGCTGGCCATGGCCAAGGCCCGCTTCCCCGGCCTGCCCAACAGCCTCGACGCGCTGTGCCGCCGCTTCGGCATCGACCTGTCGGAGCGCACAAGCCACAACGCCCTGCTCGACTGCCGCCTGCTGGCGGAGGTGTATGTCGAGCTGACCGGCGGGCGGCAGCGCGGGCTGCTGCTGGCCGAGGACACCGGCGACGCGCTGCCCTCCGTCGCCTACCAGCTTGCCGGGCCGCGTACGCCGGTGCTGGTGCAGCCTGGCCCGGACGCGCTCGCCCGCCACGCCTCGTTCGTCGCCCGGCTCAAGGAGCCGCTGTGGCTGGCCTGACGCCGTTCAGCGCATGGCGCTCGGTGCGGTGGAAGGCTGCCGTTCTGTTGCTGGCGACGTTGTCCCTGCTGGTCGCGGCCCTGTTGTTTGAACGCGAGGTCAGCCGGTCGATCACGGCGGCGCTCGACCGCACTGCGCTTGCGCGCATGCAGGCCGGCGCCGTGCGGCAGATGCTGTCGGCCGTGCAGGATGCGGAGACCGGGCAGCGCGGCTTTCTGCTGACCGGCCGGGCCTACTACCTTGAACCTTATCAGCACGCCGTCGCCCGGGTGGCCGCGGCGCTCGATCATTTGATTGAACTCGGCAAGGGCACCCCTTGGCTGCTGGAAGAGGCTGCGCCGCTCCAGGAACTGGTGCCGCGCAAGATGGCAGAGCTGAGGCGGACCCTGGAGCTTGCCCATGCCGGCCAGCAACAGGCGGCCATCGACTTGGTGCTGACCGACGATGGCAAGATCCTGATGGACGACATCCGCCTGACCGTGCAGCGCGTCGCGGACCGGGCCGAATCCGAACGCTCGGCCCAGGTTGAATCGGTGCTGGCCCGCCAGCGCGTGGCCAGCGTGGGCGTGCAGGCAGCGTCGGCGCTGGGCGTCCTGCTGCTCGGCCTGGCGGTGCTGGCGCTGCTGCTGGGCCGGGCGCGCCTGCTGGAAACCCAACGGCGGGAACGGCTGTCGGCCGCGCAGCTTGAGGCCGCGGTGGAGCATGTCCGCGACGGCGTCGCGGTGTTCGGTCCCGATGAGCGCCTGCTGCTCCGCAACAGGCGCTTCGCCCGGACGATCGGTCTGCCGCCCGAGGCCGTGCGCCCCGGGGTGATGCTGGCCGACCTCGCGGCGGCGCAGCGCCTGGAACCGCCGCTGCTGTCCGATCCCCGTCCGGGCGACACCCCGGCCATCGCCGAGGCGCAGCAGGACGGCCGCCGGCTGGAGGTCTGGCGCGCCTCCATGCCCGATGGCGGCCAGATGGTCGCGGTCGCCGACATCACCCGCCGCGTGCAGGCCGAGGGCCTGGCCCGGCAAGCGCAGAAGATGGAGGTGCTGGGCCAGATGACCGGCGGGGTCGCCCACGATTTCAACAACCTGCTGCAGGTCGTCTCGGCGAACCTGGAACTGGTGTCGAAGCACCTGGCGCAGGGCCACGCGCAGGATGCCTGGCTGCAGACGCGCCTGGACGCGGCGCGCGACGGTGCTGCCCGCGGCGCCCGGCTGACCCGGCACCTGCTCGCCTTTGCCCGCCGGCAGCCGCTCGCTCCCGAGCCGCTCGATCCGGCCCGCGTGCTGATGGGCATCGAGGACATGCTGCGCCGCACGCTCGGCGAGACCATCGCGATGGAGCTGGTGGTCGGCGGCGGTCTGTGGGCGGTGCGCGCCGACCCGAACCAGCTTGAGAACGCGCTGTTGAACCTCGTGGTCAACGCGCGCGATGCGATGACGGGACCGGACGGGGAGGCGCAGGGGCGCCTGACGATCGAGGTGGCGAACGCCTCGCTCGACGAGGCGTACGCGCCGCGGGCAGCCGAGGTGACGCCGGGGCAGTACGTGATGTTCGCCGTGACCGACACTGGCGCTGGCATGACGCCGGAGCAGCTTCGCCGCGCCACCGAGCCGTTCTACACCACCAAGGGCGAGGGCCGGGGCACCGGGTTGGGCTTGTCCATGGTGTTCGGCTTCGCCAAGCAGTCCGAGGGCCATTTCCAGCTCTACAGCGAGCTTGGCCGCGGCACCACGGCGCGCCTCTACATCCCGCGCACCGCCACCGCCGTGCGGGCGCCCGTGGCCGAGCCGGCCGTCATCGCGCCCGGGCAGGGCGAGCTGGTGCTTTTGGTGGAGGACGATCTCGCGGTGCGGCAGGTGGCCGGCGACGCGCTGGCGTGCCTGGGCTACTCGGTGCTGGCCGCCGCGGACGCGGGAGGGGCGCTGCGGATGCTGGAGAGCGGCGCGCGTCCGGACGTGCTGTTCACCGACGTGGTGATGCCGGGGCCGCTGTCGTCGCGCGCGCTGGCGGAGCGGGCGCAGCGCATGCTGCCTGGCCTCGCGGTGCTGTTCACCTCCGGCTACACGCAGAACTCCATCGTGCACAACGGCGAGCTTGACGCGGGCATCAACCTGCTGAGCAAGCCCTGGCGGACCGAGGACCTGGCCCGGCACCTGCGCACGGCGCTCGACCGGGCGCGCAAGCCGCGCACCCCCGACGCGCTGCGCGTGCTGCTGGTGGAGGACGAGATGCTGGTCCGCATGACGACGGCCACCATGCTCGCCGACCTCGGCCACAACGTGCTTGAGGCGGAGACCGGCGCCGAGGCGCTGGCGCGGTTGGCCCAGGGCGTCGACCTCGTGGTCTGCGACCTCGGCTTGCCGGACATGGACGGCCTGGCGCTAGTGGGCCGGGTGCGCGAGCGCCTGCCCGGCATCCCGGTGGTTGTGGCGTCCGGGGCCGCCCGGGCGGGGGGCCAGGACATCATCTGGCTCGGCAAGCCCTACGACGAGGTGGCGCTGCGGTCGGCGCTGGACCAGGCCCAGGCATCCTGCACGAGCGCCGCGTAGCTGACGCCGTCGCTGCTGTGGCCTAGCGGTCGCTGTCGCTTCCACGACTCAAGCGGTCGCTGTCGCTCCGGGGGCGCGGCGGCTCTGCCACAGCGAGACGAAGTCGATGGGTTGCAGCAGCACGGGCGGGAAGCCGCCGTCGCGGGTCACGTCGGCCAGGATGTTGCGGGCGTAGGGGAACAGCAGGCGCGGACACTCGACCAGCAGCACCGGCTCCACCGTGTTCTCCGGCACGTTGGTCAGGGTGAACACGCCGGCATAGGACAGCTCGGCAATGAACACCGGGCGTGCCTCTGCGACCTGCCCGTTCGCGGGCGCTCCGTTCGCGGGCTGGCCTGTGGCCGGGGCCTGCGGCTCGGTCGCCTCCGCCTTGATCTGCAGGACGACCTCGAAGACGTCGTGCCCTTCCTGGATGCGGCGCGCCTGGACGTCGAGGTTGATGCTCACGTTCGGCTGGCTGCGCAGCGTCGTGTAGATTTCCGGGGCGCCGGGCACCTCGAAGGACAGGTCCTTGACGTATTGGATGTTCACCGTGAGCGGCTGGATCGGCTGGCCTTCGGCGGCGGGCGGTGCGGTCTCGGACATCGGGTTCCTCGCAAGGGGAGAGTGCTGGGAGGTGAAGTGCTGGCGCGCCGGGTAGCATGGCGCGAAGGGCCGCGCCACCCGGACGCGGGCACGGGGCGGCCCGCAGCGCTAATGTTTCCAGACGATCTCGGCGGGCGCCGGCGCGGTCGGGTCGCAGCGCGACCAGTCCCCGTTCATCATGCTGCGCCCGGTCAGGGACAGGATGAACCCCCAATGGCTGACCACCAGGGTCTGCGACCAGTCGGGCAGCGCCATCATCTCGGCGCGGAACAGGCCGGCGCGCCCGATCACCTGCTCGGCCGGCTCCTCCGCCAGGGGCCACCAGACCTCGTCGATCCCGGCGAAGTCATGCTCCGGCCAGGCAGCGGCAAGGACGGAGCGCGGGCTGCCGATGTCGCAGGTGAAGGCGTAGCGCTCGCGCACGATGGGATTGATCACGACCGGCACGCCGAGCGCCCGGGCGATCGGCGCCGCGGTCTGCAGCGCCCTTGTGTAGGGGGAGGCTAGGATGCGGGTGATGCCCTCCTGGCGGAGCGCCGCCGCCGCCGCCGCCGCCTGCTCATGGCCGAGCGGCGTCAGCTTGGGGTCGCGGATGCCGGGATCGCGCCGCGTCGCGGTGAAATGCAGGTTGAACTCGCTTTGGCCGTGGCGGAGCAGGATCATGCCCTTACCTATGGCGGGCGGCGGCGGCTCGCAACCGGCGGGCTTCATTGTCCCGCCGGACTGACGCCCATATGTGAGGCGGGCATCAAGGATACAGGCTATGGGCAGCGGCGGCTTTCCAATCGACCTTCTGTTGTTCGGCATGATCGCCGCATTCCTGGTGCTGCGCCTGCGCGGCATCCTGGGCCGCAAGACGGGGTTCGAGCGCCCGGTCCAGCCTGACGCCTCGCCTTCCGCCGTGCCCGGCATGGGCCGGGCCGCGCCCGCCCCGGTGATCGACGGCCGGGGCAGCGTGGCCGCGCGGCCGCTGCCGGACCCGGGCACCCCGGCCGGCACGGCGCTGGCGCAGATGCGGGCCGCCGACCGGAACTTCGACCCGCAACACTTCCTCAACGGGGCGGAGGCCGCATTCCGCCTGATCGTGAGCGCCTTCGCCGCCGGCGACCGGGTGGCGTTGCGGCCGTTGCTGGCCGACGACACCTACCGCAGCTTCGAGTCGGCGATCGCTACACGGGAGGCGGCGGGCGAGACGCAACGGAGCGAGATCCGCGGCATCGAGGGCCTCATGGTCGAGCAGGCGGCGCTCTCCGGCAGCCAGGCCACCATCACGCTGCGCATCGTGTCGGACCAGGTGTCGGAGACGCTGGACCGCGACGGCAAGCCGGTCTCGGGGGCCGACGCAGTGGCGGAGATCACCGACATCTGGACGTTCGAGCGCACGCTGGGCCAGCCCGACCCGGCCTGGCGGCTCTCCGCGGCACGGTCCGGATAGGTTTCGGCCCGGCGAAGGCCGCTGAGGCGGCTTAGGGACTGGCCGGCATGACGGGCGACGGGCCGCCCATCGACCAGGCTCGCGCCTTCGAGTACGGCCGAACGGCGCAGGCGTTGCAAGCCTAATCAATCGCCCATGGCGCAGCCGGACGCGGCGGCGCTGCGGAACGCCTGCCCGGCCGGGATGGTCCGCAGCCGCCGGTAAAGGTCCCACGGTCCGGACGACTGGTCCGGCGCCTTGACCTGGAACAGGTGCATCGGGTGGGTGACGCTGCCGTTGGCGAGCAGCGTGCTGCGGCCGAACAGGGCGTCCTCCGCCGGCAGGCGCTTCATCGCGGCGACCGTCGCCCGGCCGTCGCCGGGGTCCGCGCCCGCCGCCGCGGCGCGCAGCAGGTGCGACACGGCGGAGAACACGCCGGCATGGACCATGGTGGGCGCAATGCCGCGGTTGCGGGGGCCGATGGCGGCGGCGAAGGCCCGGGTGCCGGGGTCGAAGTCCCAATAGAACGGCTCCGCCACCAAGAGATCCTGCGCGTCGGCCAGGCCGATGGCGTGCACGTTGGTCACGAGGCATAGCAGGCTGGCCAGGCGTTGGCCGCCCCGGGCGATGCCGAACTCGGCGGCCTGCTTCACCAGGGTCTCGAACGGCGCGCCGGTGCAGGCGAGGCCGATGACCTTGGCGCCGCTGGCCCGCGCTTGCAGCAGCAGCGCCGAGAAGTCCAGCATCTCGTTCGGGAAGGCGGCCGATCCCAGCACGCGCCCGCCGGCGGCCTCGACCACGGCGGTCACGTCGCGTTGCAGGGCGTGGCCGAAAGCGTAGTCGGCGGTGAGGAAGAACCAGGTGTCGCCGCCCTCCGCCAGCAGGGCCGCGGCCGTGCCGGACGCCAGCGCCGCCGTGTCGTAGGTCCATTGCAGGTGGTTCGGGCTGCATGCCGCGCCGGTCAGCGTGGCGGTGCCGGGGCCGCTGAACAGCGCGATGCGGTTGCGGTCGCGCGCCATCTCGGCCACGGCCAGGGCGGTCGCCGAGTTCGGCACGTCCAGCACCGCATGGACGCCGCCCTGGTCGAACCATTCGCGCGCGAGGCCCGCGCCGGCATCCGGACGGTCCCCCATGTCCGCCGCCAGGATCTCGACCGCGAGGTCCGGCCGCGCCTCCGCCGCCATGCGGGCGGCGACCACCGAGCCGTGGCCGGCGCCGTCCGCCGCCGGGCCGGACAAGGTGGTGAGCACGCCGATGCGGAGCGGCCAGGGCCGTGCCGCCGCGCGTCGGGGCAGGCCGGCAAGGGCGCCGGCAAGGACGGTTCGGCGGGGCAGGATCATGCGGCGCTGTTTGGCAGGGCGCTGCTTGCCCGTCTATGGCGCCGGGACTGGCACAGGGCCGCGTGCGCTCTAGATTATAGGGTGATGTCCGCCATGCCCGCTGCCCGCGGCCCGGGAGACGCCCATGCTGCCCACCTCGCCCGAGTTCAAGGCCGATGCGCACCGTGCATACGGCCCACGCCGCCTGCACGTCGTGCTGATCGACGGTGATTCGGGCACCCGCGCCGCCTGATGCCCGCGCCGCGCCGCCAGGGCTTATCCGAGCAGGACCGCGCCGCCTGGTCGCTGTATGTCCGCCACGTCCTGCCTTTGGCCGGCGTTGCCGTGCCGGACGCCCCGGCGGAGCCGCCTTTGCTGCCCCCGTCGGCCTCGCATCCCACGCCGCTTGTGTCCTTGGCTGTCGTGCAGAGGATGACCCCGGTGATGATCGGCCACCATCCGCCCGGCGTTGACAAGGCCACCTGGAACCGCTTCCGGGGCGGCAAGCTTTCGGCATCCCGCACCTTGGACCTGCACGGCCGCACGGCGCAGCGGGCGTTCTCCGCCTTGCAGGATTTCCTGGGCAGCGCCCATGCGGAGAAGCTGCGCTGCGTCGAGGTGATTACCGGGCGCGGCAGCGGCGAGACCGGCGGCGTGATCCGGCGCGAGTTCCCGCTGTGGCTGAACCGGCCGGAGCTGCGGCCCTTGGTGCTGGCGGCGGCGCATCCGCATGCGGCCAACCCAGGCTCGGTCCGGCTGCTGCTGCGCCGGGTGCGGCCGGGGAAATAGGAGGCGGGCGACGGGGAAACGCGCTATCTTTGGCTGGGGCCTGAAAGGCGCGACCGATGAGCCAGCTGCAATACAAGACGATGACGCCAAAGGAGTTCCTGGCCTGGGAGGGCAAGCAGGAACTGCGATGGGAGTTCGACGGGTTTCAGCCGGTCGCGATGACGGGCGGCACTGTCGCCCATTCGGTGATCCAGGGTAATCTCATCACGGCGCTGAACAACCGCCTGCGTGGCAAGCCGTGTCGTCCGTATGGTCCCGACTTGAAGATCGAGATCGGCCCACAGTACCGATACCCCGACGCTTTCGTGTCCTGCACGCCGGTAGGCGGCCCTTCTACGATCGTCACGAACCCCGTCGTGATCTTCGAGGTGCTGTCCGAAAGCACTGCCAAGACCGACCGCACGACGAAGCTGATGGAATACCGTTCGCTGCCGTCGGTTCAACGCTGCGTCCTGCTTGAGCAGGATCAGGCGTTTGCCACGGTCATCACCCGTTCCGAAACTGGTTGGAGCCTTGAAGTGCTGGACGCCAGCGGGACGCTCGCGATGCCGGAGATCGGCATTGAGGTCGCCATGGCGGACCTTTACGACGGCCTGGACCTCACGCCACCAGATTTGTAGCGGGCGCCACCTTCGCCTCGATGCTGTCCCAGATCGCCGCGGCCAGGTCGATGCCGTCGAACCGAGCGATCTCCTGCAATCCCGTGGGCGAGGTCACGTTGATCTCGGTCAGGTAATCGCCGATCACGTCGATCCCCACGAAAATCAGGCCGTGGTCGCGCAGATATGGGCCGATACGCCGGCAGATCTCCTGCTCGCGCCCGGTCAGCGCCGACTGCTCGGGCCGGCCACCGACGTGCATATTGGAGCGCGCCTCGCCCGCCGCCGGCACGCGGTTCACCGCACCCATGGCGACGCCATCAATCAGGATGATCCGCTTGTCGCCGCGCCGCACGGCGGCCTCGTAACGCTGAACCATCAGCGGCTCGCGCGACCGGGCGAAATGCATCTCCAGCAGCGACGCCAGGTTCTCATCGTCCGGCCTGATGCGGAACACCCCTGCGCCGCCGTTGCCGAACAGCGGCTTGACGATGATGTCAGAGTACTGCGCCCGGAAGGCGCGGATCGCTTCGGTGTCCCAGGTGATCAGCGTGGGCGGCATCAGGTCCGGAAAATGGGTGACGAGCAGCTTCTCCGGCGAGTCGCGCACCCATTTCGGGTCGTTCACCACGAGCGTCTGCGGGTGGATGTGCTCCAGCATATGGGTGGCGGTGATGTAGGCCATGTCGAACGGCGGGTCCTGCCGCATCAGCACCGTGTCCATGCCGGCGAGGTCGAGCACCTCCGCCGGGCCGAAGCGGTAGTGGTCGCCCGGCACGCGCTGCACCTGCACCGGGCGGGCGCGGGCCAGCAGGCGCCCGGTGCGCGACTCTCCTTGACCTTCGTGCAGCGACATGTGGCGCACGTCGTAGTGCCACATTGCATGTCCACGCCGCTGCGCCTCCAGCATCAAGGCAAAGGTGCTGTCGCCGTCGATGTTCACGGTCTCGATCGGGTCCATCTGGACCGCGACCTTCAGCGGGCTGGTCATGCTGCGCCTCGTTGTTGCCAGGCGCTCCCTAGCAGACGTTCAGGCCGCGGGCACGCCCTTGCTGGTCGAGTACTCGAAATGCAGCGCCGTGCCGGGGTGCACGATGGGGTGGATGGCGTGCGCCGCCATGGCGCCCTCGCTGAACCCCTGGAGGATCAGCTTCAGCTTGCCCGGGTAGGTCGCGATGTCACCGATGGCGAACACGCCGGGCACCGAGGTCTCGCAGCTTGCTGACGTGACCTGCACATGGCTGCGCTCCAGGTCGAGGCCCCAGCCGGCGATGGGGCCGAGGTCCATCGAAAGGCCGAAGAATGGCAGCAACGCATCCGCCTCAAGATGCCGGGTCTGCCCGTCCATGGTCGTGACCTCCACCGTCTCCAGCGCGCCGCCCGTGCCGTGCAGCGCGTGAAGCTGGTAGGGCACGACCATCTCGACCTCGCCCCGGGCGGCGGCGGCGTCGAGCTGGGCCGCCGTCTCCGGCGCCGCGCGGAACTTCGCCCGGCGGTGCACGACATAGACCTGGGCCGCCACGTCCTTCAGCGACAGCGCCCAATCGACCGCGCTATCGCCGCCGCCGGCAATCACCACGCGGCGGCCCCGGAAATCCTCGCGCCGACGGCAGGCATAGCGGACCGCGCCCGTCGCCTCGAACGCCGGGAGGCCGGCGAGCGGCGGCCGGTTCGGGCCGAACGCCCCGGCGCCGGCGGCGACCACCACCGCCTTGCAGCGGATCTCGTCGCCCCCGTCGGTGCCCAGCACGAACTGCCCAGCCTGCCCTTCCAAGCGGTCCACCCGCCGCCCCAGCAGGCGCGGCACGTCGAAGGGTGCGATCTGCTGCTCAAGGTTCGTGATCAGGTGCCCAGCCGCAATCGCCGGGTGCGCCGGGATGTCGTAGATCGGCTTCTCCGGATACAGCGCGGTGCACTGCCCGCCGACCTCCTCCAGCGCGTCGATCAGCGTGGAGCGCAGCTTCAGCATGCCGCACTCGAAGGCGGCGAACAGGCCGACAGGGCCTGCGCCGATGATGGCGACGTCGGTTTCGATAAGGTTGGGCATCACACGAAGGTAAACACGATGACCGCGACATCAAGCCATTTGCCGAACGTTGCCGTAAGGCGCAGATTGGGAGCGTGCCGTCCCTCGCGATTCCCCTGCCCGGCCTCCATGCGACCGAGGCGTTGGCCGGCCGCGTCGCCGGCCTGCTGCGGCCCGGCGACGCGGTGCTGCTCGAAGGCCCGCTCGGCGCCGGCAAGAGCGCGTTGGCACGCGCGCTGCTCCGTGCCCTGTTGGCCGACCCGTCGCTTGAGGTGCCCAGCCCGAGCTACACGCTGGTCCAACTCTACGATGCGCCCATCGGCCCGGTGCACCACTTCGATCTTTGGCGGCTGGACGGCCCGGCCGCGGTCGCCGAACTCGGCTGGGACGATGCGCAGGATGGGGTGGTGCTGGTCGAGTGGCCGGACCGGCTGGGCGGCCTGCGCCCGGACCATGCGCTGACCGTCACCCTCAGCCTCGCGGACGGCGACGCCCGCCGGGCGGTGCTGACCGGCTGGCCCGACCGGCTGGAGCGCCTGGCATGAACCTTTGGACCATCCCGCCGCACGTGCCGTTTCTGGACGCGCTGGCGGCCTGTTGGCTCCACCGCGCCGGGCCGGACCCGCTGGCGGCGGCGCATGGGCTGATCCTGCTGCCGACCCGCCGCGCTGCCCGCGCGCTGAACGAGGCTTTCCTCCGCCAGTCCAACGGCCGCCCGCTGCTGCTGCCGCGCATCGCCGCCCTGGGGGCGCTGGACGAGGCGCCGCTGGCGCTTGCCGGCGCCCTCGACCTTCCCCCCGCGGTGGACGGCGCGCGGCGGCTCGCCGTGCTGACCCGGCTGGTGATGGCGCTGGAAGGCCAGTTCGGCGCGCCCGGCACCGCCGACCGCGCCTGGCAGCTTGCGATGGAGCTGGCCCGCCTGCTGGACGAGGCGCACCGGTCCGAGGTGCGCCTGGCCGACGCGCTGCCCGCCGCCGCCGAGGCCGGCTATGCCGAGCACTGGAGCCGCACCATCGAGTTCCTGCGCATCGTGACGACCGCCTGGCCGGCCTGGCTCGCTGACAACGGCCTGCTGGACGCGGCGGAGCGCGGCATCAAGCTGCTGGACGCGCAGACCCAGGCCTGGTCGGAGCGTCCGGCCGAGTGCCCGGTCATCGTCGCCGGCACCACGGGCGGCATCAAGGCCGTGGCCCGGCTGATGCGCGTCGTCGCTGGAATGCCGAACGGCATGGTGGTGCTGCCAGGTCTCGACCTCGCGATGCCGGATGCCGTGTGGGAGCAGCTCGACCCCGGCCATCCGCAATGCGGGATGCAGCGGCTGCTGATCAACCTCGGCACGACCCGCGGCGACGTGCGGCCATGGGACGAGCCGGACGGCGCCATGCCCGCCGTCTCTCCCGGTCGCGACGCCGCGCTGTGCCAGTCGCTGATGCCCGCGCAGGCGCTGGGAACCTGGCGCGTGCCCGCGGCCCCGGACATCCAGGGACTGACCCGGCTGGAGGCGGCGGATCAGCAGGAGGAGGCGGTCGCCATTGCCCTTGCGCTGCGCGACGCGCTGGAAAAGCCGCACGCCCGCGCCGTGCTGGTGACGCCGGACCGGACGCTCGCGGTGCGGGTGGCGGCGGAGCTTGGGCGCTACGGCGTCATTGTCGACGACAGCGCGGGGGAGCCGCTGGCCGACACGCCGCCGGGCGCGTTCCTGCGCCTTCTGGCTCACGCCGTCGCGGATGGCTTGGCGCCGGTGGCGCTGCTGTCCCTGTTGAAGCATCCGCTGGCGGCGCTCGGCCTGCGCCCGGCCGCGGCCCGGCAGGCGGCGCGCCGGCTGGAACTCGCATGCCTGCGCGGTCCGGCGCCGGCGCCGGGGATCACGGGACTGCGTACGGTGCTCGATCAGCGGGAAGCGGCTGAGATCTTCGGAGGCGGCGTGAACGCGTTCTC
>CAXSHI010000141.1:0-11741 GCA_964236755.1 uncultured Acetobacteraceae bacterium
CATCCAAACCGCAAACTGCTTCCCGCTTCATGACTTCCAAAACGGGGTCTCAGGAAGGGACGGGTCACAATGACGCTGTCCCTCGCTGTGGAGGAGATCATACCCGTTTGTGCCTGCCTTTCATAGAGCCACTCGAGCGTTTGACAGTGCGTGAACAAGCTTCTCCATGCATATGTCAGCCGAAAGCTGACGAGTCCACTTTTGAGATGCCAACAAAGGTGATACTGGTTCCGCCTGCAAAATTTAGGATCGAACTTCCACTTATGTTTGTTTGGTTTGAGATCGCATTGGCGGATGTTGCCAAGTCAAATCCAGCCAGCATAATTCGGTCAGCGCCAGGTATAAAATTGAACAGTGCAAAGCTGCGTCCTGGGGCTGCATTCGAGTTGATAAGGAGATTTGCTTGACCCGACAAAGCGATGTCCGCTGATCCGGAGCCCGTCATTATTGTGCTGTTGCCACGGGCAAACACCGTGTCGTGTCCCGCCCCCAGCGTCACATTGTTGATGCCTGTCCCCAGACCCATCAATACGTCGCCTGAGCCAGCAATGAAGGTCAAATTGCCTGCACTCGCGCCGATGAGGACATCATTTCCAGTAGCGGCTGTACCTGAAAGCAGGACGTCGCCGGATGTCGCGACCAGGAAGTTGCCCGCCGCCCCAGCTGAGTACAGCTTGTCGCCGTTCTGCCCGACAAGCACCGACAAAGACCCTGTGCCTGCGGTAATGGTGCTGCTTCCACTGCTCCAGTATTGACCGCCCCCCGAACCGCCCTGCACTGTCATCGCGTTGCCGTTGCCAACCACGATATCATAAGCCGTGCCGCCGGTGTAACCCAAGCCGCCCTTTCCAGCGAAAAGGGTGCTCGTGGCTGAGCCGCCGAGAAAAGTTAGGTAGCCAGTTCCCCCGATCACAACATCGCCGCCGACAGCAACCACATTTGCTCTTCCGGAGCTGCCATAGATCGTGTCCGTGCCCATTGACTGAACCGTGCAGGTCCCGCTTCCAAGCATGATCGTGTTAGGCCCTTGATCTGTTACAAGAGTGCCGCTACTAAAGTTAATTACATTGTTCTGCCCTGAGACTTGGGTTTTTGTCTCAACCGTAGGCAAACCAAACCCAGTCTTTGGATCCAGTACAAGGATGTCTGTTCCTACGGTCGGGTGTGTATAACTCGGGATACCGTAATCAGAGGATAGAGAGAAATAAATCCCTGGACCCGATGCGTTTATTTGGAAAGAATATGCTTTGCCATCGCTGAAGAGTATAAGCTTGCTCGAAATAGAAACATAAGTAAGGGATGCGCTTGGGCTATATGGGATATACACCAGGTCGGCACTTGATCCAGCCGTCAGCGTAAGGCCATCTATCGGTTCGAGGGCTGTCACAGTGGCTTTCGAGCCTAGAGTAACGTTGCTTGCTCTTGCTCCTTTATCGATCTGGAGAATGCCGCTAGTGATTGTAAGGTTCTGTGCGACGCCGCCACTGTTAATCTCGACTATACCATCGAGTACTTGGTCCTTGAGTGTTTCACCAGAACCCACGTTAACTATTGCCACGCTGCAATTCCAGTCCAAATCAATTAAGATGCATCGATACCATAACAGTAAGAGAGGGCTCGGTTCAAATTTATAGCGAAATGTCGCAATACATTGATCTGTCTAGGACCCGTTTAGGTTAGTGTTTGCAGCCCAGTGCTGCTCGCATTAGCTAAACCTATTCAAAGCACAGGCACCTTATATCATTTGTCCTAGTTATGAACCTGGTTCTGAGTGCCAACTTTCAACCAGGGATGAGCAGCAACGAAGTGCAGGGGAGGAATGACCATCTTGCGTAAGGTGGTTATCCACTGTCCTCGAATAGCTGCCGGTCAATGTCCCGCGTCCCATGCAGGATCCACACGATCTGCACATTGCCACCCGCCTCCCGGGTCACAGCCTGATCCGCTCCACCTCGCTAAGACTGACTTCCTCACACCGCCGGTCATAGAGCTGCGTCGTGCGCGTGCTGGCGTGGTTGGCCATCGCGGCGGCGTTCTCCAGCGTGCCGCCGGCCTTCAGGTAGGCGGTGATCCCCGTCGCCCGGAAGCTGTGGTTGCCCACCTTGGTTTCGATGCCGCCCGCCACCGCCCTACGCCGGATCATGGCGTAGGCGTTGGCCTGGGGCAGTGGAGTACGGGTCAGCCGTGCCGTGCCACGGCCGACCGTGCGGAACAGCGGCCCCTTGCCGTTGCCGGCGATCCCAGTTCCGTCCAGGTAGGCGTGCAGGTACTCCTCCAGGCTGTGATGGCACGGCATGACGTGCGCGTGACCGCCCTTTTCCTGCAGCCGCACCCACAGCCGCCGCCCCTGGGTGAACACGTCGTCCACCGTCATGCCCAGCGCCGCGCCGACCCGGGCGAAGCTGTAGACCATGAGGCCGATCAGCGCCCGGTCGCGCAGCCCGATGGGCGTGGTGACATCGATGGCGTCCAGCACCGCCCGTACCTCGGCCGGCTCCAGCACGGGGGTGCGGCCGACCTTGACCACGTGCCGCGGCCCGCGCACGGACGCGGCCGGGTTGGTGGGCAGCACCCCGCCGGTGACTAGCCAGTCGAACAGGTGGCGCAGGGCAGCGAGCCGCAGCTTGGCCGTGGGCGCCGCCTTGGTGCGGGCCTGCAGCTCGATCCAGGCCGCGACGTGCAGCGGCTGCACGGCCGCCATCGACGGCACCCCGTGGTCCTCGCACCAGGCCAGGAAGTCGGACACGGCGCGAGCGTAGGCGCGGCGGGTGTGCGGGTTGCGGATCGCAGTGGCGAAGAACTCGAGGAAGCGCTGGGATACGCGCTCGCCGGTAGCGGCGACCAGGACGGGGACGGCCAGTCCACTGGCCGAGCGGGAGGGCAGGGGGCCGGCCAGGGGCGGCCCTGGCACAAGTGGGGCGCCGTCCATCAGCCCCGCCCCTCAGCCTCGGCGAGGTACTCGGCCGGCCGCAGGATGCGCACGCCGCGCCAGGGATGCAGCACGAGCAGGTCGTTGTCGCTGCTGACGAGGACGCCGGCGCCGGATGCAAGGGCAAGCTCCAGATACTTGTCGTCCTTGGGATCACGACAGTCGGCCACCGGCGTCGTGGGCACGACGACGATGCCCAGCGTGTCGAGCAGGTCCAGCAGTTCGGCACGCTGCCCCGGGTCTATGAAGCGGGCGATGCGGGGCCGATACAGCACATCGAGCAGCTCGGCCATTACCAGTTCCGACACGGCGACCTGGTCGGTCAGGACGGCATGGCGCACTGCCTGGTCGGGTACGCTGCCGGGACGGAACGCCGCGCTGACAAGCACCGACGCATCGAGCACAATCACCCGGCGGGGGGCCGCTCTCGGCGTTCGGCGTTATAGGCGGCGAGTTCCTCGTTAAGGATCTCGTCGGTCAGGCCGCGGCGCTCCGCTTCGGCGCCGATCGCGTCCATCACGGCGAAAAGGCGCTCGATGCTAGCTGGCTGGACCGTGCGCTGGATCAGCCGCTCAATGCGCGCGCGCGTCACCGGATCGCCGAGGGCCGCGGCGGTTTTGGGGTCGAGGTCCAGGGTCACGGGCACGGTGCGGGCGTCGTCGGGCATGGGCGGCCTCCTGGCGCCAAGCTAACCTGGGAGCCTTGGGCAGCGCAACTATATACGTGTGATAAAGAACATTATCATATATATCTCGGGTTGGTCAGGATGTTGAAGATTCATATCAGAAGGCTAAACGATCAACACGCATCCTCTCACCGTCGGTTTCCCGCCCCGTCTCGGTTACTCTGATCTTCCACGCTGGTGCCAGGAAGCGGACACAGCCGCGAGACGCTGCACTGGCTGTGGTCGGTGGAAAGCGGACCGTCCGCTTTCGGTCAGGTCTGCTGCTCAACGCGCGAAGCAGATTAACCCCAAACGACCGTTCCACGGGTTGAAACACGATTCGCTGCCCTTGCTGACCCATTCCCCCGTCTGATGGTTTGTAAAAGCCGTCAAACGATCAGTCGGTCACGCATCTTGCCTCTGCCGTCCAGCTTCGGGACCAAGCAGCGCCACGGCTACGCGTCGGCCAACATCACTGCCGGCCGAGGTACGAGCGTGGCTATGTGAGTGCCTGCTTCCAAGAAGCACCCTGGACCAGCCTTCAACCTGGGCAAGCGACGCTGGCCGGTCGAACGCGCCAACGCCTATTTGCTGGAAAACAGGCGCCTTGGCCTGCGCTACGATTGGTTTGGCTTCATCGTTGAAGCCCTGCTCCAGGCCGCATGCATATTCCTGGTTGCACCCAGGCTCGCTCGGGAATTCTGAAAACCGCCTCTGAGTCTGAAACTGTCGTTCCCGGTTTCCAGGATGTGACAGTGGTGGGTGAGCCAGTTGAGCAGGGTGTGAGTTCACCTAAGCGAAAGTATCTAGTCCCGATTGCAGGGGTCCGCCGCCTGCGTCGCAGATTTCGGCTGGGCTGCTCACGCCATGCCGGGTTCCCGCTCAAGCCACGACTGTTCCTTTGAGCCAGTCGACGTATAATTGAAGCAGGTAGCCCGTATAGTCCATGACGGCGCTCTTGTTGAGGAAGCATCGGAAAAAAGCCGAGCTTTGCTCTGCGATGAAGGCGTGCCTATCATGGTGCATGTTCTGAGCCAGAACGAAATCAACGACTTGTTGATCGCAATCAATCGGAATGAAATGAAGCCACGGTTGCATTCCATGGAAATAGAACAACTGTGAATGCGAGTGGTATTTCAGGGGTATGCTATTGCTTTTTAGGCTTAGCGCAAGACGTGAACAGGCAGCTCCGTTGCCATCCATTGATAATAGATATTTGTATCGCAGTTGCTCTTGCCAGTTGGCGTGGCCAACGCCGAATCCTAGCGCAAGTATCTCATCACGTACCGAATCCGACTGGCATTGCACCACGTTCGGTAGCCGGAAATCCACCCATTCACTGTCCTGGAACGTCAGGGCGCTTTTGAGCCTTGGCAGTGATCGGCTGCGGACGGCATCGAGGTCGAGAAGCCCCCCCCCCGTGGTAGAGCCGACGAAAATAGCTTTTCCGACCTTCTCATCGAAGGCGGTATAGTCCAGAAACTCGTCTCCCTCATACCAGCGCATGTAGAAGAACTCGGGATCAGGTAGCAGAACGTTGTTGCTTTCGGAAGATTTCTGAAAACCGAATTGCGGAACGACCCCGTCCTTCAGCCCGCCGTCACTCACATCGACGATCATCGTCCAGTCACCAAGGACTGAGTGGACGCACATGACCTCCGAAAGGAAGTGCAGGTAATGCCGCATGCGGCCGATGAACGGGATCGTTCCATCGACCATTTGCTCATCACTGTACAGATTCGGTTTCGAGCGGACCGATATCAGCGAATCCGAAATATCCAGCACAAACACCCATTCGTGCAATCTATTCAGTGTTGCAGCATTCTGTTCGACTATCATACGCCTATCTGCTGCGGTCTCGGCTGTTCTGGAAGCCGGACGCAACCAGACAGCCATCTCAGCAAGCGCCCAGGAACGGAGGTGAGCTCTGAATTCAGGTGCCGTCGAACTGATCATCAAACCCAAATGCTCCAAGCAGGTGCAAGCGAAAAGCCCTCGTCAATAAGTCTGTACGGCACCTGTAATGAACGCTTCCCTGCTGGGCGGCCGTCCGCGCTCGAAAACCACGACGCTGTCGTAGTAGTGGATAGAGGACGTGATCTTGCTGAATTGTGTTTCTGGCAGGAGGCCCCTCGTGTATTCGGCATTCAGCTCGTCGATGAACCCTTTGCTGCGTTCGATGAACGTGTTCGCTTTGGCCAGGCCGCCTCCGAACTCTTCCCAGTAGGCAGTATGCAGATCTTCGATCATGTAAACGCCGCCCTGGTAGATGCGCGGGTACAGCCAGTCGAACGTCGCATTCACATGGGGCATCTGGTGGCTACCATCGTCCAGGACGATATCGGGCGTTCCGAATTCCTCCAACACGGCGCCTAAGAAACCGACGTCCGACTGGTCCCCGATGCGGATGCTGACCTGGGCGTCCTCGCCAACCTTCCTGATCGGATTGATGTCGAGGCTGACGATCCGCGCGCGCGCTCCAAAATACTGCTTCCACATGTGGGCCGAGCCTCCGCCCCCGGTCCCGATCTCGATCATGGTCAATGACTGCCCGATAAAGCGACTAAAATGACGCTCATAAATCTGGAAATAATGCACATTCTTGTGCATAGTTTTGCCAGTGTTATTCAGAAAGTAAGAGTAAAGATTCATTTGAAGCCTATGATCAGAGTTAGAGGGAGCCTAAATGCCGAATGATCTACCTATAACTCACAGCCAGCGGGAAGCAAGGGCAGCAGCCGATTAGCGCGCGTCGTCCACAACACGGCAACTGCTTCCCAGGGCCCGTAATGCGCGACTTGGTTCCAGGCGCCGCCCAGGCTCCTGACGAACACCACCTCACTCAGTTCCGCTTCACGGCGTCCGGCCAGGACACGGTGCCTGGTGCTCCCTGGTTCGCGATGCCCCAGCCCGCGGGAGCGTCAGGTGTCAGCAGGGGCGGTGCATTGATCGTCACCCCATGGGCTGAGCCAGCCTGCCGGACCAGAACAGCATTCGCCGGGCTGCGGGCGCGGTACACCAGCATGGATCCGATCTGGACATTGCTGGCCCCAGCCGGCGAGGTGAGCGTCATCGACTGCGCCCCAGAGCCAAAATCCTCGTAGCTGCCAATCTGCAGCGTGGTATTTGGGCCATGGATGCTGACCACGTCCCCGTCAGCAAGCATACCTGTGCGGCTCGTGACGGCGGTCATGTCCGCACCCCATCGCTGGCCGAAGCTGCGGATCTGGTTCACCTGCACCTGCGCCCCGGATGCCGCTTCCGTTACCAGCAAGCAGTGGCGTACTAGATCGCACGAGATGCTGCCGATCATGCCGCCCGTGGTCGTGCCACCCGGCACGGACCGGCCTTCGTCGGCAGACGCGTCCAGCGCCAAGCCGGCATAGGCACCGAGGACGAACAGCCGGCTCATCATCGGCGTATCGCTGCGCTTGCTGAGCACCGCGACCGCGTTGGCTTGCTGAAACGTCATGATCCGGGCGTCCTGCGAGAAGTAGGGCCAGAAATGCACGTCCTCGATCCGGCCGACATCGAAGCTCTTGTCGATCTGAATCAGCACGCGGAACGCCTGTCCCCGGATCCCGCGGAAGCTTGTCCGCTGAGACGCATGCGAATAGATGCAACTCGCAACACCCAGGCACATGACGTCACGAACCTCCATGCCACCGTTGACCTGCTCGATCAGGATCAGGAACGGTGTTGTCGGAGACGTCCAAGCGTTGTCGCCGGAAGCAGGCAGGCTGACCGGCTGCGTCAACCCGAACCGCTCCAGGATGCTGCCAGTAGCGAGCTCGCCGGAGATCGTGATGGGATTGGTGGTGCCGTCCCGACCGAAGGCAGCCGCCGTGAAATCCAGCCACGTTCCCGTGCGGAGGGCAGCGCCATCCGCCTGCTCCTGCCAGCCCTCACCCACCCAACTGACAAGACAGGACTGGATAATGGGCGACCGCATGCTGTAGTGTCGACTCAGCAGATCCATCTTACGTCCGCCGCCTGCACAGGCGGCGTTGATGGCTCGCTGGAACGACGGTGCGTCGTCCTGCTCGTCGCCAGGCAGATAGAAAACGTCCGGGACCAGCCCGATGACGCGGGCATCGCTCCTTCTTGCGACCGAGGTGGCCACCTCGCCTTGCTCGGCGGTTCCCCGGGGGTTCAGCATCGCGCCTGTCGTTTGGGTGGATGCCGGGGTTTGTGCAAGTGCCGGACAGGCCAGCACTCCGAATATGAGCATCAATTTAAGCATTGGAGCGTCAGCCTCGTCCGGATATGCGACGTGCGGTTGGCAGGCGCGGCATCAGCTGGTCGCTACATGGCTGCGAGGCTTTCGGCGTCGTCGGCTTCCAATTCGTCCTCGCGCACGGCCCTGGCCTGCGGGGCGCCGAACAGAATTCGCTCCACCACGTCCAGGCAGGCAACAGGATCATCCTTGGCCGTGTAGCTGACGTAGGCCAGTCCGAGCGCGAACTGTCGACTCTTTGGATCCATTGCCTCGTGAGTGACCGGACCGGTCAGCACCAAGCGGAGGCGTGTCAGACCGTGCTTCCCGATGGCACCCTCCAACCTGACCGGGAAGTGCTGCCCAACCATGAAGGGGATGGCGGTTCTGGTTCGCCTCCCTTGGACTGGCGATGCCGGGCCCTCGGTGCCTTCCCTGGTTCCCTCATCGATCCACATGTGGAGCTTGAGTTCGGGGCTGGCAAACTGGGGCGAGTACAAGCCGACATAGACCACGATGGGCGTTCCCGGGGTAAGATCGCTGCGGAACAGCACTTCCCCGCGATGACTCTGCATCCAGCACCCCATAGTCTCGATGCCGTACCAACCATTGCTCAGCATGGATCGTACAGGGTGTCTAGCGTAGTCATCCGCCACGCGCTTGCCCAGCGCCAGGTCGCCGGGACGGAACAACATGCCGGCGGGGAACAGGACGGCCGGCTCGGTGTCAATCGTCAATCCCTCCCGGACCATCTCGACTTCAGACAACAGGTGCGCGCTGACATCAGCCCAGGTCCTTGCCTTGAACTTGGCCCGGATCTGTTGGGCGCGCTGGTCGCGGTAGGACTTGTCGAACGCCATCTTGCGAATGACTTCCAGGCCGTCGCGCAGGTTCAGGGGGTCCACGTAGTCGACGAGGTCACCGCCGACCTCGGGCAATGCCGACGTAGAGGAGGCGACGCATGGTTTCCCACGAGCGAGGGACTCGCCCACTGGCAGTCCCCAACCTTCGACGAAGCTCGGGAACAGGGTGAACAGGCAAGCGTCGTACAGCGCCGTCAGATCCGTGTCCGACAAGTCATGCAAAATGTGGACTTTCCCATCAAGGTAACGGGTCGTCGCCAGCATCTCCAACAGGCTGGTCACACGCCATCCAGGCCTACCGACGAACACCAGGTCAGGAGGGTCTAGGCCTTCGTCGATGAAAGCCTTCCATGCAGCCACTAGGTAGGCGTGGTTCTTCCTGGCTTCGATCGTCGACACCATCATCGCGAAGGGTCTGCCCCGCAAGCTCGCCAGCGCCGGGCTGGGCTGGGGAGTGCCGTCTGCTAAGGCAGCTGCTGGGCCCGGCGCTATCGGGCTGGAATTGGAGTGAGCCAATGGTACCGCGATGACCGGTCTCTGCCGCAGGTGATACTTGTCGATGTAGCGACGGACTTCTGATGCGCTGAATTCGGAGATCGCCACGAGGAAGTCAAAGATCATCAAGCCGTCGCCGAACGACATCTTGAACTCATGGGGCAGACCTTCGTCACAGTACTCCGTGTGAGTGATCGGGATGAGATCATAGATGTATGCGCCAATGGCTACGCCGTTGCGCTTCATCTCTGCGTACCGTGCTGCGACCGCGCCGTAACCCCAGAAGGCTCCGAGAACGAGGTAGGTATTCCCGCGTCCTGCCACGACGGCTGTCGCGTTCTTCCTTGTATTATGCACCAGAATTTTCAGCTCTGCATGTTCGACCGTGTCCCTCGACAGGTACGAGGCAATCGCGCTGAGGTCGGAATTCCGGACATGCCACAGGAAGTGCGCGCCCGTCTCGTTCAGGACAAAGTAGAACTGGTTTTCCTGGGATGAAAGGGAAAGAACGTGCTGTATAATGCCTAACTGGACCCGCTGAATGCCGGAGACCGTCTTGTGAGCCTCCAGGAACCCTAACAGGTCGTCCAGTTCGATCAGGATCGCCCCGGCGCGGACCGTTCGCGCGGCCCGGGCGGCCGCCTGTATCTCGGCATCCATCGGTGAAAACTGTATGGCCAAGGCATAGAGGTCTCTTCTGCCATCCTGCAGAAACAGACTGTTGAAGCGCTTGGTGGCCTCGATCGTCTGCCCGGTATCTTTGAGGACATGGGCAAGATGATTAATGGCGTCGAGGTCGTCGGACCTTCTTTTCACAACATGCTGATAAGCTTGTTCAGCGTCCAGCAGCTTGCCTTGTTCCTTCAGGGCATGCCCAAGCTGGACCCAGATATCCAGGTCATGGGGAACCAGGCTGAGGTATCGTTTGTAGTCCCTCTCAGCATCAACCCAGTTCCGGCTGTCACGAGCACGATCGCCACTGGCTCGGATTTGTTTCTTTCGGTAGAACAGCTTTTTCGTGAAAACCACCGCGCACCTCAGACAGTCGACCTTTTCCTCTACAGCTTAGTTTGACCAAGCTTAGTTGTCACCTGACAAGCGCAGAACGCCGGTTGTCATGCACGCGGTGGAGGGGCTGAGAGCCTGGGTTTGGTTGTGGATTGTCATCGTGGTGGCGGCGACTGAGTCCACCTGCCTGGTTCCAGGAGGGATCAGGTCTCGGCGGCGTTGGTGCACTTGCTCGGTCCAGGGATGGTAGGATGCTCTTCCCCTGTCCGGCTCTGAGCAGCCCGATGCCACATAAACAAAACGCCGATCACCGTCACCAGATCCCGAAGATGGCGTTCAAGGTGCAGAACTGGCCGGCCTATGAAGCGGGCCTGCGCCAGAGGGGCAGCCTGACGTTGTGGATTGAGGACGCAGCGTTGGGAGATTGGCAGACCACCGGACCAGGCGGGCAGGCTCGATACATGGACGCAGCCATCCAGACCAGCCTGATGCTGCGCACGGCGTTCAAGCTGGCGTTGCGCCAGACCGAGGGTCTCATGATGTCGGTGCTGACGTTGATGGGCTTGACGCTCTCGGCGCCGGATCACAGCACGGTCAGCCGTCGGGCGGTGGTGTTGCCGGTGATCCAGCCAGCACACGTGCCGCCTGGCCCATTGCATGTGTTGATCGACAGCACCGGCCTGCAGGTCTACGGAGCGGGTCAATGGCTGGAGGCCAAGCATGGCGCGAAGTCGCGCCAGACGTGGCGCAAGCTGCATCTGGCGGTGGATGCCGTCAGCGGCATGATCGTGGCGCAGACGCTGACCGATCAGGACGTCGATGAATCAGAGGTGGCCGGGAGAGTTCAGACAGGTCGTTAAGTGGATTTTCTGCCTGAGCGCGGCGAGGATGCCGCGGATCAGGAGCAAGAATGACCAAGCAAGCACGCCGGAACCACAACCTGGCTTTCAAGGCGAAGGTGGCATTGGCAGCCATCAAGGGCGAGAAGACGCTGGCGGAGCTGGCGCAGCTGCATGACGTTCACCCCAACCAGATCACGGCATGGAAGGCGCAACTGCTTGAGGGGGCTGCTGGGGTGTTCGGGTCCGGCTTTACGGCCAAGAAGATAGCGCCAGTGATCGACGTGAAGACGCTGCACGCGAAGATCGGGGAGTTGACGCTGGAGAACGATTTTTTGTCCGGTGCGCTTGGCAAAGCCGGCCTGCTGAGCGCAAGGCGATGATTGACCGCAGCCACGGCTTGCCGCTGCGGCGGCAGGCGGAGGTGCTTCAGCTCAGCCGCAGCAGCCTCTACTATGAGCCGCATCCGGTGCCGACGGCCGACCTGGCCGTCATGCGGCGGATCGACCAGTTGCACTTTGACCACCCGTTCGCGGACAGCCGGATGACGCGTGACCTGTTGCGCGGCAAGGGCGTTGCGATCGGGCGCGAGCGGGTCGCATCCATGATGCGCAGCATGGTGTCACCCGTGCTCAGCATGTGGAACGCGGCCAGGAGCAGCTTGTGGGCGATGGCCATGATCGCCCGCACCGGGCCACGGCGGGCACGCAGGCGGTTGTACTTGTCT